>NZ_CP062500.1:0-304103 GCF_014879975.1 Vibrio bathopelagicus | reverse complement strand
AGACTCAAAATGTGCTGTTAGAGCTTTCCACGCTTGTGTTTGCGTTGGGTTGATATTTTTCAACATGGTATCTATCCCGATGTTACTGTAGGTTTTATTCTAAACGTCACTTAAGTGATGAATAGAACCCCCGATTAGACGAAAGTTTATATTTTTCTATGATGACCAAACCGCGTCACCACTGAAAGATTCTTTGTAATTTTTTTTCACGACGTATTATGCCGTATATGAAGAGCCGTACCTTGAGATAAATCAGGATTAGATTTCCTGATAGAAGAATCGGTACAGACTCTAGCTCTAACATAATTAAATGTGAGCGATGCCTGATAAATTCAAGTTCAAAAGATAGCGTTAAACCACTTTTTTTCCAAATACATTATAAAGGATGGCGTATGTGGATTCAGAAGACTATACACCTAAATGCACGAAAGCGTGGATTCCATCTCATTACTGATGAAATTGAACAACAGATACACGATATCAACTCTCTATCTGTTGGTTTATTACATCTCTTTATTCAACATACCTCTGCCAGTCTCACGTTAAATGAGAACGCAGACCCGACCGTCCGTACAGATATGGAATCGCACTTCAATAAGTTTATTCCCGAGCGTGCCCCTTACTACAGACACACCTATGAAGGCGATGATGATATGTCAGCTCACATTAAAGCATCAACACTTGGCACCAGTGTGACGATACCCATCACTGATGGTCGTTTAGCTTTAGGAACATGGCAGGGCATTTACTTAGGTGAGCACCGAGATTGTGGTGGAAGCCGAACTGTGATTGCTACGATTCAGGGAGAGCAGACTGCTTGAAAGCTAGATCTTCTTAATAAAAAAGAGTGGTGTGTTTCCACGACCACTCTTATAAAAATAGCATTTGGCCTACTGTAGGCAGAAAAGTTTAGAAGGGCTGGTTTATCATGACCCTAAAGGTCCCTTCATCGCCGCCTCGTGCTAATTCAGCACGAACAACAATCCCTTCTACTTGGAAGCGAACCGCGCCACCAAGACTCCATTTCATGTCCGTATGTAGCGTTTTAATATCGTACTCATCAGCAACGCGCCCTACTTCAGCAAACGCTACCCATTGCCACCAAGGCAAGTCGTAGTAGTTAATCAATGGTATATCACCTAACGGTTGCCAATCAGGGATGACTCTGTATTCCGCGGAATAATGAACTGCAGAACGTCCGTGGTAACGCCCACTGGTATAGCCTCTCAATCGATACAATCCACCAAGTCTGGCCTGTTCTGTCTCAGGTGGACGCGCGCAATCCTGCACAGAACAGTTATCCCAGGTTGGTGTATCAGCGGTATAGAAATCGAGAGCCACGACTTGTTGGTCAAACAGATAGCCTAAAGGGCCTAATGCGAAGTACTGACTGTTTTGGAACGTCCACTTTAACCACAGGTCATCGTTAGACCAGCTTTCTGCACCTGTCGTAAACTCAAGATTGGTATGAGAACCTTTGGTTGGGTTACGCGTGCTATCACGGTTGTCCCAATCAAACGCTAAACTAAAGCCCGTCGCCTCTTCAGTATTATTTAAACCTTCCAACTCACGGGAAGTATAAAAAGGCGTAAAGATAATCGAGCTGACACCCGACTCAACTGGCGAAGCGAAGTTCACATCTTTGATGGGTTGAAACGCACCTAACAAACCATGCTCGGCAACATTGCCCCAAGGCAACAAATACTTAAACTCAAACTGGTAGTTTTCTTCTAAGCCATCGGCAATGGTTTTATCATCAATCGATGAATCATTATCCCCTTGAGAGCCAATGTAATACGGATTTTCATTGAAACGAGCTTGGTACATCTGAGTACTGAACAACACGTTCTCAGATAGGGCGAAATTAAAAGCTGATAGAAAACCGACATAGCTGTCTTTATCTGAGTAAAGCGCCATACCAAACAGAGCAGCTTGAGGCTGCCAAACACCCTTTGCGACACCAGCAACCCCAAAAGTATTACCCATGGTTTCGGTGCTGAAGTAGAAAGGGACAAAGGCCGAGTCTTTTTCTTCGCTAAGGGCTGAAGAAGAAAAGCTGACACCGAGTAGCGCCATTGCTGACATCACTAGGTGTCGAGTCATTCGCTTGAACATCATTTACTGTACTGAATCCATAGCTACTTCACATACTCCATCGCCACACGCGAAGTCAGCTTAGTAACGAGCTCGTAAGCGATCGTGCCGATATGTTCAGCCACTTCTTCCGAAGGTAAGTCTTTACCCCATAACGTAGCTTCATCACCGACTTTATCTACAGCATCAGGGCCGAGATCGACCGTTAACATGTCCATCGAGACACGGCCTGCAATCGGTGCTTTTCTACCGTTTACAAACACAGGTGTTCCGTTAGGTGCTGTGCGTGGATAGCCATCACCATATCCTATCGCGATAACACCAACCTTGGTATCACGCTCACTGGTCCAGTTCCCGCCATAACCAACGCTTTCACCGGCTTTAACATCACGAACAGCAATCAGGTGTGACGTTAGGGTCATCACCGGCTTAAAGCCTAGCTCTTGTGCTGATTTATCAGCAAAAGGCGAAACGCCGTAAGAGATGATACCAGGACGAACCCAATCAAGGTGGCTGTCAGGCCAAGCTAATAAACCAGCAGAGGCAGCAAGTGAACGCTCACCTTCACAACCATCGGTGAGAGATAAGAAAAGCTCAGTCTGTTCAACGGTAGTTGTTCTATCCAATTCATCAGCGCAACCGAAGTGGCTCATGTAACGAAGAGGTTTAGCTACATTCGCACATTGATGCAAACGCTCAACAAAGTTTTGGTACTGCTCAGGACGGGCACCTAAACGATGCATACCGCTGTCTACCTTTAGCCATACCACGACCGGTGTTTCTAATTCCGCATTCTCTAGCGCACTTAGTTGCTCTTCACAGTGCACGACCGTTTGGATGTTATTAGTCACTAAGATAGGTAAATCACCCGAAGAGTAAAAACCTTCCAGCAACAAAATAGGTTTAACAATGCCACCAGCACGAAGTTGTAAGGCCTCTTCAATACGAGCGACACCGAAGGCATCTGAGTTCTTAGAGTGCTTAGCGATGTGTAATAGACCATGGCCGTAACCATTCGCCTTCACAACCGACATAACTTTACAGTTAGGTGCTTTAGACTTAATCAGTTGAAGATTGTGTTCCAATGCACCGAGGTCAATGCTCGCGGTCGCTGCTTTCATATAAGTCATTAACTTACTCATCATCAAATGCAGGACCTGCATAGTTATCAAATCGGGAGTGTTGACCTTGGAATGTCAAACGAACCGAACCGATAGGACCGTTACGTTGCTTACCAAGGATGATCTCTGCGATTCCTTTCAGTGAACTGTCTGGGTTATAAACCTCATCACGATAGATAAACATGATCAAATCGGCATCTTGCTCGATAGAACCAGATTCACGCAAATCCGAGTTTACCGGGCGCTTATCAGCACGTTGCTCTAGGGAACGGTTAAGCTGAGAAAGTGCAACAACCGGCACGTTCAACTCTTTCGCAAGGGCTTTTAGGGAACGCGAAATTTCAGCAATCTCTAAGGTACGGTTTTCAGATAGTGAAGGTACACGCATCAACTGAAGGTAATCTATCATGATCATAGAGATGCCATCATGCTCGCGAGCGATACGTCGAGCACGCGAACGTACCTCTGTTGGTGTTAAGCCCGAGCTATCATCAATATACATATTCTTCTTATCCATAAGAATACCCATACTCGAAGAAATACGAGCCCAATCTTCGTCATCTAGTTGACCAGTACGAATCTTGGTTTGGTCTACACGAGAAAGTGACGCAAGCATACGCATCATCAGCTGTTCGGCTGGCATCTCAAGAGAGAAGATTAACACTGGCTTGTCTTGTTTCATGGCTGCGTTTTCACACAGGTTCATTGCAAACGTGGTTTTACCCATCGATGGACGCGCAGCAACAATGATTAAGTCAGAACCCTGTAGGCCTGCTGTTTTCTTATTGAGGTCGTTGAAGCCAGTATCGACACCTGTCACACCATCTTGTGGCGTTTTATATAGGATCTCGATACGTTCCAGAGTCTTCTCTAGAATGCTATCAACGTTTTGTGGACCTTCGTTTTCACTCGCTCGGCCTTCCGCAATCGCAAATACTTTACTCTCAGCCAGATCAACCAGCTCTTCCGATGTACGACCTTGAGGGTCATAACCAGAATCGGCAATCTCATTCGCTACACCAATTAGGCTACGAACCAATGCACGTTGCGCCACGATATCTGCGTAAGCGTTAATGTTCGCCGCACTTGGGGTATTTTTAGCAAGGTCGGCAAGGTATGCAAAACCGCCAACTTCTTCGAGCTGCTCACGCAACTCTAAATGTTCAGAGAGTGTAATAAGATCCAGAGGAGAACTTTCTTCAAGGATATCTTTTACTGCTTCGAAGATCAGACGGTGAGGGCGACTATAAAAGTCCTTACTCACGACTTTTTCTGAAACCGTATCCCAGCGTTCGTTGTCCAGCAACAAACCGCCGATAACAGATTGCTCAGCTTCTAATGAATGTGGTGGGACTTTGATGGCGTCCACCTGATCGTTGGCTGATTTCTGACTTCTGGTATCCACTATGACTACACTCAATAACTAATAATGATCGTTCATTATACCCAAGAACATTCATTTGTAATGCAATCCTCTGGGATTGTTTTATTCTTCAGTAAGAATTTACCTATTGCTGACGGAATTAACCAAGGGTAGCATTACGATCCCTCCATTCATTCACTGTATAACTAGAGGTATGCGTGTCCAAATCATTGGCTCTGAGCACTGCTATTCTGAGTATTGGTCTCCTGAGCACTCCGCTGGCCTTAGCTGATGATGCTAAAGCCTCTGTTGATGCAATCCTCGACTCGATAGTAGTACCAGAACCTGCTGCTGAGCCGATTGTCGTTGCACCAACACCTGAAAAAGATATGGATATCGCACCGACAGATACAGAGCTGCCTAACCCGCTAAAGACTGAAGTCGAATTTGGATATCAGTCGCATACTGGTAATTCTGATTCTCGATCGCTAAATGCTCGCCTAAATGGTGAGTATACGGCTGGCCGTCATAGAACCAGTGGCGAATGGAAATACTACAACCTCTACAAAGATGGTGAAGAAGACAAAAGGCAATCGACTTACTCAGCTCAGAGTGACTATAAGTTAAGCCCAAAAACCTACCTCTACGGCAGCTTCAAAGGTGTCGACTCACGTTATAGCGCTTATTTTAAGGACTATACCGTTTCTAGTGGTTTGGGTTATCAGTTCTCTAATACCGAAGAGTTTGTTTTGGAAGTAGAAGTGGGCCCTGGTTTTCGTTACCAAGAACCGAATATTGATGAGATAGATGATGACGAAATCATCTTTCCTGAGATTGTTGAAGAAGCCATATTCCGTGGCAATGTCAACACATCATGGCAAGTGCTGAAGAATTTGCAACTCAAGGCGGATGTGACATTAGTGTCTGGCCACAGCAACCTAAAATTTGATACTGAATTAGAAGCCATCAACGATATTACTGATAATATCGCACTGAAGATCGCTCACTCTCGCCAGTACCACGATAAGGTACCAGATGGATTAAGCAAAGAAGACTCTGTTCTGTCTATTAACCTGCTCTTCCAATTCTAATCTTAACGCCACTTCTAACCTTGAGAACGGCCTGTGCAGGATAAATAGCTTATAGATCGCTGTAGGCTTTTTACCCACTGTAACTCATCCTATGTTTCCTATATTCCAGACATAAAAAAACACCAGCCGAAGCTGGTGTTTAAAACTTTCAAAAGAAAGAATTCGTCTTGGTACTGAAATTACTCAGCAACGATCGTGATTTTCGCAGTAGCAAAAACTTCAGAGTGAAGTTGGATGCTTACTTCGAATTCACCGATGTTACGTAGAGCGCCTTCAGGTAGGCGTACTTCGCTCTTAGCTACTGCAACACCTGCCGCTGTAATAGCGTCAGCGATGTCACGAGTACCGATAGAACCGAATAGTTTGCCTTCGTCACCAGCTTTAGAAGCGATTGTAACGCCTTCTAGAGTGTTAACTGTCTCTGCACGAGCTTCACAAGCAGCTAGTTGCTCAGCAACTTTAGCTTCTAGTTCAGCACGACGAGTTTCGAACATAGCAACGTTTTCTTTAGTTGCCATAACTACTTTACCCTGTGGGATAAGGAAGTTACGAGCGTAACCAGATTTAACGTTTACTTGGTCGCCAAGGCCACCTAGGTTACCGATTTTATCAAGTAGAATAACTTGCATTATCTTAGTCCTCTTAAACTATTATTAACTATTACCGATTACTGATGCTTGTCAGTGTACGGTAGTAGAGCTAGGTAACGAGAACGCTTGATAGCGCGAGCTAGCTGACGTTGGTATTTAGCACTTGTACCAGTGATACGGCTAGGTACAATTTTACCAGCTTCAGTGATGTAGTTTTTTAGAGTTGCTACGTCTTTGTAGTCAATCTCTTGTACGCCTTCTGCAGTAAAACGGCAGAATTTACGACGACGGAAGAAACGAGCCATGGGCTATCTCCTGATCTAAATTTAATAATGCGGTATTCACACAGGCTTATAAATAAGCGTAAGCAAATGCTTGTAGTGGAAATACCTAAACGAGTTGAATAAAATTTAATGACCTAAAAGGCCAAAAAAGAATTACTCAGCAGCAGCTTCTGGCTTAGCTTCTTCTTCACGACGTGGTGCACGTTCTTCACGGTCATCACGACGAGGAGCACGCTCTGCACGCTCTTCTTTTTGCTTAAGCATGATAGATTGCTCAGTCACAGCGCCTTTAGTGCGCATGATCATGTTACGTAGAACTGCATCGTTAAAACGGAAAGCAGTTTCTAGCTCGTCCATCACTTCTTGGCCAGCTTCAACGTTCATAAGAACGTAGTGAGCTTTGTGAAGTTTGTTGATTGGGTAAGCCATTTGACGGCGGCCCCAGTCTTCTAGACGGTGGATAGTACCACCAGCTTCAGTGATTGAACCAGTGTAACGCTCGATCATGCCAGCAACTTGCTCGCTTTGATCAGGGTGAACCATGAATACGATTTCATAATGACGCATTTGGTTGCTCCTTACGGATTATTAGCTTCCACGAAAGGCTCGGTCGTCCAAGGGAAGCAAGGAACTAAAGAAAAATGACCGAGTTTTAAGGACGGCAAATATTATAGAAAGAACCCGGTATTAGCAAGTGGTATTTGGCGAATAATGAAACAGTTTTTCTTTCGCCATCTAGCCATCTGATAAACCAATAGGCTCCGTCATAACTGCCTAAAAAGAAACGCCCACCAGCAAGTGGTGAGCGTTAATAAATTCATAGACTTAAGTCGTTTAGGCTTTGTTAAGTCGAACGTTACTGAGCTAGACGCTGACGTACAGCTTCAAATAAACAAATACCAGAAGCCACTGAAACGTTCAGGCTCGACACGCTACCTGACATTGGAATCTTAATCAGGTCATCACAGGTTTCACGAGTTAGACGACGCATACCGTCACCTTCTGCCCCCATAACTACCGCAAGAGGACCCGTTAGCTTCGCTTGATAGATATCATGCGTTGCTTCACCTGCCGTACCCACAAACCATACGCCTTGCTCTTGCAGTGCACGCATTGTACGAGCCAGGTTAGTCACTCGTACTAGCGGAACCGTTTCTGCTGCGCCACAAGCAACCTTACTCACGGTCGCTGTTAGCGGCGAAGAGCGGTCTTTAGGTACGATAACAGCGGCTACACCTGCGGCATCTGCATTACGTAAGCAAGCACCTAGGTTGTGAGGATCTGTTACGCCGTCTAGAACCAACAGCAGAGGTTGTTCGTGCTGCGCAAGGATATCATCTAGGTGTGTTTCATTAAGCTGCTTAGCAGGCTTCACCTTAGCAATAAGACCTTGGTGATTTGCACCCTGTGCTTTTTCATCAAGCGGCTTACGGCCCATTTGCTGAATCGACACGCCAAATTGCTGCAGTTGATTCAGTAATGGAAGAAGGCGATCATCTTGACGACCTTTAAGCACGTACGCTTCAATAAAGCGCGCTGGATCTTTTTCTAGTACGGCTTTCACCGCGTGAATACCGTAAATAAATTCGTTACTCATTGTCTCTGGTTACTCTTATTGCTCAGAGATGAATGGCATCAAACCCGATGCACCCATCTCTGTGTTGTTTATTCCGAGAGCATGCATCTTCCGCCTGATACTCTCGCATTTAAATTCGTTAGACGTAAAGCCTTGCTGTCATGGTAAAACGACAACTTAAGACTTATCAGCCTTTGGCTTACGGCTTGCTGCGCGCTTTTTCTTAGCACGAGCTTTAGCAGCACCGGTTTTATTCGCTGGCTTTTTCTTCTTAGCTGAGCTTTCGCTACTTCCATCAGGTCGTTTAGTTGGTTCAACTAAAGGCGTTGCAGGTACACCCGGCTTATTGCTCTTCACCGCTGAACGCTTCTTGCTTTTCGCCTTTTTCATCGCTTCAGCTGCACGCTTCTTGGCTGTTTTACCTTTACCACGCGGCTGACGATCGGTGTCTTCTAAATCAAAGTCGATTTGACGAGTTTCTAAGTTAACCGCCGAAACCTTCACTTTAACCGAATCACCCAAGCGGTAGATATTACCTGAGCTTTCACCAACCAAACGCTGACCAACAGCATCAAATTGATAGTAGTCATTCGCTAGCGCGGAAATATGTACCAGACCATCGATGTGCAGTTCAGTTAGACGCACAAAGAAACCGAAGCCAGTCACGTTGGCAATCACGCCATCCATCACTTCACCGACATGGTCTTGCATGTATTCACATTTCAGCCAGTCGTTCACTTCACGTGTAGCATCATCAGCACGACGCTCAGTCATTGAACACTGCTCGCCGTAGAAATCCATATCATCGAAAGTGTAGTGGTAACCACCGGTTGGCGTCCAACGTTCGCTGTTACGACCTTCTTCTTTCGCAATAAGGTACTTAATCGCACGGTGCAATAACAAATCTGGGTAACGACGAATTGGCGAGGTAAAGTGAGCATAGCGTTTAAGAGCTAAACCAAAGTGACCCGCATTATCCGCGTTGTATACCGCTTGCTTCATAGAGCGCAGCAGCATAGTTTGGATTAACTCACGATCTTCACGTTCATTAATCTGCTGCATCAGTTGTGCATAGTCTACCGGAGATGGCGACAAACCACCTTCCAGTGTTAAACCTAATTCACTTAAGAAGCTCTTGAAGCCCATTAAGCGCTCTTCACCCGGAGTATCATGAACACGGTATAGAGCAGGCTCTTTGGCTTTTTCTACGTAAGACGCCGATGCGATATTTGCAAGAATCATACATTCTTCGATGATCTTGTGTGCATCGTTGCGGATTACAGGCTCAATACGGTCAATCTTACGATCCGCATTGAAG
Organism: Vibrio bathopelagicus; assembly: GCF_014879975.1. Lineage (NCBI taxonomy): Bacteria > Pseudomonadati > Pseudomonadota > Gammaproteobacteria > Vibrionales > Vibrionaceae > Vibrio > Vibrio bathopelagicus. The sequence continues at coordinate 294,666 of NZ_CP062500.1, read as the reverse complement.
ATAAACTTGGTTTCTACCGTTTCAAATTCAATCGCACCACGTTCGTCACGCGTTTTCTTAAGCACCTTGTACATCTTATGAAGCTCTTCAAGATGTGGTACTTCAGGCTCGTAACGCTCACGCAATTCTTCATTGCCATCTAAGATCGCGCCCACTTTGTTATAAGTAAGACGAGCATGAGAATTCATTACCGCTTCGTAGTGCTTGTAGCCCGACAGTTTCCCTTTGTCTGAGATAGTCATCTCACACACCATACATAAACGGTCGACTTGAGGGTTCAATGAACACAAACCATTTGAAAGTACTTCTGGTAGCATTGGTACAACTTGTGACGGGAAGTATACCGAATTACCACGGTTAATCGCTTCTTTGTCTAGCGCTGTATCTGGGCGAACGTAGTAACTTACGTCAGCAATCGCTACCCATAGACGCCAGCCGCCGCCTTTCTTCGCTTCACAGTAAACCGCATCATCGAAATCACGCGCATCTTCGCCATCAATGGTAACCAATGGTAGTTTGCGTAGATCAACACGTCCTTCTTTTGCTTCTTCAGGAACATGTTCGCCTAGGTTTTCGATTTGCTTATCTACCGCTTCAGGCCACTCTTGTGGGATCTGGTGAGTACGGATCGCGATCTGCGTTTCCATACCCGGAGCCATGTTCTCACCAAGAACTTCGGTCACTTTACCCATCATGTTACGAGAACGACCACCACGATCCGTAATTTCAATCACAACCACATTACCCATTCGAGCACCGCCTTTATGCTCAGTTGGGATTTGGATGTCGTGACTAATACGTGAATCATCAGCAACCACATAAGAATGGCCGTACTCTAAGAAGAAGCGACCTACTAGTGGTGTTTTACGCTCTTCAAGAACACGAACCAAACGCCCTTCACGACGACCACGCTTACTATTGTCTGTAGGTTGAGCCAAGACGTAATCACCGTGCATGATGGTTTTCATCTGATGATGGGGCAGCAAGATATCATTGTCTTTACCAACACTTCCGTCTGGGCGAACCCAACCATGACCGTCTTTATGACCAATCACATAGCCTTTAATCAGCTCCATCTTCTCTGGCAATGCGTAGCACTGACGACGAGTAAAGATAAGCTGTCCATCACGTTCCATTGCACGTAAACGACGACGCAGCCCTTCATACTGTTCCTCTCCAGCAAGACCCAAAGCTTCGAATAAATCGTTACGGTTCATTGGAATATTCGCTTCTGTTAGAAACGAAATAATGAACTCTCTGCTTGGAACTGGGTTTTCGTAATTTTTAGACTCTCGGTCTGCGAAAGGATCAACATTGGTTGTAGCGGTCGTATTTTCTGGCATCGGTGTGTTTTTTGACATAGGCGGGCCTGCTTAAGCAAGGAATATATATACCCCTAGTATATCTGATGCTAGGGGTAACCTACAGATATGCTTTGGAAAAGCCCAAAATAACCTCAGATTGATACATTTCTTCATTTTATGAAACATCGCTTCATAGCTACAGACTACCATCAGAATTTTAAGCAAACGATAAAACAAACGTTTGCGCCATGAATGAAATACACTATTATCCACGAACTTTACCAACACCTGTTCTGAGTATTGATATGAAACTAAAACGCACCCTACTGGCTTCAGCAATGGCAAGCCTAGCTCTATTCCCACTCGCGAGTTCAGCGATGGAAAAAGCTGACCTGATGATTACCGACGCTATGGTTCTTACCATGAACCAAGATAAAACGGTTTATGAAAGCGGTACAGTTGTTGTAAAAGACAATAAAATCATCGCTGTTGGTGATGCTTCACTAGAGAAGCAGTATAAAGCTAAACAAGTATTAGATGTTGATGGTGATATCGTGATGCCGGGTCTCATCAATACTCATACGCACGTATCAATGACAGTTTTCCGCTCACTAGCTGATGATGTGCCCGACCGTCTTCACCGCTACATTTTCCCATTAGAGAAGAAACTGGTCTCACGCGACATGGTACGTATTGGTGCTAACCTAGGTAATGTCGAAATGGTAAAGGGCGGTGTCACGACTTACGCCGACATGTACTACTTTGAAGATGAAGTAGCGAAAACCGTCGATGAGATCGGTATGCGTGCCATTCTTGGTGAAACCGTTATTAAGTTCCCAGTCGCCGATGCAGCCAATGCAGAAGAAGGCATCAAATACGCCTTGAACTTCATTGAAGAATACAAAGACCACCCGCGTATCACACCTGCCTTTGCTCCACACGCACCTTACACAAATACGACGGAGATCCTGCAGAAAATTTCTAAACTGTCTTTAGAGTTAGATGTGCCAGTGATGATTCACCTTGCAGAATCACACCGTGAAGAAGAAAAAATCGCAGAGCGTTCAGATGGGCTATCACCGGTTCAATACATGGACAGCATTGGCGCATTAAACAAAAACCTTGTTGGCGCGCACATGATCCTAGTGGATGACCATGATATCGAACTCGTGAAGAAATCAGACATGGGCGTAGCTCATAACATGAGTGCCAATATCAAATCAGCGAAAGGCGTATCCCCTGCCCTTAAGATGTACGACGAGAATGTACGTATCGGTTTAGGTACCGATGGGCCGATGTCTGGTAACACATTAAGCACCATTGATGAGTTCAACCAAGTGGCTAAAGTTCACAAGCTAGTAAACAAAGATCGTGCAGCAATGCCTCCGATCAAAGTGATCGACATGGCGACAATGGGTGCAGCAAGAGCGCTACATATGGAAGATAAGATCGGATCTATTGAAGCAGGCAAGCTTGCCGACATCATAGTGATCGACACAAAAGCGCCGAACATGGTTCCGGTATACAACCCATACTCAGCTTTAGTTTACTCTGCTAACTCTGGCAATGTTCGCCACACCATCGTTGATGGTAAGATCATCATGCAAGATCGCGACATGCTAACCGTCGATGAAGACAAGATTCGTCAAGAAGCGCTCGATTTTACCAAAATCGTCCGTAAGACGGTGATTGAATCTGGTGAAGTTGTTCAATAACGTCATCGAATGAGATAAACGGTTTTCCGTTCAGATCAAAAAAGACCGCATAGGTATTTACCTATGCGGTCTTTTTATATCGATATCTTTCTATATCAAGACAAATGATTAACGAGTGCAGTCGTTTGCCATCAACCTTAATTTATATTCGTAGTTACCAGAACACATCTCGGCGTTTTGCTCGAGCAATAATATTGTCTGGCATTCTCCGCTCCAAACCGCTTCGAAGCACAGTAATACGTTTGTGTTGCCTATCATCCGCGGTCACCGAGTTGTATAACCAGCGGTAAGCATCTTCATAATCTAACGGGCTACCGTAATCACGCAGCAAGAGTTCCGCTAAGTGAATGCTTGCACTTAGATTACCCATAGAGGCCGCTTCACGTAGGTACGGAATTGCACGCTCTTTGTCTTGTTGAACCAAGGTTCCACTAGAATAATAACGACCCAGTTGCTCTAGTGCTGCGGGTAAACCTTGATGCGCTGCGTTTTCCATATAGTAAAGACCAAGCTCTACATCTTGTGGAACACACACACCCCACGCCAGCATATCACCGTATAAAAACTCATAAGAAGGCAAGCTAATACGCGTTGCACGAGCAACGATATCTTCTACTAGCTGGCACTTATCCGATTTCACACGCTCTAGATGTCGATTATTTTCGATTAATTTAATCAGTTCAGCTTCTGTATATATTGGAACGGGCTCTCCCACATCAGCCAAATTTGCATGACTCAAGGGTGAGCTCAGCGCCATTATTAATGAAGCTGCCACAATTTGTAGCTTCATACCTGCACTCAATTATCTGTCGCTAAAGTTATCTATTTCTTATTGGCTACCGAGGTAGACGCCAAAAATAGGGTGAACTTCACTTTCCATGATATCTGTATCGGCAACAACCTTGATGCCTTTAGACAAAACTTGCCGCTAATGGGCAATATTTTGCCTGATGACGCTTAAAAGATCACCATCAAAGAGTGAGTGGCTAAATTACAGGTATTAAAAAGCCGACTTAACAAAGTCGGCTTTTAGAAAACTATTTCATTATCAGAGCACTTTAATTATCAAAGCAATGTTAGTGCTGTGGTAATCACTCAGTAGGCATTATGCGCCGTATGGGTGAACCTTGATGATAGTTTCGTTACGATCTGGGCCAGTTGATACGATATCAATTGGAACACCAGTTAGGTCTTCGATACGCTTGATGTAATCTAGAGCAGCTTGTGGAAGCGCGTCGATAGATTTAGCACCAAATGTGTTTTCAGACCAACCTGGCATTGTTTCGTAGATTGGCGTCGCTTCTTCGAATGACTCAGCAGCCATTGGAGAAACTTCTAGGATAGAACCATCTTTCATCTTGTAACCAGTACAGATTTTTAGTTCTTCTAGGCCATCTAGAACGTCTAGTTTAGTTAGACAGATACCAGATAGAGAGTTGATTTGGATTGCACGACGCATAGCGACAGCATCGAACCAACCTGTACGACGTAGACGACCAGTCGTTGCGCCAAACTCGTGACCAACATCGCCTAGGTGCTTACCAACTGGGTCTTGCTTCTCAAGGCCATCGTATAGCTCAGTTGGGAATGGACCTGAACCAACACGAGTACAGTAAGCCTTAGTAATACCAAGGATGTAACCGATGTGACGAGGACCGAAACCAGAACCTGCAGCAACACCACCAGCAGTCGTGTTAGAAGACGTTACGTATGGGTAAGTACCGTGGTCGATATCTAGTAGCGTACCTTGAGCACCTTCGAACATGATCTTGTCGCCGCGCTTACGTGCTGCGTCTAGTTCGTCAGTTACGTCGATAACCATCGCAGTTAACATGTCTGCGTAGCTCATCGCTTGCTCAAGAACTTCTTCGTAGCTTACTGTTTCAGCTTTGTAGAAATGCTCTAGTTGGAAGTTGTGGAATTCCATAACTTCTTTTAGCTTCTCAGCAAATGCTTCTTTATCGAAAAGGTCACCAACGCGTAGACCGCGACGAGCAACTTTATCTTCGTAAGCAGGGCCGATACCACGACCTGTTGTACCGATAGCTTTAGCGCCACGAGCGATTTCACGCGCGTTGTCGATAGCAATGTGGTACGGAAGAATTAGAGGACAAGCTTCAGAGATGAAAAGACGCTCACGTACTGGGATACCGCGATCTTCAAGAGGTTTCATTTCTTTAAGAAGTGCGTCAGGCGATAATACTACACCGTTGCCAATAACACATTTAACGTTATTGCGTAGGATACCTGATGGAATTAAGTGAAGAACGGTTTTTTCACCGTCAATTACAAGTGTGTGACCTGCATTGTGACCGCCTTGGTAGCGAACCACGTATTTTGCATCTTCAGTTAAAAGGTCAACGATTTTACCTTTACCTTCATCACCCCATTGGGTGCCTAGAACGACTACGTTATTTCCCATCTTTCCAATTTCTGTTGCTAATTAAAAATGGATTCTAGCACCGAATCACATTTCTTGCAGTCATTTTTTGTTCATAATTGTTAAAGCTAACGCCAAGCAAATTTGCAATGACATCGCGAAGATCCGTAAAGATGCTGATATTATTATCTTTTTACAGACTAAAGGCAGCAACATGTCTAATTCTATCTGGCTCGCAATCGGGCTTGTTCTTATCGTAGAAGGGCTTGGTCCCTTGATTGCACCCAATGGCTGGAGAAACATGGTTGCTCAGTTAAGCCAGCAGCCAGACGCTCAACTACGCCGTATAGGTGGCTGTCTTGTGGTTGCCGGTGCCGTTATCGCTTTCATGACCTACCGTTAGGTTTCTAAAGTACGGAGCTGTTGCTCGACTTCTCTTGAAGATTCAATGGTCAGTCTTCAACGAATAGAAAACAAAAAGGCTCCCATAATGGGAGCCTTTTGATTTTTAGGTACTTCGCTAATTAATGAACTAACGAATCAGCTTATTTTGCTGCTGGTACACCGCTTGATTGATTCATGTATCGGAAGAAGTCTGTCTTCGGATCCAATACTAGAATGTCGCTCTTATCGCTAAATGATGTCTCATAAGCTTGCAGTGAACGCATGAAGCCATAGAACTCAGGGTCTTTGCTAAATGCATCAGAGTAGATCTTCGCAGCTTCTGCATCAGCATCACCACGAGTCACTCGAGCAGTACGGTCAGCTTCAGCAAGAACAGTCGCTACTTCTAGCTCAGCTTGAGCACGGATAACTTCCGCTTTCTCACGACCTTGTGAACGGTGTCTACGAGCAACCGACTCACGTTCTGCACGCATACGGCGGTAGATAGATTCACTAATTTCGTCAGGAAGGTTAATCTTCTTCATTCGGAAATCAACAACTTCAACACCTAAATCAGCCATCGCACTTTCTGCCGTTCCAGACAAAACGTTTTCCATGATCTTATCGCGTTCGCCATCAACTTCTAGTGCTTCTGCAGCCGCTACCGTTGTGACGACTTCGCTATCAGCAGAGTCTGGCAGGATGTCCTTATTACGAGGGCCTGACACGATCTGCTTAATTTCACGAGAACCAATTTCAGAACGAAGAACATCTGTCACTTTACGCTCAAGAAGTGCTTCTGCCGTCATGATATTGCCACCGCCCGTACTCAGATAAAAACGTCCAAAATCAGCAATACGCCATTTTGCGTAGGTATCAATTAGAACGTCTTTTTTCTCTGATGTTACGAAACGGTCAGAACGACCATCCATCGTTTGAATACGAGCATCAAGTACTTTTACGCGATCAAACAGAGGCAGTTTAAAGTGCAGGCCTGGTTCATAGATTCGTGATACGCCGTTGTCATCGAGAACTCGACCAAAACGAATTACCATGCCACGCTCGCCTTCTTGAATCACAAATAATGACATCAATAGAAGGGCAATCGTCACAACCAATACAGGGATCATTAATTTACGCATTATTAGTATCTCCCTTGACGTGAACTGTCTGAACGAGTTTGAGAACTAGGCTTTGGATCCGCTTGGGTTTCTAACTCAATGTTATCGTAAGTTGAAGGAGCTTTTGTCGAGCGTTTACCCGACTGACCTTCACCTTGAGCGCCTAGCTTATCAATTGGTAGGTATAACAAGTTACCACTTGATTCTGAATCAATCAGAACTTTAGATGTGCTTGAGTACACTTTTTCCATTGTATCTAGGTACATACGGTTACGTGTTACTTCAGGAGCTGCTTGGTATTCAGGTAGCAGTTTCTCGAACTGAGCCACTTGACCTAGAGCACCATTCACTGTGCGCTCTGAGTAACCCACCGCTTCTTTCTTCAAACGCTCAGCACGACCTGTTGCTTTAGGAAGAATGTCATTTCGGTATGCTTCAGCTTCACGTTCAAAACGCTCTTCATCCTCACGAGCCGCAATAGCATCATCAAATGCATCTTTCACTTGCTCAGGTGGACGTGCTGACTGGAAGTTCACGTCAACAATCAGAATACCCATGTCGTAGCTATCAATAATACGGTTCAACGTTTCTTGAGTGCTTTGACGAATCTCCTGACGACCACTTGTTAGGATACTATCCATTAGTGAGTCACCAATTACCGCACGAAGCGCAGAATCGGTTGCTTGGCGTAAACTATCGTCTGCATTCGTTACACGATACAAGTACTTGTATGGGTCAGAAACACGGTATTGAACACCCATTTCAACGGTCACAACGTTTTCATCTTTCGTTAGCATCGTGCCAGCAGCACGTAGAGAACGAATCGCTTGAACGTTTACCAGTTGCTCATCTTTGATTTCATCGATAAAGCGTGGGTGCCAGTTAAGACCAGGTTCCTCGATACGGTCGAACTGACCCAGTCGAAGTACTACTGCTCTTTCTGCTTCGCCAACGGTGTAGAAACCAGCGAAGAACCAGATAGCAATCGCAATGACAGCAATGACACCAAAGCCAATCGCACCGCCACCACCAATAGATGGCCCGTTACCGTTGCCACCTTTTTTACCAAACTTGCCACCTAACTTTTGACTTAGTTTACTAAACACTTCGTCTAAGTCTGGCGGTCCTTGATCTCGGCCGCCGCGATTATTGTTCTTACCCCAAGGGTCATTATCGCGGCCGTTATTATCGCCGTTGTTGTTATTTCCAGGCTCATTCCACGCCATTAGAAAGCTCCATCATTTGATATGACGTTATACTGTAGCAGTCTCTTTGGTAACGATAAAGTCACCTAAGAGCGCCCCTTCTCTTTTTTCAAGTTTAGACCAATCTATTTGTTGCATTCGGATATCTATCAACAAGTTACCATTTTCATCATACTCTTCCTGTTGAATACATTTCATCTCAAAGAATAAGCTGCGAATACGGCCCTGATGTTGATGTGGAATACACAACCGGAATTGAACCATCTGACTCGCTAAACGCTCAGTTAAAGCTTCAAACAGCAGTTCAATACCTTCTCCTTCCATTGCAGAAACCCAAACAGCGCGAGGTGCGCCCTCTTCGTCTCTTTCAATTCGAGGTTTTTGGTCTTCCATGCAGTCAATTTTGTTCATGACTACAAGGGTTGGCACTTCATGAGCATCGATTTCTTCTAATACTTCATGAACAGCCTGAATGTTCTCACGAAAGCGGTCATCACTGGCATCAACAACATGTAACAAAATGTCAGCTTCCTGCGTCTCTTGTAACGTAGCCTTGAACGCAGCGACCAGATCGTGCGGTAGATGACGGATAAAACCTACGGTATCTGCGAGAATTGCAGGCCCGACATCTGCCAATTCAATCTTACGTAGTGTTGGGTCTAGGGTTGCAAACAGTTGGTCTGCCGCATAAACACCTGCACTAGTGATTCGATTGAAAAGTGTTGATTTCCCTGCGTTGGTATAACCAACCAAAGAAATTGTTGGGATTTCAGCTCGATTACGAGCACGTCGTCCTTGTTCACGCTGCTTAGCCACTTTCGCTAAACGACGTAATATCGCTTTTATACGGTCACGCAACAAACGTCGATCGGTTTCCAGTTGAGTTTCACCTGGACCACGAAGACCAATACCACCTTTCTGCCTTTCAAGGTGAGTCCAACCACGAATCAATCGGGTAGAGATATGACGAAGCTGAGCGAGCTCAACTTGTAGCTTACCTTCATGAGTTCGCGCACGTTGTGCAAAAATATCTAAGATCAAACCCGTGCGATCAATCACACGACATTTACACAATTGCTCGAGGTTGCGCTCTTGGGCAGGAGAGAGGGAGTGGTTAAAAATCACAATTTCAGCACCGGTCAGCTGAACAGCTTGTGCGATTTCTAGGGCTTTACCTTCTCCAACGTAGTATTTAGGGAGTGGGGATTGTCGGCTACCAGTAATCACTTGTAGCGTTTCTACCCCCGCTGAGGAGACCAGCATTTCACACTCGCTTAGGTCTTCCCATTCTCCCTCTTGCGTGAAGTTGATATGAACAAGTACGGCTCGCTCGCCGGATTCATAACGGTCAAACAAGCAACCAACTCCTTATTACAGCGCAAGCTGTATTATTTGAACGATTAATCTTCAGTCTTCTCTGGACGATCAGATGGCGCACGTTGCTCGCCGCTGTGGTGACTAACTGCACGAGCAGGAACCACAGTAGAGATCGCATGCTTGTAAACCATTTGGTTTACTGTGTTCTTCAATAAGATCACGAATTGATCGAAAGACTCGATCTGACCTTGCAGCTTGATGCCGTTAACAAGATAGATAGAGACTGGAATGCGCTCACGACGGAGTGCATTTAGGAATGGGTCTTGTAGCGATTGCCCCTTAGCCATTTTATTTTCCTTATTTATATTTTGTTGTAATTATTTAGCTAGTGGTGCACAAAAAGGTGCGGCCTTTGCATCTGAGCTAAACGAATAAAAAAACTCCGTTGTTATTGAAAGGCTGTGATTTTTAAAAGCCTCAATAACTGATCCTTTCCAGAGTATATTCACGCAAAAGCGATCACATTATACACAGCAATACTAATCAGATGCTATTGCATCTGAAAGAGTTTCTAACGCGTGTTCAATGTTTTCGCTATCTAACCAAGTTAAATCATCCCAACTGCGTAACCAGGTGATTTGTCGCTTGGCCAATTGACGGGTTGCACAGACACCACGGAAAACCGCTTCGTCTAAATCACAATTCCCATCTAAATAATCCCACATCTGCCTATAACCAACGCATCGGATCGATGGCAGTTCAGGATGAAGATCTTCTCTGGCGTACAACGCCTTCATTTCATCTTCAAAACCCGCTTCTATCATCTTTTCGAAACGCAGCTCAATGCGGCGATGGAGTTCTTTCCTTTCCTTGGGAGCTATTGCAAATTGTTTTACACGAAATGGCAGGCTATCGCCTTTCGTTTGAGTTAGCTCTGTTAATGTTTTACCCGAAATTCGGTAAACTTCCAATGCCCTTGAAAGCCTTTGTGGATCATTTGGGTGTATTCTTTCAGCGGATACGGGATCTATCTCTCTTAATTGATCGTGCAATGCCTGCCAACCCTGTTCAATAGACTCCGCTTCAATCTGCTTACGAATCTCTTGATCCGCTGCTGGTAGCGGCGATAAACCTTCCAACAATGCCTTGTAGTAAAGCATTGTGCCACCAACAAGTAGCGGGATTTTGCCTTCCGCTACAATGGCATTCATTTCATTGATCGCATCACGACGAAAATCTGCCGCAGAATACGCTTCGCTTGGATCAAGAATATCAATCAAGCGATGAGGCGCGAGCGCAAGCTCTTCCGCATCCGGTTTAGCGGTGCCGATATCCATGTCTTTGTAGACCAATGCCGAATCGACACTGATGATCTCTACCGGATACTTCTGACGTAAGCGGATAGCTAAATCTGTTTTTCCTGATGCCGTTGGGCCCATTAAAAACAACGCTAAAGGTAATTTTTCAGTCATGATATTTTGTATTGGTTTCTCTGTTATAGCGCTTTATAGCAAAGGGCTTTCTTGTCGCAAAAATACGTATCGTTGCGAAGATCAATGTCGTCGCAAAAAGTTAAACCGTAAATAAACTTAAGTCTTTAAATCGATCAACGACTAAGCCATAAAAGCCGCGATGGTCGCTGAAAAGTCGATAGGATTAACAAATTCTGGATCATCTAATGGAAGTAGACCATGCCAAAGTTGTTCAAGTTCCCCAACTAGTTGAACAGCTTCAGATAAAGTGTAGTCGCTTTTTACTTGTGCAGTTTGAATCCCGATCCAGTTAACCAGTAATGGCAACGTATCGTTAGAAAAGCTGTGACCTTGAGTTTCCGAGACCTGAGCGTTTATTGAAGCCGCGTACGATAACAGATCTGGGATCAAAATTTGTAAGTTTTGCTGCCTCAGAGGAGAAGGAACTCCCATCACCATTATCGCTTCGTTATTCCTAGCTTTAAGCTCGATACCAAGCACGGACAGCATTGGCCTTAGCGCCTTAGCGACACCGACTAAATCAGCGCCCAATTTGATTGATAAAGGCACCAACAGCGGCTGGCTTTTTAACGCCCCTTCTCGAGTATCAAGTTGGCCAATCACACGTAGTAATTCCGCTTTGGCTAAAGACACCAATACGCTGCCGTTTTTGTTTCCCATCACCAAATATTGGCGTTCTACTACCGAGACTGCTTTGCCCAAGTCCGTCACAGGCGCTCTTGGCTTTGAATAAACAGGACTCTGTTGAGCAGGTTTAGTTTCTATATTGTCTATGTTATCTCTGGTTTGTACTGGTGCCACATGCTCTTGAGAAGATAATGGAGCTACAACTTGAACATCAAAATCTGGCGTTTTCAACAGCTCTTTATAGGCTTTGACTTCGCGCTTTGAAGGCGCTGGCTCGGCATGATGTTGGTTGGGTTCTTTTTCTTTTCTCGGAGCAGGTCGAGACTCAGTCCACTCTTGACGAGGAGAACCTGTAAAACTGGTTTCGCGAGCCGACGGATCTATTTTAGAGGACGAATCTCTGCTAGACGATGAACCTCGGTTTTCTGGAGAGCCATAGTGTTGCCCAGCATCATTAACGCTGCACTGAGGGTTATCATAAACCTGCTCAGATTCGGCTTTTCTTGGGTAGGCTGGCGTCTGCTCAATGGCATGTCGCAGCCTCTCAGAGATCTGTGTTTGATCCGAATTAGTCGTCGCGGTGCTTTCTGGTTCAGAGAAAGTCGCAACATCCCCTGTTTCAGACATCGAACTATCTTGCTGATAATTTGGGGCTTCTGATTGATGAAATGCGGATTGATTAATTGGTGCTGCATCAATTTGTTTGCTTTGTGCTAAGCCATCACTCAACGCTTGGTAGATAAAGTCGTGTACAAGGCGGGCTTGATGGAAGCGCACTTCATGCTTTGCTGGATGAACATTCACATCTACTTGATGCGGGTCTAATTCAATAAACAACACATACGTCGCAAATTGGTCTGGGCGCAGGCTAGTTTCATAGCTTTGACGAATCGCATGATTGATCAGCTTGTCACGCATCATACGGCCATTCACATAGCAGTACTGTAGATCGCTTTGTTGTCTTGCCCCTTCTGGCGTGGTGATCCAGCCATGCAGTTTTAGACCTTGATGCTCTAACTCAATCTTCAGCATATGACGAACAAAAGGATTTCCACATACCGCAGCGATGCGTTTTTCTGCTTGAACTTGTGTTTTTGCAGCGCGGTACTGACGAATCATCTTACCGTTATGGCGCAGGTTTATCGTCACATCAAAGCGACTCAATGCGATACGTTTAAGCAGCTCATCAATATGCGTGAATTCGGTTTTCTCAGTGCGTAAGAACTTGCGGCGTGCTGGTGTGTTGAAGAACAGGTCCAACACCTCAACCGAAGTACCAATAGGATGCGCGGCAGGCTGCAGTTTCACCTGCATATCACGACCTTCACTGTGCGCTGCCCAAGCTTGATCTTGAGTCGCAGGGCGTGAAGTCATGGTTAAGCGTGCAACAGAGCTGATACTCGCGAGCGCTTCACCACGAAAACCAAGGCTGACGATCGCCTCGAGGTCATCTAGAGTATGGATCTTCGAGGTAGCATGACGACTCAGCGCCAAGGCAAGCTCATCTTTAACGATGCCCTTGCCGTTGTCACGAACTCGGATCATCTTGGCGCCACCTTTCTCGATATCAATATCGATACGAGTGGCACCTGAATCCAAACTGTTCTCAACCAACTCTTTCACAACAGAAGCTGGTCTTTCTACCACCTCACCCGCTGCGATTTGGTTAGCTAACCGAGCTGGCAGTATTTTGATCGTCATATTTATAGCTACCTTACTGCCATTGATGGAAACATGTCTGCGTTAAAAGGCTTATTTGTGCGGAATAATCAGCACCTGACCCACCGCTAGGCTGTCAGACCGTAGGTTATTTGCTTGGCGAATGCTGTTGACGCTCACACCGTATTTAGAAGCAATCTTACCTAGGTAGTCTCCTCTTGCGACTTTATGTTTGCGCAGAGGTACGTCTTTAACTTCAACCGTAATACGTAGCTTCTGTCCTACTCTTACGGTTTCAGACTTCAAGCGGTTCTCACGTTTGATATCTGCAACCCGTACTTTGTAACGGCTGGCTATCTTGCCTAGGTACTCTCCAGACTTAACCGTGTGGGTTATGGTCTTAGTTTTCACTGCACTGCTTGATGATGAACCTGAAGCGCTGCTTGGGATCTTAAGTACTTGACCGATCGCTAGGCTGCTCGATTTTAGGTTATTGAGTTTCATCAAGGTCTGTGTCGACGTGCCATACTTGCTCGCAATCACCGATAAAGACTCACCACGAGACACTTTATGTTGGCTCACACCACCCGTTGATGACGTTGCATTAGACAAGATAATCCCTTCTGGAGGATTAGCCTTCAAATACTTAACCACAGCCTTAGTCACTGCTCGCGCTAGTTTGTCTTGGTGCGAACGTTGGAAAAGAAGTTTCTCTTCGGTCGGGTTTGAAATAAAGCCCGTCTCGACCAATACCGATGGTATCTGTGGTGAACGTAATACCGCCAAACTTGTATTGATTGGCTTGCTGTTATGAAGCTTAGCGACCTTACCCATCTCAGAAAGAATAGTCGTTGCCAGCTTATAGCCCTCTTTCTGTGAGTGGCTGAACTGCAAATCAAGCAGAGTTTGGTTTACGTTTTTGTCATCAATATTGCCAGTGAAAGCTGCACCGCTACCACCGAGCAATTCAGACTGTTTCTCTTTGTTCTCGATCCAGCGCGAGATCTCTGTATTGGCGCGTCGAGTATTCAACACAAACACCGAACCACCTCGTGGTTGAGGAGTCGTAAACGCATCCGCGTGAATAGAGATAAACAAGTGAGCTTCATTTTCACGAGCAATCGCAACACGTCGGTTAAGGTTTACAAAGTAATCAGCATTACGGGTCATGCGAGTTTTGATCCCAGGAACCGCATTCAATTGTGCAGCAAGCTTACGAGAAATACTCAGAGTTGCATTCTTTTCATACTTACGACTTGGACCAATAGAGCCAGGATCCTCACCACCATGACCAGGGTCGATCACAATCAGAATGTCTTTCTGACGTTTAACCTGATTAATATTTTTGCTGACCGTTGGCTGACTCGGCTTCGATGTTGTTGTTCCCTTGCTTGTCGCACCATGAGGGAAGTCAATCACCAAACGGTGCCCATACTGACCACCAGGAGTCGGGCTCAGTTTAAACAAATCAGCTTTAGAGGATTTCTTCAACTCGAAAACTAAGCGATAGGTGTTTTTGTCTGGCGGGGAGCTCTTACGAACTTTCGACAGAACGGGACTATCCTTCACCACAACAGGTAACTTGGTCGCAAGATTGGTATGTTTTAAATCGACAACTAATCGACTCGGGCTACTCAAAGTAAAATAGCTAAAGTCCGCTTCTGATTTAAGGTCGATAACCACACGAGTTTCTTCAGGTGAAGGCCAAACCCTCAACCCTTTCAGCGAGTTTGCAGAAACAAGTGAAGAAAACAGTAACGAAAAAACAGCAGCCATTACAGCTACTGATGAAAAAAGGCGTTTAGAAATCAACATAACTCCAACTGACTAAGTAAGCGCTGTCCGTATTCACTATTTGCGGTTAAAGAAACAATACGGTGATCGTCTTGGTAACGAATATCAATGTCCAAATCTGCTTCTGGTAGCATCCCATAGCCTTTCTCAGGCCATTCAACCAAACAGATGGCGTCTGGAGTAAAGTAATCACGGATACCCATGAACTCTAACTCTTCAGGATCGGCCAAGCGATAAAGGTCAAAGTGGTACACCTGCCAATCTGCAAGTTGGTAAGGTTCAACTAGAGTGTACGTTGGGCTCTTTACATTTCCTTGATGGCCAAGTGCTTTTACAAAGCCACGACTGAATGTCGTTTTTCCTGCGCCAAGATCACCATGCAAATAGATGGTTGTTTGCTGTGAGCAAAGATTTGAAAGCTCCGTACCTAGTTGAATCGTGGCTTGCTCATCTTTCAAAGTAAATTGTTTCGTGCTCATGAATACGTTCTCTAAAAATCGATCGTTGACTATATAAAAATCAAAAGAACAAGAATAGTAAACCGTGATGCTTTTGGGAGACAAGCACTCAAGTGTAAGTTCTATGAAAAAATACGAATCAAAGCGCGTCTGTTCTGGTTAATATCGCAAAGATCCGTTAAGATCCGCCCCCATTTTTGCCGAACCTAATTTTAATTAGCCTTATCTTTATAAGAATCAAGCCATGAATCTAGACCATCTTGCTGAAAAAATTAAAATCTGGGGAAAAGAGCTCGGCTTTCAAAAAGTGGGCATTTGTGATGTTGACTTAACTGAACACGAAGCGCCCCTGCAAGCATGGCTAGATGCTGGCAACCACGGTGAAATGGATTGGATGGCTCGGCATGGAATGATGCGTGCGCGTCCAGATGAACTTCACCCAGGGACCATTCGAGTGATCAGCGCTAGAATGAATTACCTACCACCAGAAGCTCAGTTTGCATCCAACCTCAGCGATACCACTCAAGGCTATATCAGCCGTTATTCTTTAGGCCGCGATTATCACAAATTGTTCCGTAACCAATTGAAAAAGCTGGGGCAAAGAATTGAGAAAGAAGTTGAGGGGTTAGACTCACGCCCTTTCGTCGACTCAGCGCCTATTTTAGAAAGACCATTGGCTCAAAAAGCTGGATTAGGCTGGACTGGTAAACACTCTTTAATTCTGGATAAAGACGCTGGGTCTTGGTTTTTCCTAGGCGAGCTGTTAGTTAACATTCCTCTGCCAGTCGATACACCGAGTGTCAATGAATGTGGGAAATGTACCGCATGTATCACATCTTGCCCAACAGGTGCCATTATCGCCGACGGTGTTGTCGATGCACGTAAGTGTATTTCTTATCTCACCATTGAATACGATGGCGTTATACCAGAAGAGTACAGAGAAGCCATTGGTAACCGAATCTACGGCTGTGATGATTGCCAACTGGTTTGCCCGTGGAACCGTCATGCCGATATCACAGAGCAAACAGACTTTCACCGAAGAGAAGATTTCAAAGAGGCCGATCTCGTTTCACTTTCAAGCTGGGATGAAGCTACCTTTCTAAAGAAAATGGAAGGTTCCGCAATAAGACGTATCGGCCACACCCAGTGGTTACGTAATATTTTTGTCTCAATGGGCAATGCACCTTTTCAACAACGTATTATTGAAGCACTCGAATCACACCGAGGCCAAAATGAGATGTTAGATGTCCACATTGAATGGGCTTTGGATAAACAACTACAGCAGTTACCCAGCGCTAACAGCGTGCAAGAAGGTAACAGCAAAATCTCCACCAAAAAGCACCGACTGATACGTATTGTTGAGAAAGGCCTACCAAGAGACGCCTAGCCCTTTAGGAACCAACGATTGGCTAGTTAACCTACCTAAATAGTCCAATATTTAAGACAACCCGTTGCACATAATATTAGAACAATGTTTGACCTTGTTCTCAATTTTGGCAATGTGGAAAAAATTAAAATATTTCGTAAACTTTCAACACCCGCGTAAAGTTAAACACAAAGCCCATAAATGATTAAGATCAAAAAACAACAAGTTAACGATCTTTAACTCAATCTCAAGCCAAGCTACAACTCAATATAAAACAACAAGTTACAGAACCCTGCGTTTTACTAACGCATTGAAATAAAGAAAGATCTTTTTGAGATATATAAAGAATTAGGTCTGAAATAACTTTATCAACCAAGTTATCCACACAGTGTTATTTGTGGATAAGTCTGTTTATAGATGTGAAAAACCTCAAGTATCTGCTTCAGAGGCCTGATGTTTACTAGCATTCCAGTTGCTAAGAAAAATTTAAGACAAAAAAATATCCACCATGATGGAGGATTATTTGCTTTTTTGGGGGATTATGCTTCGCAGCATTAAAGAAAGAGCGTGACCGGTAAGGTCGTCTTTAAACACTGTGGTTTAAAGAGTGTTGTTTACCATTGAGAGTAAACTGGAGCGATACATCGGGTTCGAACCGATGACCTCAACCTTGGCAAGGTTGCGCTCTACCAACTGAGCTAGTATCGCATGAGCTAACCGTTAATCTTGTGTGCTCAGAAGCATCAATTAACGTTCAACTGTAATGTGGTTGCGGGAGCCGGATTTGAACCGACGACCTTCGGGTTATGAGCCCGACGAGCTACCAAACTGCTCCATCCCGCGTCCGGATGCATTGTTTAAGACAATGACTCTATTCCCAACATCAATCCTAAGAAAGAAATTGGAGCGATACATCGGGTTCGAACCGATGACCTCAACCTTGGCAAGGTTGCGCTCTACCAACTGAGCTAGTATCGCATAAGCTAACCGTTCATCTTTCTGCTAAGAAGCATCAATCAACGTTCAACTGTAATGTGGTTGCGGGAGCCGGATTTGAACCGACGACCTTCGGGTTATGAGCCCGACGAGCTACCAAACTGCTCCATCCCGCGTCCGGATGCATTGTTTAAGACAATGACTCTATTCCCAACATCAATCCTAAGAAAGAAATTGGAGCGATACATCGGGTTCGAACCGATGACCTCAACCTTGGCAAGGTTGCGCTCTACCAACTGAGCTAGTATCGCATAAGCTAACCGTTCATCTTTCTGCTAAGAAGCATCAATCAACGTTCAACTGTAATGTGGTTGCGGGAGCCGGATTTGAACCGACGACCTTCGGGTTATGAGCCCGACGAGCTACCAAACTGCTCCATCCCGCGTCCGGATGCATTGTTTAAGACAATGACTCTATTCCCAACATCAATCCTAAGAAAGAAATTGGAGCGATACATCGGGTTCGAACCGATGACCTCAACCTTGGCAAGGTTGCGCTCTACCAACTGAGCTAGTATCGCATAAGCTAACCGTTCATCTTTCTGCTAAGAAGCATCAATCAACGTTCAACTGTAATGTGGTTGCGGGAGCCGGATTTGAACCGACGACCTTCGGGTTATGAGCCCGACGAGCTACCAAACTGCTCCATCCCGCGTCCGGATGCATTGTTTAAGACAATGACTCTATTCCCAACATCAATCCTAAGAAAGAAATTGGAGCGATACATCGGGTTCGAACCGATGACCTCAACCTTGGCAAGGTTGCGCTCTACCAACTGAGCTAGTATCGCATAAGCTAACCGTTCATCTTTCTGCTAAGAAGCATCAATCAACGTTCAACTGTAATGTGGTTGCGGGAGCCGGATTTGAACCGACGACCTTCGGGTTATGAGCCCGACGAGCTACCAAACTGCTCCATCCCGCGTCCGGATGCATTGTTTAAGACAATGACTCTATTCCCAACATCAATCCTAAGAAAGAAATTGGAGCGATACATCGGGTTCGAACCGATGACCTCAACCTTGGCAAGGTTGCGCTCTACCAACTGAGCTAGTATCGCATAAGCTAACCGTTCATCTTTCTGCTAAGAAGCATCAATCAACGTTCAACTGTAATGTGGTTGCGGGAGCCGGATTTGAACCGACGACCTTCGGGTTATGAGCCCGACGAGCTACCAAACTGCTCCATCCCGCGTCCGGATGCATTGTTTAAGACAATGACTCTATTCCCAACATCAATCCTAAGAAAGAAATTGGAGCGATACATCGGGTTCGAACCGATGACCTCAACCTTGGCAAGGTTGCGCTCTACCAACTGAGCTAGTATCGCATAAGCTAACCGTTCATCTTTCTGCTAAGAAGCATCAATCAACGTTCAACTGTAATGTGGTTGCGGGAGCCGGATTTGAACCGACGACCTTCGGGTTATGAGCCCGACGAGCTACCAAACTGCTCCATCCCGCGTCCGGATGCATTGTTTAAGACAATGAAACTGTTCTCTAAAAAGAGAGAATTTGGAGCGATACATCGGGTTCGAACCGATGACCTCAACCTTGGCAAGGTTGCGCTCTACCAACTGAGCTAGTATCGCAATCTGAAAACGTCTTTCGCCGTTCAGGGCTGCGAATTATAAGAGCATTTTTTTGTGATGCAAGTCCTTAATGCAAAAATCAGCAAGTTTTTACTCAACTGCTGAAAAAGCACACTAATTTGCAAAAAAAATGCCCTGTATGTACCTGAAAAGTTAGATAAACGTGATCATTCACTCAGATTAGATGCTAATGATTGTTTTTCGGTAGTACTGCAGCTCTGCAATCGACTCTCGAATATCGTCTAGCGCAAGGTGGCTTCCTGATTTAGAAAAACCATCGAGTACTTCAGGTTTCCAACGACGCGCAAGTTCTTTCAGAGTGCTGACGTCGACATAGCGGTAGTGGAAATACTCTTCCAACTCTGGCATGTGTTTGTATAGGAAACGACGATCTTGGCCAATGCTGTTACCACAAATAGGCGATTTACCTTTCGGTACCCACTTCTCAAGAAACTCAATCGTTTGTTTAATTGCATCTTGCTCTGAAACGGTGCTTTCTTGAATTCTCTTTACTAAACCGCTGCCAGTATGAGTCGTCGTACACCACTCATCCATCTTGTCCAATTCACTCTGAGGTTGGTGAATGGCCAAAACAGGCCCTTCAGCCAGAATGTTGAGCTCACTATCGGTAACGATAGAAGCAATTTCAATAATTTTATGAGTTTCAGGATCAAGTCCTGTCATCTCTAGATCAACCCAAATAAGGTTCTGATCGCTAAAGGACATAAGGCGTCGCCTATTTGTTTATGTATAAAAGAGGTACTATACCCAAATAACTATACTCAAACTAGCTTTAGGGCCATCGAAATCAGTGGCACCAATAACATCCCGTTTGAGTCCTCAATCATCAAGTTAGATGTGTTAAGTGAAAAATTGTGGCTAAAAAAAAGAAGTTAACCAAAGGTCAGGTGCGTCGCGTACGTAGCAACCAGAACAAGCGACTCAAGAAAGAAGATTCTATCCAGTGGGATGAGAACATGCTTGGCGGAACAAAAAGCGGACTCGTGATTACGCGCTTTGGTCAACATGCTGATATCGAAGATCTTGAAACCAACGAAGTTCACCGTTGTAACTTACGTCGTAGTATCGAAACGTTAGTTTCCGGAGACAAAGTAACTTGGCGCGCAGGGCTTGAGTCAATGGCAGGCATCTCTGGTGTTGTCGAAGCCGTTGAGCCGAGAACATCAATGCTAACTCGCCCTGACTACTATGACGGCCTAAAACCGGTTGCAGCGAACGTAGACCAAATGGTTATCGTTTCAGCTGTACTACCGGAGCTATCACTTAATATCATCGACCGCTACTTGATCGCCTCTGAAACAGTGAATATTGCCCCTTTAGTTGTGCTCAATAAAGTCGACTTGCTGACAGAGCAACAAATTAGCGAATACCGCGAAACGCTGAAGATATACGAGAAAATCGGTTATAAAGTCATGTTCGTGAGTAAAGAGT
This sequence comes from Vibrio bathopelagicus, assembly GCF_014879975.1. Classification (NCBI taxonomy): domain Bacteria; kingdom Pseudomonadati; phylum Pseudomonadota; class Gammaproteobacteria; order Vibrionales; family Vibrionaceae; genus Vibrio; species Vibrio bathopelagicus. The sequence continues at coordinate 273,807 of NZ_CP062500.1, read as the reverse complement.
CGGGTTACGGCATCAAAGAGTTGGAAGCTGAACTGAAAGATCGTATCAACATTTTCGTTGGTCAATCTGGCGTAGGTAAATCCAGCGTAGTGAATGCACTAATGCCAACATTGGACATTGAAGAAGGTGCAGTTTCTGAAAACTCAGGACTGGGTCAACACACCACCACAGCCGCGCGTTTGTATCACTTCCCTTCTGGTGGTGATCTTATCGATTCCCCAGGGGTACGTGAATTCGGCCTATGGCATTTAGAACCAGATGAAGTCACTGATGCTTTCATTGAATTCAAGCCATACCTAGGTGGCTGTAAGTTCCGTGACTGTAAGCACAATGACGATCCTGGATGTCTCCTACGTGAAGCCGTAGAGGACGGAAAAATTAGCCGCTTACGTTTTGCTAGCTACCACCGCATTATTGAAACAATGGCTGACAACAAAGATAACCGTCAGTACTCGCGAAGTAAGAAAGCGGATCTATAATCGCATTATTGTGAACAAACATGTGCGTTTACTGACGATTGCTGACAAGTTGCGCGATTTTAAGTAACATCTCGCGCCCTAAACCGTCATTAACTCGTTTTCTTTGAAGATAAATAACATTGAAAAGCAGTTAGCATCGAAAAACGACTAGCATCAAAAAACGACTAGCATCAAAAAACTATTAGCATCGGAAAATTAATACAATGGATAAGATTAAAGTTGGATTGCAGTACTGGATCCCACAACATGGCCTGACTCGTTTAGTTGGTAAACTGGCGTCTGCTAAAGCGGGCGGTTTAACAACAGCGATCATCAACTGGTTCATCAAGCAATACAAAGTGAACATGGATGAAGCTCTGCATAGCGATCCAAAACACTTTAAGACATTCAATGAATTCTTCGTGCGTGAATTAAAAGAAGGCATGCGCCCTGTCGCTGAAGGCGAATCCGTGATTGTTCACCCTGCTGATGCTCGCGTAAGCCAATTTGGCCCAATTACTGATGGTCAATTGATTCAAGCTAAAAACCACAACTACTCAGCTCGTGAGCTATTGGGTGGTGATGCAGCTCTAGCGGATGAATTTAAAGACGGCGAATTCGCAACACTTTACTTGTCTCCAAGTGATTACCACCGCGTGCACATGCCATGTGACGGCACATTGCGTCAGATGATCTACGTTCCGGGTGACCTTTTCTCAGTAAACCCACTAACGGCAGAGAACGTTCCAAACCTATTCGCACGTAACGAGCGTGTAGTTTGTATCTTTGATACTGAGTTTGGCCCAATGGCACAAGTGCTGGTTGGTGCAACTATCGTAGGTAGCATCGAGCAGGTTTGGGCTGGCACCATCACACCACCTCGCGGTAACTCGGTTTACAAATGGGATTACCCAGCACAAGGTGACAAATCTATCATCTTGAAGAAAGGCGAAGAGATGGGTCGCTTCAAGCTTGGTTCAACCGTTATCAACCTGTTTGCTAAAGATGCAATCAAGTTTGACGAAACGATGCAGAATGGTGAGAAAACCGTTCTAGGCACACCTTTCGCGCATATTGCGGGCAAAGAAGCCGAAGTAACTGAAGATACTGCTGAAACTGTTGAGAACACAGACCAAGCATAACTTCCTGAGTTAGCTTGTAGATAGTATTACTTGTCGATGCAAGTTCACTCATAGACATATTAAAGGCGCGTTATTTCGAGTAAATAACGCGCCTTTTTCTTATCTAGTTCGAGACATTTCCCTTCAAGATTTCAACCAATCTAACTACCGACAACCTTATTCTCAACGAATAAGACGTCGAATTACCCAGAAAAAAGATTGACCAAAAACAAAACAACTGTCGAAACCTTAAACAACTTTTCGATTTTACAACCCGTCTCCAAGTACCAAAAATCCAGATAACTTACTCTATTTGAAGATATTTTATTCATAGGGTCTTTGTATCATGCCTAAACTCAATATTGGCATTCTGGTCAAGCTATTGATTTGTTTTGCGATTCCCTTAGGCGTGCTATTCATGCCGATAGATTCCATCCCAATCGATGATCTCACGCTGATTCAACATCGTCTGTTAGCGATATTCTTGTTGGCCGCTCTACTGTGGGTGCTTGAACCTGTTCCGGTATTCGCCACTTCCATTTTGATCATTGCGCTTGAACTGGTAATGATTTCCGACAAAGGTCTGCACCTATTTAGAAACCCACCAGCAGGACACGATCTCGGTGAGTTAATCAAATATACCGACATCTTCGGTGCATTTTCGTCACCAATCATCATCCTCTTCATGGGTGGTTTCGCTCTCGCAATATCGGCATCCAAGTACGAACTCGACAACAACCTAGCTCGGGTGCTACTCAAACCATTTGGCACAGAGCCACGCTTCATCATGCTCGGTTTAATGCTGATCACCGCTGTGTTCTCGATGTTTATGTCGAACACGGCGACTACTGTAATGATGCTCGCATTGCTAGGCCCGATCGTAGCCTCTGCGCCAAAAGGCGACATGGGAATTAAAGCTTTGGTGTTATGTATTCCAATTGCTGCTAACACCGGTGGTATCGCGACACCCATCGGTACACCACCCAATGCGATCGCACTGCAATATCTGACTGGCGAAAACAGTATCGACTTCCTTAGCTGGATGATGATGGGCTTACCTTTTGTGATTATCCAACTCACCATCGCTTGGTTTCTTCTACAAAAACTCTTCCCTTCTAAAGAAAGAAACATGGTACTCAAGCTTGATGGCCAATTTAGGAAAAGCTGGCGAGCGATTGTCGTTTACGTCACCTTCGCCGCCACTATTCTGTTATGGATGACCACCAAACTGCACGGCATGAACACCTATGTGGTCTCGATCATTCCGTTGGCGGTGTTCACGCTGACTGGCATCATGGGCAAAGAAGAGCTCAAGCTGATTAACTGGGATGTGTTGTGGTTAGTGGCGGGTGGTATTGCGATTGGTATCGGCTTGGACAAAACAGGGCTAGCTGCGGCATTGGCGCACGCGATTGACTATGAATCACTCTCGCCTGCTGCAGTGGTACTAACGCTATCTATCGTGTGTTGGTTAATGGCTAACTTCATGTCGAACACCGCAACTGCCAACTTACTGATGCCGATAGCGGCTGCGATTGGCGCATCCATGGAAAGCTTGGTCGCGATTGGCGGCTTGCAAGGCTTGTTGGTTGTGGTCGCCTTCTCCGCATCACTCGGTATGATTCTTCCAGTGTCGACACCACCAAACTCGCTGGCTTACTCAACCGGACTTATTGAGAGCAAAGACATGGCGAAGATGGGCATCATCTTGGGGATTGTCGGCTTATTAATGGTCTACCTCGCGCTGTTTATCATCACCTAGCACGTTAATCCCTCACTACAACCCTCCAGCTAGCAATCATGATTTCGCTAGCTGAAGGGTTTATCAGTTTTTAATCGATAGATAATTGTGATTCTACTTCACGGTTTATTAAAAATAACGATGGATGTTTTTAAATTTTTGATTTTAAACACATTTACTAACATCAAGACAACGGCACTATACACGCATCAGAGACACACCAATTCACCATCAAGTACGTCACTGTCAATTAGTTTTTTGTCTAATAGAGAGGAATAGACCTTGAGACATACTATTAAGTTTAAAATTCAGATCGCGATTGCGGTCATTATCGCCGTCGTGAGTGGCGCTCAAGCTTGGATATCGGTCAATCAGCTTACTCAAGAGACTGAAGTCGCGATCAACCAAGAAATGAAAAATGTCAGTGTTGGCACCACCAATTACATTGCCGATTGGCTCTCTATCCGCAGTGATATGATGCTTGCCAATGAATCGACCATTTCAAGCAATAGTAACTCTGACCGCGAGTTATTAATCACCAAACAAGCAGGACAATTCCTGTCTGTTTATGCCGGATTCAGCGATGGCACTATCGCTTATGGCGACAAAGGTGAAGATTGGCCAGCAGGCTACGACCCACGCACCCGACCTTGGTATAAAGACGCCAACGCAACATCCGATCTCATCATCACAGAGCCTTATCAAGACTTTGACGGCAGCATCGTCATCAGCTTTGCCAAAGCATTCAGTGGAGAGAGACAAGGCGTTCTCGCGGCAGATTTAACCGTAACCAGCATTATTGATACGGTTCTCAATGTAAAACTCGATAACGATGGCTTTGCGTTTTTAGTCGATGGCAACAACAACATAGTTGCCTACAGTGATGAAGAGCTGAGTCAAAAACCACTAATTAGTTTGAATCCAGAACTAACAACCAACAAGGTGTCACAACTACTCCAAAACCAAATGATCACCACGCTCACTTGGCCTGGCCAGGGTGATAAAATGGTCTACATGGCCAACATTCCGAACACAGATTGGTCTCTGGGTATTGTTATCGATAAAGAGATGGCGTTTTCTGCGGTATCTGATGCCATTCAGTTCATCACACTAACCTCTTTGATTTTGTACATCGTCATTTCAATTGCGAGCACCGTCGTCATCAACCGCCTGCTTTCCCCACTGCAAACATTGTCTGAAGCGCTGACTCAACTGGCTCAAGGCAGAGGCGACCTCACCCAGCGTATTGATATCACACGTATGGATGAAATTGGCAAACTTGCCGAGCTCGTGAACCAGTTCTTGAGTCAAATGCAAAGCATGCTTAAGGGCGTGATAGAACACAGCCACGATCTCAACAATCATGCAGAAAAAGCCAATCAACTGGCTACCCAATCTTCGATTCGAGTTGAGAATCAACAAAACGACATCAACCAAATTGCGACTGCGATTCATGAAATGTCCGCCACCGCCGCTGAAGTGGCCAGCCATGCCGAATTAACCGCCTCCGCTTCTCAGGCATCAGCGACCGCTTGTAACGAAGGCCAAGAGGTTATTCAACAAAACCGTGATGCAATTACAGGCCTTGCGACTCAAGTTGAAGACGCGGCCAATGTTATTCGAGAATTAGAAAATAACGCGCAAAGCATCAATCAGATCCTATCCACCATTCAAGGCATTGCCGAACAAACCAACCTGTTGGCATTAAATGCTGCGATTGAAGCCGCTCGAGCGGGAGAACAAGGTCGTGGATTTGCGGTTGTCGCCGATGAGGTTCGAGTGCTCAGCCAAAGAACACATGGCTCGACCGAAGAAATCCGCGTGATGATTGATACGTTACAGAAGAATACCGAACATGCCGTTGAAAGCATGACTACCAGCACTCAACTGGCAGAGAACAGTGTAGGCTTCGCAGAACAAGCCCATGGCAGCCTCACTAAAATCACGCAAGCGATCACTGAAATCAACGACATGGCACTGCAAATAGCCAGTGCAGCAGAAGAACAACGTGCAGTGAGCGAAGACATCAGTCGCAACACGCAAGGGATCAAAGACGCATCTGACGATTTGGCACAGCAAGCTGAAAGCAGTCGTAATAGCTCTAATGAGATGAGCAATGCTGCTGAATCGATGCGTCGAGATGTGGAGCGCTTTAAGGTATAAAGCCTCGCGACTTAGACAAACGAAACGGATAGCTGGAGCAAACCTATCACTGAGGAGCAAAGCAGTGCTTTTATTAAGAATCGCTTTGTTCTCAGTTCGGTTTAATGCATATTGATGAGCTAATTTATCCCAGACACAAGGATGTTATTCAGATGGGATTCGAATGGTTAGCTCTTGCTGCCGCTTTTCTTTGGGCGATTGCGAGCCTAATGTCAGTAAAACCAGCTCAACACTTAGGTTCTTTCGCCTATAGTCGTTGGAGAATGGGTTGTACCGCGATCATCTTATCAAGCATGGCTTGGTTTACGGGTGGCTGGACAAGTGTGGAAGCCGATCTGGTAACACCCATGATGCTGTCTGGCCTAATTGGTATCTTCATTGGTGATACAGCCCTATTTGCCTGTTTGAACCGAATGGGGCCGCGCCAAGCGGGTTTGCTGTTCTCTTGTCACGCTGTGTTCTCAGCCATTCTCGGTTACTTCCTGTTTAGCGAAAGCATGACCTCGGTAGAACTGATTGGCTCTGCATTGGTGTTTAGCGGCGTGTTAACCGCGATATTCTTTGGTCGTCGAGGACAAGCGAACAACCAACTTGAAACCATTAAGGGTACGGTGTGGATTGGTGTTGCGCTAGGAATTACAGCGGCGATTTGCCAAGCATTGGGCGGTATTATTGCCAAACCCGTGATGCAAACCAGCATCGACCCAATAGCAGCTTCTGCCATTCGAATGATCTCCGCCTTTGTGGCTCACTCACTGTTTCGCTTAACGGGCGCTAAACTTTCACGCGCACTAAACCCAATGAATAAACAGATATTCGCGATTACCGCGGTTAACGGCTTTTTAGCGATGGCGGTGGGAATGACGCTGATCTTGTATGCGCTGCAAGAAGGGAATGTCGGCATGGTCGCGCTGTTATCTTCAACCACGCCAATCATGTTGTTACCCATATTATGGCTTTATACCAAGCAAAGGCCGAATGCTTACGCTTGGATCGGTGCCATTGTTGCTGTAGTTGGTACTGGTATTCTGGTCAGCTAGAGAAGCGGATTGGAAGCTGAGAGTTAATAGTTAATGACTATTAACTCTCATCAAAACAGAAAATTAAGAACGCGGGAAAGGAAAAGCCGTCACGTCATCGATGTGGTCATACCCTAGTGCTAGCATGATTAATCTGTCGATACCTAGAGCAACACCCGCACAATCTGGTAAGCCAGCTTTTAGTGCCTCAATCAAATGATGATCAATCGGTTGAGGCGATAAGCCCATCTCAATACGTTTGGCATTATCGTCTTCAAAACGCTGCAATTGTTCTTGTGGTTTATCTAACTCATGGAAGCCGTTAGCCAGTTCAATCCCCTTGAAATACACCTCAAAGCGATCGGCGACTCGTGAATCGTTTGGATTAATCTTAGCTAAGGCGGCTTGCGATGCAGGGAAGTCATACACAAACGCAGGCACCTGTTGACCTATTTTCGCCTCAACACCAATACTAAACAGCAGTTGTAATAAGGTATCGCGATCTTGTTCAGGGTCTGCGATATCACTTAAGCCAAGTTTCGCTGCGGCCTGCTTTAACGTATCCATCGAACCTTCCAATGGACACACACCAAGCACATCAACAAAGGCTTGTTGGTAAGTTATTCGCTCCGCGACACCTGATTTAAGAACCTGTTGTAGCAGCAGATCCATTTCATCCATCAGATCATGATGATCAAAACCAACGCGATACCACTCCAACATGGTGAACTCAGGATTGTGGTAACGGCCATTTTCTTCGTTACGAAAAGACTTACAAATTTGGTAAATACAACCACTTCCTGCCGCCAACAAGCGCTTCATATGAAATTCAGGACTCGTCATAAAGAACAGCGGTTGGCCGTGTGCATAACCCGGCCCTACAAATTCAGTTTTGAAGGTATGTAAATGCACATCCGTCACCGTGGCGTGACTCATGGCTGGCGTATCCACTTCCATCACATTTCGCTCAGCAAAAAACTGGCGGATTTGATTAAGGATATCAGCACGTTGCTTTAACTGCTTTATGGTTGCGGCGGGTTGCCATGTGGAGTGCATTATCAAGTTCCATATCACTGAATTCTAGGCGACGAAAATTACCACTTTTCGCCTCTTTTGTAAGCTTCTATCTTTGCATTAATAAGGTCGAAATACGGTTTTAATGAAGCCAGAAAATCACGTTCTACAATACATTTACCTATATTCGACCTCGACCAACATTGATAACAAAAATCATACTCAACAAGCCGTTAACACATGCCTTGTGGGAGAATCGTTATCAACAATTGATTGCCGTGATTGCAGTCACATAACCTATAAATTCTATGCCTCCATATGCATTACTGGAGCAAAAACCTAAATACATCAATTTTTGAAACGCCCTCCTCTCTTACACTGAACCTACCACTTAAGGCTTAGGGGTGATAATCGGTTGATGCCGTTTACTGCTCTCTAACTTTTTATAATAACAAGCGGAATACTCCGCATCACACTGGAGAATAACTGTGAAGACAATTACCACAGATATCGCAGTCATCGGCGCAGGCGGCGCTGGTCTTCGTACAGCTATCGCTGCGGCTGAAGCTAATCCTGAATTGGAAGTAGCACTGATTTCTAAAGTTTACCCAATGCGTTCGCACACGGTAGCAGCAGAAGGCGGTTCAGCAGCAGTAATTAAAGACGAAGATAGCTTAGATAACCACTTCAACGATACTGTTGGCGGTGGTGACTGGCTATGTGAACAGGATGTTGTTGAATACTTTGTTGAAAACTCGACTCGCGAAATGATCCAAATGGAACAATGGGGCTGCCCATGGAGTCGTAAAGAAAACGGTGAAGTAAACGTACGCCGATTCGGCGGTATGAAGGTAGAAAGAACGTGGTTCGCAGCGGATAAAACCGGCTTCCACATGCTTCATACTCTGTTCCAGACTTCGATGAAGTACGACACAATCAAACGATTTGATGAGTACTTTGTGGTGGATTTGATCGTTGAAGATGGCGAAGTACAAGGCCTTATCGCGATTCATATGTCTGAAGGTGAGCTTGTTACGATTAAAGCGAAATCTGTTGTGTTAGCAACCGGTGGCGCAGGTCGTGTTTACCACTGTAATACCAACGGCGGTATCGTAACTGGCGACGGTATGGCAATGGCTTATCGCCACGGTGTACCACTGCGTGACATGGAGTTCGTTCAATACCACCCAACAGGCCTACCGGGCACTGGCATCTTGATGACCGAAGGTTGTCGTGGTGAAGGCGGTATCATCGTCAACAAGAACGGCTACCGTTACCTGCAAGATTACGGCATGGGCCCTGAAACTCCAGTGGGCGAGCCGAAAAACAAATACATGGAACTGGGTCCTCGTGACAAAGTTTCTCAAGCGTTCTGGCATGAGCAGCAGAAAGGCAACACCATCAAGCACCCACTTGGTGATGTAGTACATCTTGACCTTCGCCACCTTGGTGAAGAGTACCTGCAAGAGCGTCTACCGTTTATCTGTGAGCTTGCAAAAGCGTACGTAAACGTTGATCCAGCAAAAGAGCCAATCCCAATTCGCCCGACCGTTCACTACACCATGGGTGGTATCGAAACTAACGGTACGTGTGAGACTCGCATCAAAGGTCTATTCGCCGTTGGTGAATGTGCTTCAGTTGGCCTACACGGTGCAAACCGCCTAGGTTCGAACTCTCTGGCTGAGTTCGTTGTGTTTGGTCGCGTAGCCGGTGAACAAGCGGTGAAACGCGCTGCTGAATTCAAAGGCTGGAATGAAGACGCTATCGCTAAGCAAATTAAAGCGGTTGAAGATCGCATCGCAGGCATCTTGGCTCAAGAAGGCGATGAGAACTGGGCTGACATCCGTACTGAAATGGGTCACACCATGGAAGCGGGTTGTGGTATCTACCGTCAAGAAGACTTGATGCAAGAAACCATCAACAAGATCACTGAACTGAAAGCTCGCTATAAGAAGATCAGCATTAAAGACAAAGGCAAAGTGTTCAACACAGACCTACTTTACGCTATCGAAGTGGGTTACGGCCTTGAAGTTGCAGAAGCGATGGTTCACTCAGCCATTCTTCGTAAAGAGTCTCGCGGTGCACACCAACGTCTAGACGACAACTGCACAGAACGTGATGACGTGAACTTCCTGAAACACTCTCTATCTTTCTACAACGAAGATGCAGCACCAACCATCGACTACAGCGGCGTTAAGATTACTAAATCTCAACCTAAAGCTCGTCTATACGGTGAAGCAGCTGAGAAAGCCGCTGCTGCTGAAAAAGCGGCAGAAGAGAATGCTAAGAAGAGCGCAGAGGAGCAAGCATAATGTCAGCGAATCGAATCCAAAAAATTGAAATCCTGCGTTATGACCCTGAGCACGATGCAGAACCTCACTTTCAAACCTTTGAAGTGCCGTTTGATGAAACCATGTCAGTACTTGATGCGATAGGTTACATCAAAGATAACCTAGATAAAGACCTGTCTTACCGTTGGTCTTGTCGTATGGCGATTTGTGGTTCTTGCGGCATCATGGTTGATGGCGTGCCAAAACTGGCATGTAAGAGCTTCTTACGTGATTACCCGAATGGCTTCAAGATTGAGCCTTTGGCTAACTTCCCAATCGAAAAAGATTTGATTGTCGACATGACGCCGTTCATCGAGCGCCTTGAAGCAATCAAGCCTTACATCATTGGTAACGACCGTAAGCCAGAAGACGGCACTAACATCCAAACTCCAGAGCAAATGGCGAAGTACAAACAGTTCGCTGGCTGCATCAACTGTGGTTTGTGCTACGCAGCATGTCCTCAATTCGGTTTAAACCCTGAGTTCATCGGACCTGCGGCACTTGCGCTTGCTCACCGCTACAACCTAGATAGCCGTGACAATGGTAAAGCTGAACGTATGAAGCTTATCAATGGCGACAACGGCGCTTGGGGTTGTACGTTTGTAGGTTACTGTTCTGACGTATGTCCGAAGAAAGTAGACCCAGCAGCGGCAGTTAACCAAGGCAAAGTTGAGTCTTCAATGGACTTCGTTATCTCGATGTTCAAGCCAGACGGATCGCAAGCAAAAACAACAGAGGAGGCATAATATGAGCAATCGTAAGCCTTATGTTCGTGAGATGAAGAGAACGTGGTGGAGCAACCATCCGTTCTACCGCTTCTACATGCTACGTGAAGCGACTGTACTGCCTTTGATTCTATTCACTCTGTTCCTAACCTTCGGTTTGGGTGCGCTAGTGAAAGGCCCAGAAGCGTGGGAAGGTTGGTTGGGCTTTATGGCTAACCCTATCGTTGTTGGTATCAACATCGTGGCACTGCTAGGCAGCTTGCTGCACGCTCAGACCTTCTTCAGCATGATGCCTCAAGTAATGCCAATCCGCCTTAAAGGCAAATTGGTAGATAAAAGAATCATCGTACTGACCCAGTGGGCAGCGGTGGCATTTATTTCTTTAATCGTTCTGATGGTGGTGTAAGGAGCTTCGTTATGAACACAAATTACAAAGTGAAACCTGTTAACCACAACCCTCAACGCTCTGATGAGCCAATCTGGTGGGGCCTATTCGGCGCTGGCGGTACTTGGTTCGCGATGATCACTCCAATCACGATTCTAGTGCTGGGTATCTTAGTGCCAATGGGCATTATCGATGCAGATGCAATGAGCTACGAGCGTGTATCTGAGTTTGCCACCAGCATTATCGGTGCGCTATTCATCATCGGTACGCTAGCACTGCCAATGTGGCACGCAATGCACCGTCTTCACCACGGCATGCACGACCTTAAGTTCCACGTCGGCGTTGCAGGTAAAGTGGGCTGCTACTTCGTTGCAGGTCTAATCAGCGCGTTGTCTGTTATCTTCATCTTTATGATCTAAGAGCAGATACGAGATTCGAAGAGCTTAAAAGCGAAAAGATTAAAAGCAGAGCAGGAATTCCTTGTTCTGCTTTTTTGTTGCTTGTTATATCTCGTTTACTCGCATCTGCTCTGCTCCTCCTCCCCCGCTTTTCCTGATCACCAGATACAAAAAAGGCCGCTCATAAGCGACCTTTTCTATTTCACTGAGCCATCCTAAAAGATGGACACAATCAAATTATTTTACACGACCAACGTATTCGCCAGTACGAGTATCAACTTTAACAACTTCACCGATAGCGATGAATAGAGGTACGCGAACTACCGCGCCTGTTGCTAGAGTTGCAGGTTTACCACCAGTACCCTGTGTATCGCCTTTCAGGCCAGGATCGGTTTCAGTTACTTCGATCTCAACAAAGTTTGGCGGAGTAACAGTGATAGGGTTATCATTCCACAACGTTAGAGTACAAACGTCATTTTCAACTAACCATTTTGCTGAGTCAGCGACTGCTTTTACGTCTGCTGCAATTTGCTCAAATGTTTCGTTGTTCATGAAGTGGTAGAATTCGCCGTCGTTGTATAGGTAACCTAGTTCAACGTCAACAACATCTGCAAGCTCAAAGCTTTCGCCTGACTTGAATGTTTTCTCTAACACTTTGCCTGACAGCAGTTTACGAAGTTTTACACGGTTAAACGCTTGGCCTTTACCTGGCTTAACGTATTCATTGTCGATAATTGCGCAAGGCTCGTTATCTAACATGAATTTTAAACCGCCTTTGAATTCATTGGTGCTTACTGACGCCATGATTTTCTCTTCCACATCTTTGAGTTAATTTCAATGCCGCATATCATAACCCGAAAAGTCGAATCTGTTGAGCAAAACTGGCTCAAACAACTATCGAATGCGATCTCTGACCCGACAAAACTGCTTGAAGCATTGGAAATAGACCCAACATCGTGGCAAAAAGGATTCGCAGCGCGTGAGCTGTTTTCACTTCGAGTACCTCTAAGCTTTGTTGAGCGAATGGAAAAAGGCAACCCACACGACCCATTACTGCGTCAGGTTTTACCTTTAAACGAAGAGTTCGAAGTACACCAAGGCTATTCGGCTGATCCACTAGAAGAACAAGAGAATGCAATCCCAGGGCTGCTGCACAAATATAAAAATCGTGCACTGATGATCGTAAAAGGGGGCTGCGCCATAAACTGCCGCTACTGCTTCCGCCGTCATTTTCCTTATCAAGATAACAAGGGCTCGAAGTCTGTGTGGCAAACCAGCCTCGACTATGTGGCCGCTCATCCAGAGATCAACGAAGTGATCTTGTCTGGCGGCGACCCTTTGATGGCTAAAGACAGCGAGCTAGGCTGGCTTATCAATGCCATCGAACAGATTCCGCATGTGAAAACTGTCCGCATCCATAGCCGTTTACCTGTTGTGATCCCTGCCCGCGTGACTGACGAATTGTGCCAAACATTGGCTGATACTCGTCTAAACGTGGTGATGGTCAGCCATATTAATCATGCCAATGAAATCAATGTAGAGCTCAAACAAGCCTTCTGTAAATTGAAGCAAAGTGGTGCGACTCTGCTCAACCAAGGTGTGATGCTAAAAGGGGTCAATGACAGCACTAACTCATTGAAAGAGTTGAGCGAAAGGCTATTCGATGCAGGCATTTTACCTTACTATATGCATGTACTGGATAAAGTTCAGGGCGCTGCTCACTTCTACATTTCCGATGAAGAGGCCAAGCTTCACTTTAAGGGTTTAATCTCCGAGGTTTCTGGCTACCTTGTACCTAAGTTAACTCGCGAGATCGGCGGTCGCAGCAGTAAGACACCACTCGATTTACACATTGAATAGAGAAGTCGTATCAATGAAACACAATGCTCTTGTCACCCCTCCAGCGAACAAATGCCTCTCAAAAGGCTTCACCATCATTGAACTGGTTGTAGTTATCGTAATTCTGGGCATTGTGTCGGTAACTGCGGCTTCTAAGTTTCTCAACCTTCAAACCGATGCTCGCATCTCGACATTAAATGGCCTTAAAGGCGGTATGGAAGGCGCAAGTGCTATGCTTTACGGTAAGGCATCAGCATTAGGCTTAGATAAAGCCGTTAGCGCATCCGTAAATGTTGAGGGCGACGATATCTTAGTCGCCTACGGCTACCCAGCAGCGATGAATGATCAAACTTGGTCACTCCTTATAGAATCTACTTTCTTAGATGCTGTTTGGGATACGGGCCGAGCAGACTGGTTCTTTACCAATACTGATGCGAACGATGGCATTATTCTTTATGCGCCTTCGAGTAGAAAAAAGCAGGCTGATAACTGCTACCTTGAGTATCAAGAAGCGACTGAGACCACAGCACCTGTCTTCACATTAACTACAACTGGCTGCTAGCTTTTCATCACGAGCCCCAATCGTTAAGACAAAAAGTTTTTGTTCGATCGTCCGGTCTATTATTAGCATACTCAGCTCTATTCTAAATTTTTAGGAGGGGTGATATGTCACAATTTATAGAACAAACTCTCAACCTTGCCCCCTTTAGCTGGGCAGGCCTTGCAGCATGTATGCTGTGTGGTTCGTTAATCGGAATCGAGCGACAAACACGCGGTAAACCAGTAGGGATCAGAACATCGATCCTTATCATTAGTGGCACCTACTTCTTCCTTACCATGGCGATTAGCCTTTCCCCTAACACGCTCGATCAAGCTCGTGTGCTTGGTCAGATAATTACTGGGGTTGGTTTTCTTGGCGCAGGTGTAATGATGACTCTCGATGGCAAGATTCATGGTGTGACTTCGGCAGCGATTATCTGGGTGCTGGCCGCTCTAGGGATGATGATTGCATTGGGACACCTTTCCCAATCCGTTATTATTACGTTAATGGCCCTAATGATTCTGCTTGGAGTCGACAAGGTGGAAAACAGCTTCCAAAGCCTACGTCGTGGCGTTCATCAAAAGTGGATGAGAAAAGGTCGCGTGAAGAAGTAACATCTAACCTTAAAGGCATTTTAACGTTAAAAGACTATTTCATCTTTAGTGCATTTATCTTAGATAAAAAGAAGCCTAGTCAAACGGTTAGGCTTTCAGTTCTTGGAGAGCAATTAATACACCTGAATACACACTTGATTCTTACCTGCAGCCTTAGCTTTGTATAACTGGTCATCTGAAGACCTAATGCTTTGGTTTGCCCATAAGTGCCCTACACTGTCGAACTTGTACAATGAATAAAGTGTCGCTCCCCCTGATACAGAAACGTTTACCTTATCGCCATTCGAACATCGATAACTCTGTAAGCTAATATCGTTTTGTATCCGTTCAAAAATCGATGACAGCAATTCCGAAGACTCTCCTGTAATCGCGACAACAAACTCTTCACCACCAAATCGAGCGACAATGTCTTGCTGACGAACACTATCCAACATGAGTTGAGCAACGTGGCAAATCACATCATCACCGACTTTATGCCCATAGCGGTCATTCACCACTTTGAAGTCATCAATATCAAATACACCAACTCCAATAATTGGCTCTTCACCTTGAGCTAACAGCCGTGCTTCAAAACCACGTCGATTCAATAGCCCCGTCATAGGGTCTCGCATCGCCAGTTCATTTAATCTCTCATGTTCTTGTTTAGTATAGAATCGCCACAAACAGATAACCGAGAGTACGAACAAGCCTGCAAGTATAGAAAGCTGCACCTTATCCATTTCCAGCACATGTAGGAAATGTTGCCCCTTTCCTTCCTCGATACTCAAATAGAGCTGAGTATTAATGCCATCAACATACAGTGGCTTTGAATAGGTGAAATCCATGAAGCCATATTGATTTGGCCCACGCGTACTGGACACTTCATAACCATGTACAGGGTTAGACACTAAGTTAGCTACATATCCATCAACCCCTAGTACTCCCTTAAACTGGCCATCAACATAAATACCCTTAGTCAGAGTAACGACCTTCTTGCCCGTTAAGTAGTCATCATACTGCCCTGTATAAACGACCTGGTCTTGACGCTGAGTGAGTCCATATCGAACGGTATTGATCCAGTAAGGGCGGCCGTTCACGACTGAATCAAAGGTGTCCCCTTTAATATAGCTAGCAAAATCAGAGGGAGAAGAGATGATGAATTTTTCTTTAGAGATAAAGTAGATAGCTGAGATGGTATCAATAGTATTGGCAAAGTAAGCCATTGTTGGAGCGATAAAGAGACGCTTATTCGCTTCCAGATGAAGTTCTGACTCTGGGTTACACATCTCTGCTGGCCCAGAGAACATAAAGTCAAACCGAGGATGCTGCTGCTCTTCATTAATGAAATAACACGTTTTCCCTTCCCGCTTTTTCGTATGGGAAAATACATAGGAATCGCTATGTAATGGATATAACGCGGTAATGTTGTACTCGAGCGCATTAATAATCTGAGTAAGCTCAGCTAACGAGCGCGTGACGCCTTGGTTTTCAATTCCATACTGTTTATCTGATTCTTCCGCTGAATCAACGAGCAATAAACTCAATACTAATAAGAAGATGGCGGTGAGGCTTAATAAAGCCTTTTTAAAATCGATGGTATGGTGATTAATCAAAACATATAAGCCAGCGTTGTAATTTTATCGCACATTGTACCCATTGATAAACAAGTAGCAATGTAAATATAAAACAAATTGCCTATTGGTTATTTATTATTCAGACTGCTGGTGATAGAAAAACGCCTAAACCAAGGCTTAGGCGAGAATTAATGGTTCGGTAGATAAAACTCTACATCGCTTACTTAGCGAAGTTTACGATTGGGAAGCATGGGAAAAAACCATTGTCCGCACAGTTGATCAAACCAACTTGTACACCTTCGATTTTGTTGGTTTTGTTGAAGATACCAACCTGAACCGTAGACACTTCTGAAAGGTTAGCTGCGCCAACATCAACCATCGTGTTACCTTCTGAGTAGTTCACAAAGCTCACGTTTGCACCTTTCACATCATTAGTGATGTTCACCGCACCTAGGTTCAGACCCGTTGTTTTACCTGTATTCCAGTTAAAGAAACCAAGTGATGCACCTGTCATCTCTTGATTCACTTTTGATGCACCGAAAATACCCAAGTTCACACCCGTTGTCGTTTGCGTCTCTGACATACCAACAACAGCAAGATCAAGGCCTTTAAGGTCGTTCACTTGTCCATGAAGTAAAGCCAAGCGCACACCGCCAACAGCATCTGAGTCAGGTGCGTTGAAGCCGTTAATGGTTGAGAACATAACAGGCGAAGAAGCGAATGCAGCCGGTGCCATTACCGCGGCAGACACAGCTAATACTGAAAGTAATTTTTTCATTGGGGAAGTCTCCACTGACTATTATTAACTTGATTTATACATTATCGATCAAGCATTTATTATCCTTAATTAAACAGTTAGCCATGTTAAATCAATGTCATAACTGCACTGTTGAATATAAGCCGCTAAATCATAAAGAGCAATATAAAGAAAGGGATACGGGGAGAGGTAAGAGTAGCTGTCTACGCCCATGTTTCTATTTGAGGGCTGTAAAGGTTCCCTATCACGCTCGTACCTCGATGTAGGGAATGACGCTAATCAATTCAGGAAGTAATTAGCGTCATTCCAGAACTGAGGAACGAAGTTTCTGGAATCTCAGAACACAAAATCCTCTGGTGCGTATAGCAAAGAGCAGTAGGGAGTGACTATTTCAAAACATAAAAAAACGGAGACCGAGGTCTCCGTTCTACAGCTTATGTATGGCTTTCTCTGCTATAGAGAAAGGGGATGATTACATCATGCCACCCATACCGCCCATGCCGCCCATGCCACCCATATCAGGCATTGCAGGGCCAGAATCTTGTGGCTTATCAGTGATCATCGCTTCTGTTGTGATCATAAGACCAGCTACTGATGCTGCGAACTGAAGTGCAGAACGAGTTACCTTAGTTGGATCTAGGATACCCATTGCAATCATGTCACCGTATTCGCCCGTTGCAGCGTTGTAACCGAAGTTACCTTCGCCAGCGCGGACGTTGTTAGCAACAACAGACTCTTCATCACCTGCGTTCTTAGTGATTTGACGAATAGGCGCTTCCATTGCACGTAGTGCAACGCGGATACCTACATTTTGCTCTTCGTTGTCGCCTTCAAGGCCAGCAACTTTAGATGCCGCGCGGATAAGTGCAACACCACCACCAGCAACCACACCTTCTTCAACAGCAGCGCGAGTTGCGTGAAGTGCATCTTCAACGCGGTCTTTCTTCTCTTTCATCTCAACTTCAGTCGCTGCGCCAACTTTGATTACTGCAACACCGCCAGCTAACTTAGCTACGCGCTCTTGAAGTTTTTCTTTGTCGTAGTCAGACGTCGCATCTTCGATTTGTTGACGAATTTGAGAAACGCGACCTTTGATCATCACTTCATCACCCGCACCATCAATGATGGTTGAGTTTTCTTTAGTGATAGTAATACGCTTAGCTTGACCTAGGTCTTCTAGCGTTACTTTTTCAAGGTCTAGGCCAATCTCTTCAGAGATAACCGTGCCGCCAGTTAGGATAGCGATGTCTTGCAGCATAGATTTACGACGGTCGCCGAAACCAGGTGCTTTAACAGCCGCCACTTTAACGATGCCACGCATGTTGTTTACAACAAGAGTTGCCAGCGCTTCGCCTTCTACATCTTCAGCGATGATAAGAAGTGGACGAGATGCCTTAGCAACTGCTTCTAGAGTCGGAAGAAGTTCACGGATGTTCGACACTTTCTTGTCGATTAGAAGAATGAATGGGCTCTCTAGATCAACAGAACCTGCTTCTTGGTTGTTGATGAAGTAAGGAGACAGGTAACCGCGGTCGAACTGCATACCTTCAACTACGTCTAGCTCGTCTTGCAGAGCCTGACCTTCTTCAACCGTGATTACGCCATCACGACCGACTTTTTCCATCGCTTCAGCAATAATGTTACCCACTGTCGAATCAGAGTTCGCAGAGATAGTACCTACTTGAGCGATAGCTTTAGTGTCTGAACACGGAACAGAAAGGTTCTTCAGCTCTTCAACAGCCGCGATAACCGCTTTGTCGATGCCGCGCTTAAGATCCATTGGGTTCATGCCAGCAGCAACTGCTTTTAGACCTTCAGCGATAATAGACTGAGCCAATACTGTTGCTGTTGTTGTTCCGTCGCCCGCCGCGTCATTCGCTTGCGAAGCCACTTCTTTAACCATTTGTGCGCCCATGTTTTGGAACTTGTCTTCAAGTTCGATTTCACGTGCAACTGAAACACCATCTTTAGTGATCGTTGGTGCGCCAAATGATTTGTCTAGAACAACGTTACGGCCTTTAGGACCTAGCGTTACTTTTACTGCATCAGCCAGAACGTTTACACCTTCTAGCATTTTAATACGTGCGTCGTTACCAAATTTAACGTCTTTAGCAGCCATCTTAATTTCCTTTAAAATTCTTTATTCAGTCAGTTCAGTTTTATGGGTCGGATTACTCAACGATCGCCATGATGTCGTTTTCAGACATGATCAGAACTTCTTTGCCGTCGATCTTTTCAGTTTTAGTGCCGTAGCCTTCAGAAAAGATAACAGTATCGCCAACTTTAACGTCCAATGGTTGTACTGAACCATTTTCTAGAATGCGGCCTTTGCCAACAGCTAGAATTGTACCGCGAGTTGATTTTTCAGCGGCAGAACCAGTTAGAACGATGCCACCAGCAGATTTAGATTCAACTTCTTGGCGCTCAACGATAACTCGGTCGTGTAGAGGACGGATATTCATCGGTCGTATCTCCTGATAATTTCCATTTAATTTGATAGTTGCCACGATTGGCATGGGGTTAAAGAGTATGTTGGGGCGAAGTGAAAGATCCCAAGGGGTGAAAGAGAAAAATTGTGATCCAAAGAGCAGATACGGGATGCGAGTAAACGAGTAGCGAAGAGCTTTGAGAGCAGATAGTCATAAGGGCGATGGGAAGATAGAGAAATAAATGTGGGGTCTAAGCAACTACGAAACATAGGAGAAATGGCTAGTAGCTGACTACTAGCCATTAAAAAATAACTTAGTCTTCTTTCCTAAACGCAAAACGTATTAGAACTATCGCAACACCCAACATGCCACCTAACAATGTGCCAAGAACGACAATCAAAGCACGCTTAGGTTTGTCTCGAGTTATCGGCTGCTCAACATTTTCTAGGTAACGGAACGTTTGAAAATCAACAGAGCGGTCAATTTCAAGGTTATTCAGCATGTCCAATTTTGCATTAATTTTCAGAAGGCGAGGCTCAATAACGGTTAAGTTCTTTAGTGAATCCAAAGCTTTAACTTTCGCTTCAAGGCCTTTTGCACCTAATTCTATACCAAAGATTTCTTTATCATTACCAGTTTGGGTTGGTTTTTCCACACCAGCAGCCTGAGCAATCTCAACAGCATACTTCGTTCGTTCAGTTTCAACTAATAATTGGTTCTTAGCCTGACTTTCAAGAATTCGTTTTTGCTGAATTAATTCATTACGTTTACTATTAACGAACGCCTTCAGATTACTAAACGCATCCTCACGGACCTTCGACTCAGTGAAAGAAACATAAGAGGTTAGCAAATCAAAACTACTTTCCTTAGTCGTTGTTTGAAAACTAATAGTATATGGTGAATTACGATCTTTTTTATCCACTTTAGACGCTGAAATTCGCTCAAACCATCGAGCATATAAAGCCCTTGCTTCATCCTCAGTCAAATTAGAAGCATTAGCAGTCGTTGCCACTTTTAGTTGCTGGAACTCAGTATTCTGGTCTAAAAATGCTCTCTTATTATTGCTTGAACCAAAGGTGTTTACAAAACGTTTAAATAAAACCTCTACATCAACTAAATCATCCAACTCCTGACTCACCAAAACTGTGCCATCATCTTGGTAAATATTAAAAACAGGTTGAAACTGCTTCACTTGTTGCTGATATGCAGCTAAATTTTGAGGTTGAGCCTCTGTGACCTTGGCATTAGAAGACCACCATTCTTGAGCCAATAAAGCAAACCCAATACTACTAGCAGTGAATAAAGCAGTCACCAATATGACGATTAACTTACCGTCCCACAGTGCCTTGAAAAGCTCTCTCAGATCAATCTCATCGTTCGTTGTGTACATCGGTGGATTATGCGGGGAGTACGGCTGTGGTTGTGTCTGCTGCTTCACTATAAATCTCTCAAAACATCTAAATAATTAACGGCAGAATGCTATCACACCGTATGCTGTTAGTATTGTACGATTTGTAAACTTTATGAAAGTAATCTTCAGAGAGATGACAATTCACTGTATTCTACCTCTACTATTCTAGTTCAATCGGCGTTTTACATGCAAGATAAGCATGGGCTTCTCACGGCCCCGATAGCACAGACTCTGCGCACTATGGCCATACCGACGATATTCGGCATGGTGGCGATCTTGATGTTTAACCTTGTCGATACTTTCTTTATCTCATTGCTTGGCACGCAAGCCCTTGCAGCCGTGAGTTTCACCTTCCCTGTCACCTTTGCCATCAACTGCATTACTATGGGTATAGGCATTGGCTTATCAACGTGTATCGGAAGGTTACTTGGCCAAGGCTGCGCGCAAAATGCGGCTCGCTTTACTTGTCACGGTTTATTACTTGCGGTGCTTCTTGTTGGCTTTGCATCAACTCTAGGGCTTGTAACGCTAGAACCCATGTTTACACTATTGGGAGCAGAGCCTGAGTTACTGCCACTGATATCCGAATACATGTCAGTCTGGTACTTAGCGATACCTCTGCTTGTGATTCCTATGGCCGGCAACAGCGCGATACGAGCGAGCGGCGATACAAAAACACCCGCCAAGATCATGATGCTGGCCGGCCTTATTAACGGCATTCTCGACCCACTGCTGATCTTCGGTTACGGGCCTTTTCCTGAGCTAGGGATTCAAGGCGCAGCCATTGCTAGCGGATTCAGTTGGTTTGGTGCGTTGTGTGGCTCACTGTATGTGTTAACCATACGAGAAAAGCTGCTTGCTCCGCCCAAACTAAAAAACCTCATCGATGACTGGAAACAGATCTTAACCATCGGCACACCTGCTGCCCTTTCCAATGCCCTGAACCCAATTGCTGGCGCCATAATCATGATGATGTTAGCCAAACAAGGGACAGAAGCCGTGGCGGCTTATGGTGCTGCCCAGCGTATTGAATCGATTTTGATCATCGTGTTGATGTCTTTAACTTCTGCCCTCACGCCTTTCATGGCGCAAAACTTTGGCGCTGATAACCCACAGCGCAGTTTCAAGGCTCTGTTCTTAAGCATGCGCTTTGCGGTGATGTTCCAAAGTTTGATTTTCTTCATGATGGTGCCATTGAGCATCCCTTTAGCCGCCCTCTTTTCTCAAGAAGAGTCAGTGCGAGGCATCTTGTGGCATTACTTGTTAGTTGTCCCATTTAGCTATGGATTCCAAGGTATTGTAATGATGCTGATCGGCGCGATGAATGCTATGCATCAACCGCTCAAAGCCTTTCAATGGAGCTTCATGCGTTTGTTTGTCTTTACCTTGCCATTCGCTTGGGTAGGTAGCCAAATCAATGGCGTCGAAGGGTTGTTTATTGGTTTAGCCTTGGGGAACATCATGGGTGGTATTTCAGGGTACTTGTTTGCGCTTCGTGTTAGAGCTCAAGTAGATTCGAGATGCGAAAAGATATAAGAGCATAAGAGCATAAGAGCAGATGTAATACTCTAGTGACGCTCTACTAATTAAACTCCGTCATTCCCTATAGCGAGGTACGAGCGCAGTAGGGAATCTATTGTCCATAACTAATGGCTCGTTGTTTTAGATTCCAGACACTTCGTCCCTCAGTTTTGGAATAACGCTTTATGGTATCGAGAGATATAAAGCAAATGCGAGATTCGGGTAAACGGAATTCGAAAAGCTTGAGAGCAGAAAGAGACTAGAAGAGGGAAGATGATATGGAAGAAACCACTTACAAAATGCTTTATGACGCACCGATTGGCAAGATGTTCATTGTTAGTAATGGTGTGTCGATTATTGAAATTGACCATATAAATCACGAAGAGCAAAAGACTAGCAATCCAGATAACCTTTGCCAACTGGCGATGAAACAGTTAGATGAGTACTTTGCAGGTCAACGAACAGAATTCGATTTGCCATTAAGAGCGATAAAAGGCACTGACTTTCAAAAAGCATCTTGGCAGGCTTTAACAACCATTCCTTATGGAGAAACCATCAGCTACGGCGAACAAGCGAAAAAAATGGATAACCCAAAAGCCGTAAGAGCGGTGGGTGGTGCAAATGGCAAGAACCCATTTAGTATTGTTGTACCCTGCCATCGAGTCATCGGCGTAAATGGAACGTTAACTGGCTACACCGGCGGCATGAACCGTAAAGAATGGTTGTTGGATTTCGAGCATTCGGTTCTGACTCAATCTAGCAAATAACTCTCTATCATTCCCTACAGCGAAGGACGAGCGTGATAGGGAATCTCTCTTTATGTTGAACACCAAATATGACAAGTCATACGAGGCATGAGATTCCAGATATTTCGTTCCTCAATTCTGGAATGACGAAATCATTAAGGCCTTTGTCTAATCTATTTTTAAGCTATTATGCTCTTCGAATCTCGTTTACTCGCATCTCGAATCTGCCTTTCAAGCTTTTCGAATCCCGCTTACTCGCATCTATAAAAAAGCCCGCACTTTGAAGTGCGGGCTTTCAAAATCGTTAAAGCTCAACGTGAATCACTGAGCCAAACAACTATTTAACGATCACATCGCCTGACATCTCAGGCGGGATTGCAATACCAGACAGAGAAAGCATCGTTGGTGCTAAGTCAGACAGCTTACCGCCTTCTTTGAACTCAACGTCTTTGCTGCCTACGTAGATAAGTGGAACTGGTAGGTTCGTGTGCGCCGTGTGGATGCCGCCCGTTTCTGGGTTTACCATCATTTCCGCGTTACCGTGGTCAGCGGTGATAAGCAGTTGGCCATCGGCTTCTTTGATTGCTTCAACCACTTTGCCAAGACATTCATCTAGCGACTCTACAGCTTTAACTGCTGCATCGTAAACGCCAGTGTGTCCAACCATGTCACAGTTAGGGAAGTTACAAACGATAGCGTCGTATTTGCCGCCTTTGATAGCAGCAACAAGCTTTTCAGTCAGCTCTGGTGCGCTCATTTCTGGCTGTAGGTCGTACGTTGCTACTTTTGGAGAAGCAACAAGCTGACGCTCTTCGCCTTCAAACTCGTCTTCTTTACCGCCGTTGAAGAAGAACGTCACGTGCGCGTATTTCTCTGTTTCAGAGATACGTAGCTGCGTTTTGCCTTCTTTCGATAGCCATTCACCGTAGGTGTTCTCTAGAGAAGCCGGTGGGAATGCACAAAGCAGTGGGATGTCTGCAGCGTATTGAGTCAGCATCACAAAGTCGATTGCTGGGAATACGCTACGCTCAAAACCGTCAAAGTTAGGCACGAACGCACGAGTAATTTCACGCGCACGGTCAGCACGGTAGTTCATGAAGATAACCGCATCGCCATCAACGATAGCAGCAGACTCTTCACCTTCCGCTTTGATTTCCGTCGCTTTAACGAACTCATCGTTTTCGTCACGAGCGTAAGCCGCTTCTAGGCCAGCAACAGCTGTGTCAAACGTGAAGTCACCTTTCGCTTGAGTCAGTAGGTCGTAAGACTCTTGAACGCGATCCCAGTTGTTATCACGGTCCATTGCGTAGTAACGGCCAATAAGCGAAGCCACACGGCCTTTACCTAGCTTAGCGAACAACTCTTGGAAACGTGCCAGTGTGTTTTCTGCGCTACGTGGCGGCGTATCACGGCCGTCTAGGAATGCGTGTAGGTAGATTTTCTCTGCGCCACGTTCTGCTGCCATTTCAACAGCTGCGTAGATGTGGTCTTCATGAGAGTGAACGCCACCAGGGGACATAAGGCCCATGATGTGAACCGCTTTGTCGGCTTTAACCGCTTTATCAACAGCACTCACTAGCGCTTCAGTTTGACCGAACTCACCGTCTGCGATTGATTTAGTAATGCGCGTTAGATCTTGGTATACCACTCGACCCGCACCGATGTTGGTGTGACCCACTTCAGAGTTACCCATTTGGCCATCAGGTAGGCCTACATCTAAGCCAGAAGCCGAGATTAGCGTGTTAGGTTGGTTAGCAATAAGACCGTCTAATACAGGTGTATTAGCGTTCGCGATAGCGTTGTCTTGGTTGTCTTCACGGTAACCGTAACCGTCAAGGATCACTAGAGCCATTGGCTTCTTAGCTGACATAGGACTGACCTCGTTCAATTCAAAATAAATCGGTATAAAAACAAATTAGCGTAATTTTACTACAGTTTACAGTCAAAACTGTAGCGGAAGATCAAGAAACGTCGCAGGTAGGCAGATCAGATGTGAAAAAAAATGTCATTTGAACCTTCGCTAATACGATAGGATCCTTATTAAATTGTAGTGTTAAATAATCCTAAACCAGTACGATAAATGGAGAAATCTCGTAAATCCCCCCCCCTCTTTCAACTAGAAGCTAAATACATTAAAATAACTAAAAATACATTATTAGGCTGAATCGTGCTCATATCATTCCTTGATCTCTCTTTCCTATTTTTCTTTTCTCTTGCGACTACTTTCACTATGCGTAAATTTGCAAAAAAAATAGGATTAGTAGATAAGCCAAATGCTCGTAAACTTCATAATGGAGCAATCCCCTTAGTTGGTGGAGTATCGATTTGTATCTCTATAGTCTATTTCTTATTCAACAACCCAAATATTCTACCGAATACAGAGCTCTATGCAGCATGTATTCTAATACTTGTTGGTATCGGAGTTTTGGATGATAAATATGACATCAGCTTTAAAGTGAGGTTTGCAGTACAAGCAGGACTATCGATAATTATGATGGTTATCGGCGGTATTGAACTCAATACAATAGGGGATGTATTTGGAAGCGGTGATGTGATTACCTTGGGTTGGTTTGGTTACCTTGTGACCATATTAGCTGTGGTAGGAGCCATTAACGCATTCAACATGGTTGATGGGATTGATGGGTTATTGGGCGGGCTATCCATCGTTACTTTTGGTGGACTTGGCATTATGCTTAACTTTGATGGTCAATCCAGTCTAGCTTACATTTGTCTAGTATTAGTCGTTACCATTAGCCCATATATCTTACTCAATCTCGGTGCATTTGGCCGAAAAAGAAAAGTATTTATGGGAGATGCGGGGAGCATGTTAATTGGCTTCACAGTGATCTGGTTACTACTGCTTTCTAGTCAAAATGGAAGCGCACCGCCGCTACGCCCAGTAACCGCATTATGGCTAATAGCGGTTCCCCTAATGGATATGGCGGCAATTATGGTTCGCCGAATAAGAAGAGGCGACTCTCCTTTTAAGCCCGATCGTGAGCATCTACATCACATATTCCAGCGTATGGGGCTGAGCTCAACACAAACGCTTATCGTTATTTGTAGTATTGCAACTCTCTATGCTGTAATAGGTATTTCAGCTGAAATGCTAAACATTCCAGAATATGCCATGTTCTACGCTTTTATCATCTGCTTTGCAATTTATCTTGCGATATTAAGTAATATCTGGAAACTCACATCTTATATTAGGAAAGTATACCCGAAATAATCAATACAGAAGCACAACTAGAATGAGGCTGAGGTATGAACATCTTACGTAACGGATGAATGTGGCTTTATTGGCTCTGCGCTAATTCGGTGGAGAATTAATCACACAACTCACCATATCATCAATATTGATAAGCTCACTTATGCTGCCAACCTTCAGGCTTTAGAACCACTAGAGGGTCGTTCACGATACACTATTTATCAAGGTGATATGGTGACTGTGCCCTCATAGAGTACATCTTACATACCTATATATATCGATAGCATCTTTAACCTAGCAGTAGACAACCACTTTGATACTTCAATTTTTCACTCCGAAGCCTTCACTCAAACCAATATTGTCGAGGATGCTTAGGGTATTGGTGTTAGTTAGATACACTACACTAAAGTACATTCGCTTTATTCATATTTCAACCGATGAAGTGTTTGGTGACTTAGCAGACCATGAACTACCCCTTAATGAGCATTCACCATACAAGCCCAGTAGTTCATGTTCGCCTTCAAAAGCATCGAGTGAAAGTTTAGCACCGAATATACGGCCTGCCGACTATCATCACCAAATGCTCAAGCAATTATGGTGCACACCAGTATCCTGAAAAATTATCCAGCTAACAATAGCATCAAAACCCTTAGCCATATATGGACGTGAGGAACAGTAACAGTACGCTACGTCTTAAAGGGGGAAATTGAGGTGAACAAGCTTGAGTCCCTCTTACTTCCATTGAACGAAATCTAAACACATAAAGCATGATTAGCCGTAGATTTTAAATCTGTCAAATACATAGGTGTTCTGTATTTTATGATCTGACGAATATTGAGATGATTATACAGAAGAAAGGTGTCTCAAGCTAAAATCAGATGAGACACCATAAGTATCAGAGTATGTTATTTATAAAAATAATATATCTAGAAACCGAGTCGTTTTCTAGATATAGACTTTAGAACCCCAAAATCTACTTATTGTAGAACTCACGGTACCACTGAATAAACTCAGCCACACCTTCTTTAACCGTTACTTTCGGCGTGTAACCCGTTGCTGCAAACAAGTCTTGGGTGTCTGCATAAGTTTGATAAACATCGCCAGGCTGCATCTCGCGGAAGTTTTTCTTCGCTTCAATGCCTAGCTCATCTTCAATCGCCTTTACAAAATCCATCAAGTTAATTGGAGAGCCGTGACCAATGTTATACACCGCATAAGGCGCAGAGCTGGTTGCTGGAGAGCCTGCTTCTACTGTCCAATCGTTATCACGCGTTGGCACCACATCAGAGATACGCACCACCCCTTCAACAATGTCGTTCACGTGTGTGAAATCACGCCACATATCACCGTTATTGTTGATATCAATCGTATCGCCATCGAGAATCTTCTTCGTGAAAATAAACGGTGCCATATCAGGGCGGCCCCACGAACCATACACGGTAAAGAAGCGTAAGCCGGTGGTTGGAATGTCGTATAAGTGCGAATAGCTATGTGCCATCAGCTCATTCGACTTCTTGGTCGCGGCATACAATGAAACCGGGTGGTCGACCGAATCAGAGGTTGCAAACGGTGTTTTCGCATTCAACCCATAAACCGAACTTGAAGAGGCATACACCAAGTGCTTCACTTTATTGTGACGACACCCTTCTAGGATGTTTAAGTGGCCGACCAAATTTGAATCTGCATAGGCGTGTGGATTTTCAATAGAATAACGAACACCCGCTTGCGCTGCTAAGTGAATCACTTGGTCAAATTGCTCCGTTTCAAATAGGCTAGCGACACCATCGCGATCAGCGATGTCTAACTGAACCAATTTAAAACTGTCATGCTGAATACGACCCAAACGCGCTTCTTTCAATGCGACATCGTAGTAATCATTCAGGTTATCAACACCAACAACTTGATGGCCTTTCGCGGTTAACTGTTCTACTACAGCACTGCCGATAAAACCCGCAGCACCCGTTACTAAATACTTCATTTCTTATTCCTTAGTCTGAACCGAATAGATCGCGCGTGTACACTTTGTCTTGTACATCCGCCAACTCTTGAGCCATACGGTTTGAGACTATCACATCACAGCCTGACTTAAACTGCTCGAAATCCGTTAATACTAATGAGTGAAAGAACTCTTTTTCTTTCAGCTCTGGCTCAAACACCACCACTTCAATGCCTTTTGCCTTAAGACGTTTCATAATGCCTTGAATACTCGAAGCGCGGAAATTATCAGAGCCCGATTTCATTATCAAGCGGTAGATACCCACACGCGTTGGGTTTCTTTTAATAATCGAGTCGGCAATAAAGTCTTTACGTGTGGTGTTAGAGTCTACAATAGCACCGATAATATTATTCGGCACATCTGAGTAGTTAGCACGCAGTTGCTTGGTATCTTTTGGTAAGCAGTAACCACCATAGCCAAATGAAGGGTTATTGTAGTGCGAACCAATGCGAGGATCTAAACATACACCATCTATAATTTGGCGTGTATCTAACCCGTGAGATTCAGCGTAAGTATCTAGCTCATTAAAGTAGGCAACGCGAAGCGCCAAATAGGTGTTAGAGAACAGTTTTACCGCTTCGGCTTCTGTTGAATCGGTATACAGGATTTCAACGTCTTTTTTAACCGCGCCTTCTAACAACAAGTTCGCAAAAACTTGTGCACGCTCAGAGCGTTCACCCACCACAATACGTGATGGATGCAAGTTATCGTATAAAGCTTTACCTTCACGTAAGAACTCTGGTGAGAACATCAGGTTCTCACACTCTAACTCTTGTTTAATGCGCGCGGTATAACCTACAGGCACGGTAGACTTAATCACCATCACCGCATTGGGGTTAATCGCCATCACATCTTTAATTACTGCTTCAACGGAAGATGTATTAAAGTAGTTCGTCTCTACGTCATAATCAGTAGGGGTAGCAATAACCACATAATCAGCATTTGAATACGCCAACTCTTTATCAAGAGTCGCTGTAAAATTTAATGGTTTATTCGCCAAGAAATCTTCAATTTCGACGTCGATGATTGGAGATAATTTATCGTTTAGTAATCTTACTTTCTCTTCGATAATATCGACCGCGACAACGTCATGATGCAGGGCCAATAGCATCGCATTTGATAAGCCTACATAGCCAGTACCGGCAATTGCAATTTTCATAAATGTGTCAACTGTTAAATTAAGATATTAATCCATTATTTTAATTAAATAAAAAACTCAAGATTAAAAACATTACTAATCAATGTGATTTTCAAAAGCGTTGATCATATCGGCTGCCATGATATCTCGGCTGTACTTAGGCGCAGCTTCTATGCTGCAGGTACGTATACGCTGATACAGGTCTTTCTCTTCATGCAATCTCAAGATAGCATTAGCAATCTGTTCTACATTTTCACTTTCAACAACTAACCCCGAATCAGTCTCTTTAATGATAGTAGTAGCCTCTCCCTCAGGTACACTCATTATTGTGGGAATACCCATCCCCATACACTCGAAGATCTTTGAAGGAATAACAGTCCTAAACAGATCACTGTTTATCAATGGCACAAGTGAAACATCACATAAAGACCAAAGCCTTGGCATCATCTCTTTTGGCTGTCTATCAATTAATACTACATTTTTAAGCTGTTTCTTTTCGACAAGATCAACGACCTTTTGTCTAGCGGCTCCACCTCCTGCAAAAACAATGCGGATATCATCATGATCTTGCAACCTTTCAGCAACGGTTACTATGTGTTCAAGCCCGTGAGCCATACCATGAGTACCGATGTACCCTGCAACAAATTTACCGTCTAAACCATGCTGCTTTGCAAGCTCGGTATCTTTATCTTTTGGTTCATATTTAGATAAATCGACACCATTAAGCACAACCTCAATCTTGCTTCCTTCAACTCCACGCTCGATGAGCTCTTTTTTAAATGCATGAGTCACTGAAACAATTGCATCTGCTCGTTTATAGAGAAACATCTCTATTTTTTCCAGCAAATGAATTGCTTTGCTGTCTTTCATCGCGCCAACAGCGGTTATAGAAGCGGGCCAAATGTCCCTAAGTTCAAAGACAAACGGTTTTCTACGAATTGCAGAAATTGCCCACCCAGCACATGCGCAAAAAAACTGAGGTGAAGTCGCAACAATAACATCAGGCTTTTTTTGAAATAACCCCGCAAAGAAGCCTGTTACCATGAAAGACATATAATCCAAGATTCGCTTAATAAACCCTTCGTTAGCAGTGATATAAGTCTTAACACGTACAACACGTATTCCATCGAATTCAGACACATCATAGAGCTTGTTCTTGAAACCATCGAATACCTTTCCTTCTGGAAAATTCGGTGCGCATGTAATTACGGTGACTTTATGGCCTTTGTTTACCCAACGAATAGCGTGTTCATAGGTGCGTGTTGCTGGCGCATTGCCTTCTGGCGGAAAATTATCAGTAAGAAAAAGAATATGCATTACTACGCTCGCTTTAGAACAAAGTTCACTTCATTCTGTTTAAAATTTAATACCAGCTTTTTATTGGCTATCGATAAGCCAAATTCAGGATGCCATGTCGTGTCTAGCACTTTTATATCAGCACCTTCAGCCCTTACATTATATTGAGCGCCAGAGGGTAACTGTAGTATGACTTGGCCATCATGGTTTGAACTTTCAACCTGAATATTAGGATGGAGATGGTAGTTTGCTTCTGCATGATTAAACACACCGGATACCTGATCACAAACAAGCAATTCATCTTGTGCTAATTGCCACTTTCGTAAGTGTGTTACTTTACCAGGCAAACGCATGTAGCCATCATGGGAACACTCAACGGTAATGGTGTACTCGCTCTCGGTAATAATAGGTTTGCTTGGATAGGCACGTCTGGCCACTCGAAATCCACTCCAGACTTCAGATGAATCCATGCCATCAACCACTACCGTATTATGAGTTTCGGTTTTGCGCTGCCTCAGTCTTTCTTCACCTAAACCATAAACCGATGTCCCACTATTTACAAATACTCGGTGGCCATCAATACTCAATTCAAATGAAAGAGTATCGGCATGAGCGTGACCGGGAATGTAATCAGGCCCTACTTTTGCGACATCAATGATTAGCTTGTTAACTTGGTCTTTAATCACCACATAACCACTTTCTTTTAGTGCGGTAACTTGGTTTTTACTATTGGCGGGAATCGTAACATTGAGTACTTCAGCATAGCGTTGCAAATCAGCCAGCTTGGGAGCAATACCTGTTGCTGAGTCATTAAAAAAGGATACGTCACCATCGGGATGTTGCATGTGTTCAGCCCATGACAACATTTTTCCGATGAGTTCACGCCAGTCTTGACTTGTAGCTTTCGGAATCTTATATGAGTAGACAAGGCTTAACTGATACAAATCAAGCATATCGGCAAGGATGGTGTTGTGATACATGGGCGTTAGTTCAAAATTACCGCCATCAGCAAGAATTTGCTCTGGGATTTCTTCATTTAAAATACCTAAGCCACGCTTTAACCATTCATCAGCTAATTCTCCCTTGAAATAACAACCAGCAAACAACAAAGCTTTTGCGTTTGCAAATAAGTGATTGCCAAGTAAGTGATACTCTAATTGCTGCTCTAAGGCTTGAACCTGCAATGACAAACTAGCCAGCCATTCTTCTTTTGGTTCATTACCCGACAAGAACCATTTAATCCAATTTACCGACCTAAGTGAAATGGTATAAGGCTCCCATCCATTTCCTATCATCTTTGGATTTTGTTTTATCCATGTATTGACCAAACTATGATGAATTTCAGTTCTGTCTTGCCACCCAGACTGGTTTAAATCATCGAAGTAATGCAAATTATAAAGCCAAAGTTTAGCTTTTGCTGTGTCGTTCCAGTCGCTAACCGTATCTACGACATTCAAAAATTCAAACTGACCATTGTCTTGATAGCATGAATTTAATACCGAAAATGCTTGCCAACCTGTTGTTGATACTTCGTTTAAGGTTACTTCTGGTTTTATAAAAGTAACCTTCGTTAATCGTCTTGAAATTCGGTTACTGAACTGAATGGGCTTTAAGTACTTGAGGGTGTGGTAAAGCTTTAAAAGTTTATTCATATCTAAAAAAGGGGCCTTAGCCCCTTATTACCCTTTACTGGTGATCTACTTTCTAAGTTGCTCTGCCACTTGGCATGAAACCCTCGCAACTTCGATGATTTCATCAAAGCTAATCGGTGATGAAGAGCCTTGTTTGATACTATCAACAAATGCCTTAGAACAATCATTTTGCCCTTTGTCTTGGCTCGACAATTTCATTCTACTAAACCCCTTCCAACCAAAACCAACCAGTTTTCTGAAGTTATCGAGTTGTAAAACTGCATCATTGGCGAACACTTC
Source organism: Vibrio bathopelagicus (assembly GCF_014879975.1). Lineage (NCBI taxonomy): Bacteria > Pseudomonadati > Pseudomonadota > Gammaproteobacteria > Vibrionales > Vibrionaceae > Vibrio > Vibrio bathopelagicus. The sequence goes on along the minus strand of NZ_CP062500.1, from coordinate 241,473 downwards.
AATGCGTTCTTTCGGGAAGTCTTTACCACCATTAGCAAAGTAATGAATAGTACCGATTGAACCATCTTCAAATGACAGTGTGATACTCGCTTTGTCTTCACGAATAGTAACACCAGGCGCATCACCCATACACATCGCATTAAAGCCTGTAATTTTACACCCAGCTAAATGACGCATTAGGTCAATATAATGACATGCTTCACCGATAATTCGCCCGCCACCCACTGTAGGATCTTGGGTCCAATGATCAGAAGGGATATCGCCGGCATTCATTGTCATGATGAACGTTTTAGGGCCTTTAACAGAAGACAAAAGCTCTTTCATTTTGACAACATGTGGTGCAAAGCGTCGGTTATAGCCAACCATAACTTTAGGTTTAGTTTGGCTTTCATTAAAGGCGGCTTCGATTAGGTCAACTTCGGATTCAAGCAGTGCTAAAGGCTTTTCAACAAAGACATGCTTTTCGGCGGCAATAGCATCAATAGTTTGTTGAGAATGCAGATTGTGCTGCGTTGCAATAACAACTGTATCTATAGCTTTATCAGCTAACACATCCGCATAGTCTGTTGACGCTTTAGCAAAACCTTGCTTTTTCCCATGATGAACAGCACTCATACCAGCACTAGTCACCACAGTATTTAACCCTGCACCTGCACTTTTAAAAGCGGGCATCAAAACACGTGACGCATAATTCCCTGCACCGACGAATGCGCAAGAAGCGAAAGATGGCGCTGATGCAATTTCAGAATTTAAAGTTACAGAACGAGCGGTTAAAACTGCAGTGTCATTATTTGGATAATCGAGAACAATACCTAACGACGATTTATCGTCTAGGCATTTGTATGCATCTAGAGCATCATCAATAGCATAGCGGTGAGTAATCAGAGGCTTAACATCCAGCGCTCCAGAAGCCATCATATCTAATACTGCTTCGAAATTTCTTTGCTCCGTCCAACGAACAAACCCAACTGGATAATCGTTGCCTTTATCTTCGTATTCAGTGTCATAACGACCTGGACCATAAGAACAAGAGACTTGAAATGTAAGTTCTTTAGCAAAGAAATCAGCACGAGAAATCTCTTGTCCAATAACACCGACAAGGACGATACGTCCGCGTTGGCGGCACATTGTTGCGGCTTGGCTTAATGGCTCGCTACTTTTTGTTGAGGCCGTAATTATAACACCATCAACACCACGACCACGTGAAAATGCTTCAGCCGCTTTAATGGCATCTTCACCTTTAGACAAGTCCACTGTCTCAGCACCAAGTTGTCGTGCTAATTCACATTTGGACGAATCAAAATCGATCCCTAAAACACGGCAGCCATTTGCACGAAGTAATTGAACAGTAATCAGTCCAATCAGCCCAAGACCAGTAACAACTACGCACTCACCCAGAGTTGGATTAATAAGGCGAACGCCTTGCAAGCCGATAGCACCTAAAACCGTAAACGCTGCTGATTCATCGTCAACGCTATCTGGCACCTTAGCACATAGGTTTTTAGGTACACGAACCACTTCAGCATGGTTACCATTCGATACTACACGAGTACCAATGTCAAAGTTTGTACCACCGTTATCAAGAACAGTACCTACATTGCAGTAACCAAGTGGAAGTGGTTGATCTAGTTTAGAACGAACAGCGTCGACAGTTGGCATCAAGCCATCTGTTTTGATCTTACCCAAAACCATTTTAACTTTATCAGGTTGTTGACGCGCCTTATCTATAAAATTAGCTTTACCAAAATCAATTAGCATTCGTTCAGTACCAACTGAAACCAATGATTTTGTTGTAGATATTAATAATTGTCCATTTTTTAATTGGGGACACGGCACTTCAACCAACAGAGTTTCACCATTGGCTATATTTTGGAGTATTTGTTTCATACTTTACCTAAGATTTAAAAATAATTTAATTTTGTGTCTAATCTCAACTGAAAAGAGATTTAAAATAGTTTGATAAAACTTTGTCTTTTGGATTCTTTTAATTTTGAAATAAACTTTAGTTCTGTTTTTATTTCGTTTAAATTTAGGTTCATGAGTAAAAATGCATTCTAATAAGTCCATTTCATCCGTTTCTTCATAAGTATTAATAAAAGAGGACACTTCTTTTGAACTATGAGCATCACTCCCAATCAATTTAGTTATTGTAGGATTTATTTTCTGAATTTTATTAATTATTTCATCCGGTGTTTTTCCATATCTATAGTTATCAACTTCAAAACCATCCGCAAGTAAAACAGCCTTTTCAAAAGTGTTATTGTGAATATTTACATTCCCATAAACACCGGTCCCATGGTAAGGGTGAGGGAGTATTATTTTTGCTTCCAAAGTTTTCAATATGGAAAGTAATTCAAGAAGTGAATAAGTAAATGGATCACATTCAATACTCTTTATTTCTTTGTGGATCCCTATAACATGGATCCCTTCTTTAGTTGTAAATTCAATCGCATTAAATACTATAATTGACGCACTATCAAACAATGCTAATTCATCATAAGTTAGTGAAAATGTATCATGATCGTTTATAATAATACAATTCACACCAGCTACATTCATTTCTTTAATTATATCAATAATAGACATTTTTGAATCAAAGGAATGGTGAGTATGGCAGTGGGATATTAATTTTATCATTCATCAAGCCTCAAAAATGGATTACGCTTCCCTTCACCAACCTGATGAAACGACCCGGAAAAATCAAATGACAAATAGATTTTATCACCCAATCTTTTTTATATCAATTTCAAGTTTTGATTGGATAATGTTTTCATATGCTACATTATATGGGTCAGTAATAACGAGTAAATTACCCTTCCCCTTTGAATTAATTGCCATGATGAAAAGTAATCACCATAATATTCAAACATCGTATAAAAGTTAGTCACTGGTACTTTACTATCATCTAAAAGAGTTATATTTGCATCCTCTCTTCCAACTACATTTAAAACCTGATTACTAACTCTTTCACATTTACAACCAACGTCAGCTACCTCAGCTAAATCACCGGTTTCATACCGAATCAAAGGCATCGCATAATTATTAAGATTAGTACCTATGATCTTTTTAACTTAGGACTATCAGTTTCTAATAATTCTAAATATCCATATTCTTCGTAATTATGCATATGAGTTCCATTCTCACAACCTCCAAACATGACAATTTGTTCTGCTAACCCATAGTGATTAAACACAGGAGCACTTAATGCTAGCTCAATTGTTTTCTTTTGCACACTACCTAAGCGTTCTGATGCGGTTAAAACCCTTTAAATTTTGGTATCTTTATATCAGGATGCCTTCGAACAAAATCGGCAATTGCTAATATCGACGATGGATAGCCCCTTAAAAACTATGTTTAAAGAGACCATTTCCGTCAAGTAATTCCTAATATGTTCATCTGACAAATGAAATGGACTAAAATAAATAAAATTTCTTAACTTATCCCACTTAACTAAGTCATCCTCATTTTCAGGAACATAACTCCTTATTATTGCCATTCGATCTCTAAACTTATAACCAGCCCAATTCCAATGCCTCCAAACACATGATTGCTCAATAACCCAATGCCAAGGGGAAACGAGTGCTTTAAATGGATTACCAGTTGAGCCTGAAGTGAAAAAAGTTAAGGAATATTCACTTCTTTTAGAATTAATTAATGCAGATTGATTATCTCTTGCTTCTACCTTGGATAGAATAGGAATAAGGGTAACATCACTTAAAGAGTTAAAATGTATATATGGATTAAATCCCGCATCATCGAATTTATTACGATAAAATGGAATCTCATTGTAAGAAACACAAAGTAATTTTTTAACTTATTAAATTGATCATTTTCACATCATCGCTAGATTTATAACAATACTTTGACGATTTAAATTTAAAATGTAGTAATCCTAAAAAACAAGTACAGGTTCTAATAATTTTGGAAATGACATAATAATTTCACTATAGTGTATAACAACTAAAACAAGTCTATTGTAAGTAAAATTTACTGCTATTTTAAACACAACAATTATGCAACTAAAAATTTTAATTGCATAATTTAAACTATTCTGCGGATTAAAACTGTAAATAAAGTTAACTAATTACTATTTTAATTAAATCAAAAACACGAGACATTTGCTCATGAGTACCTATCGTAATTCTCGTGTACTTATCCATTCCTGTACATGTCCATAATTTCTAACAAATATTTTATTCGAATCTAAAATAGAAACGACATCGCTTTGCTTATCCCCAAATTCAATAAGAACAAAATTACCACCTTCAGAACCAGTAACATCAATGCCAATACTCTTTAGATTATTAATAAATTCATTTTTAGCTGATAAAATTTCCTTCACAAAATCATTCATATATTGGACATCAGATAGCGCTGCTACTGCGGCTATTTGAGCATAACTACTAATATTTTTAGGGTTTCTAATCTTACGCAGTCCCGTTATATTGTGCAGTGACGATATGGCATAACCGATACGAAAAGATGCAAGGCCAAAAGCTTTTGAAAATGTTCGACATACTATAATATTTTCATATTTAGTTGATAATTCTGCGACTGTAATACCAACAAACTCATAATACGCCTCATCAACAATAAATAGAACATCGTTGAATCGGTGTATTATCTTCTCTATTAATTCTAATGAATATAGGCTACCCGTGGGATTATTAGGATTACATAAATAAATAATCTTAGGCATAATACGTTCTACATGTGCCTCAAATTTTCAAATTCAAACTTGAACCCATTACTTTCATCTAAATCAAAAAATCAATATGAGCCCCTATACTTTCTGCAGCAGCTCTAAAATTATCGTATGTTGGGGCGACCATAGTGATAGTATCGTGTGGATTAATAAATGCTCGAATTATATATTCATGTAAAGCATCAGAACTACCAAAATATTCTACATTATTAAGTTCAACACTAGAATAATCTGCCAACATTTGGCGCAGTTTAATATTATCAACATTAGGATACCAGTTCATTTTACCTGAACTGACAAATTTTTCCAGTTCCGCTCTTACTTCCGGAGATGGAGAAACTGTAGATTCATTCCAATCTAATTTTAAAACGTCATTGTCATCAATATATTCCCATGCTTTATGGGTAGACACTTTGTATGGCATTAGATTTTTACAAACTTATTAAAAACATTTAATTAGCCTTTAATGTGAGGGTTATACGCAATAGATGTTTATCACGAGTAAACTTCGACTTGAATTGCTTAATACACGCCTTACTCATACGAGAGTAATTGTCATTTTTACTAATATAAATTAAAGCATCAGCAATATCACTCGACGAGCCATATTTAACAAATATTCCTGTTTCATAAGGAATTACCATGTCGGAGATAGCTCGATAATCAGTTGTTACAATAGGTATGCCAAATGCTAACGCCTCAATAATTGAAACGGGCTGTCCTTCATTACTATAATTAGTCGGTAATAAAAAATATGACTACTTCTCAATAAGTTTAACTTTTCATCGCCATTTACAACGCCGTGATATGTCACATTATCGATAATACCTAATGACTTTATTCGTGAATAAAATTGTTCTTTTGCATGGCTTTCACTTTGTACCGTAACATCGTCAAAATTACAATGAAATGCCCCAGCAAAGTTAATATGAAACAATTCTTTATTGGGTAATTTAGCTATTGCATCAAGTATATCTAAATAACCTTTTGATTCAATCAGATTAGATAAGAATAATAATTCTATCCTTGTTGAATTTACTGTTTTATGTTTTTCATTCGCTAGTTCAAACGGTAAACCATTTTCTACTATAAATAATCTTTCTTTTAATTTAGGCTCAAAATCATACATATTTAAGAGATTCTTCCCCAAAACTAATATTCTCTCCACTTTAAGCAATGTTTTTCTAATCAAGAATTTCAACCAAATAGGTTGTTCATTATAAAATCCGTCATAATTCCCACCTTTTAGATGAATCACAACTGGTGAGCGAAACAATTTTGCAATCCATATCATTAAAAATCTCGAATAAAACCAGATCTTGATTGAGCTATAGTAATATAGACTCTGCATGGACCTTTGCTTAAAACTCGAATGAAATTACATATAATCAATATATATTGTAATATACGAGCCAACAGAAAAAGTGTTCCAGATTTACCCGTTAAGTTTTTATCTGCTATATTAATGACTTCAACAGGTGTAGTAATCGCTAGTGAATCAGCTAACATTTTAAAAGATACTGACTGTCCATGATAAGCTGGAGGTAAAGGTCCAACTAAGACTAACTTAGACATATTTTTTATTCCTCAGAGAAAATAATAACCAAAAAATAGGGAGGTATAAGGAAACCTTAGAAATCATTATACAAATAAGTCCGTACCGAAAGGTTCTTTCAGATGTAAAAAACATAAATCAGAAACATCAAACCTACGATACCAAAAAAAATGTCACACTAAGAAGCAATCCAGAATCTGCGACAAGACAGCCACAGTCATTTAACAACCCCCAGAACCTAATAATTTACGGTCTAAACTAGTTTCTTCTAACCAGTACTGTATCGGCCTTAATTTTACCCCTAAACTCTTATCGTTAATATCAAAAGATAGAGTATGCCCTTTACTTAGATACCGTGAATCTAAATACTCATATCCTTTAATTATAAAAGGCATTGATAAGATAATGACAGCTACCTGCGCATACTTCCTTAATTTTTACCTTTCATTGTTTTAATAATCATAAATAAAAACAAAAGAAAAAAACAAAACCAAACAATGAGAAGGTTAATAATGTAGACATTAACGCCACAAAAATAACAGGTTCCAACTGTTTTTTTCTCCATAATAAATAAACAACATCACCATTAGATATGTAGCATGAGTACCAGGTTCAACAAATATTCCACCCGGCCTATATTTTATATCGCCACTAAAAGGAAAAGCTCTCTGAGGCTCACTACCACCTAAATACTGATAAAAATCTAAATGATATCCGAACAAATAATAGATAACACTTTGCAACAACACCGGTAGAGCAACAATCCACAACAGAAATTTAAATACTGAAAATAATTCATCTCGACCCCACGCCCGTATAATATAGCGAATCAAAAACATGATGTAATACCGAGAAGCAACCTAATAAGATCATAATATTGAATTGTGTTTGATTCTACATTAACACCTTCAAAAAACAAACTCCGAAGAATCGCGTACCAAATAGTAACAAGTAACAAGTGCGATATAAAACAATAATAATAAAATGAATTTAAATTCTATTTTTGTTATTTTAAATGTCAAAACAGACAAAACTGAAAATATTATTAAAAGATAACTTTTATCATCCCAGATAAATAGTAACAATATTGTAAACGTAAGTAATGTATACAATAAGTCTCTAACATTTAGACTGAAAACATTTGATGACTTTATCAGCACGGATACTCCAACTATATTTATCTTTAATCAATTTGATTTTTTACCAGGTTCGAATTCAGTTTCATGGCTAACCAATATAGATTCTACAAGACTAGAAACTGAATTAGGTTCAAAAACAGGACTTCTTTTGAAGATACAACTTCTTCAAAAACTTTTAATTTAGATGCTATTATTTTTTATCAAAAGCCAAATATTCAAACAACTTTAAGGGTGACGTATACTTACCTATATCTTCATTGTTTCTTGTTACAACTCTTTTTATTCGGTAAAAGAACAACATCAAACACCTTTAAATAACCCTGAACCATTTTTGTTGCACATAGCCATAGAAGTATAAATTAGGTATGTGTTCGTATTTATGCTTATATTCATGAAGTAACTCACCTTCCCCACCTACAATATGAAACCCCATGTTAGGAAGACTCTTTGCTGCCTCACATATTAAATCAACGCCTTTACCTTCTAGTAAACTACCAACATAACCTAAATTAAAATTAGAAGAACCTAACAATTCGACATCACATACATTTTCAATATCAACTAAATCAGCACCATCATGAGCAACCAAAATTTTATTTTTATCTATATTCATTAAGTCTGACATATCATTTTTCAGAGCATCTGAAATAGCAACCACTCTTTCAGTTTTATTTGATTTACAAATATAACCATCCATCCATCGTTGTAAAACCCGCCAGCAATACCATGTAATTCGTATATTTGAGCAATAGAAAAGAATGACAACACAAAAGAGGAATGACGATTTCTAGAGTATATAATGGCTTTTTTTCTCTTTGCCCCCAAATGTAAATTGGAAAATGGAGCAAACTTAAAAATAGAGAATACAAAGGAAATCGTTTTAATCTAAATAGATGCAAATGGAAATGTTCGAATACTGCATAATTAGAAAAATATTGTTTTGTCATCTTCACGACTGTCTGTTTTAGCTAGCAATGTAACATTGTAACCATTTTTAGAAAATGCATTACACATTTTCATAACATGAACCGAGTTAGCACTATTACTTGGTAATATTGAATTTGAAATATAAATAAGGTTACTCATAAAGTCCTTTAAATTTATTAACTGAACCCCAAAGTCGGAAGACCGCTGAAAGCAAAATATATAATGACGTAGAAATACAAATCCCTATCAAACCTAAATAACTACCTAACAACCATAAGATTATGATATAGAAAACGCCTAAAACCACATTCCCTTTAGAACAAAAGTTCTAATCCTAATGATATCGCAAGAGGATGGGCGAAAAAAACACCATGTTAAAAGCCATACCCACAACATAAATCATTAGAGACCAATAATATACAGAAGAGTAATTTTCCGAAAAATAATTAATAGAAAAGTCTCCAACTATCGCACATATTGATATAAAAGAATCGATGCAATAATCGTAATTCTAGATATACGCCTAAGCATGTTTTTAATTCACTTGTTTTACCATGTGATAAAAGACGATTAAATTCAGGGTATATCACTATATACATAGGCTCTATTACTTTAGAAAGTAATGCTGAAATCAACTTTATTAATTTATAAACACCAGTAACTTCAGGACTAATAAGCTTCCCGACAATCAGTTCATCCACATTTCGAATAGCTAACACTGACGATACATTAAAATGATTTATAAAGATAAACTTTCTAATTTCACTATCATTCGTGTATTGCTGCCTACCATCGAATATAAGAGAAGACAATGTCCATTGTTTATCCACAATAACAATCCCACTAATGATAAGCACAAGATAACTTATAATTTCAGACAAAACAAAGCCTAAAACAACGGTGCTAAAGGTCGTCTCAGGAATAAAAAATACACCAAAAGCTGTAATCAACTTCCCGAAACCTGAAATAATTAATTGTATATTAATTAGGACTAACTTATTTTGTGATCTTGCGATGCCTTGCCAGGTTCCATTCATTCGAAAAGGTAATACAAGCCCATAAAGTAGGAGTAATTCGGAGTTAGGAATCCCAAACCAGTTAGAAAAATACACTACAAAAATAAGAATTACACTTGCCAAAATAGCATTAAATATATCAGTAATTAGCGTTATTTTTATTAGTCGACCAACACCAATAGCAGATGTCGACGATGATTTAGGGAGAAACCGAACTAGACCTTGCCAACTTTGGGAGGAAGAAACACCCTCGATAACAGATAATGATGCTTGAATTAAAGCTAATACACCAAATTCATGTAATGTCAAATTTTTAGCTAAAATTAAAGATGCCGATAATACAGCTAGCGAGGCAACGGAACTCCCTAAAAAACTTCAACGACAATGTTAAAAATCGACGAAAGTTATCGCCAGCTACAATAGTTCCCATTGACGCTCCCGCCCAACTTTCGTCAATTCAGGACATACATCTAGTATTACAACTGGATCATTACACCATTCAAGCAACGGCAAGTCATGTATACTATCGCTAATACCAACAATGTTATAGTGTTGAAGTTCCAAATCAATAAATAGTTCTTTTAACTTATCGACTTTCAATGAACCATAAACTAGTGGTTCATTTAACTCACCTGTAGCAATATCATTTTTCTGCTCTAACTTAGCGGCAATTATAAATTCAAAATCAAATTCTTTCGCAAAATACAATATATAGTCACTAATAGCAGCAGACACGATTATAACTTTATCTCCTTCGATACGTTTTTATGGATAAAATCTATTACTTTATAGTTAATATTAGGTACCAACACTTCTCTATGAAAACGCTCAGTTAAACTCGATAGTAACGTTGATTCAACACCTGAAATTAACTTAATTCTAGAATCTTTACTTACATTAAAACCAAGCCGCATTAATAACCAAAACCATACATATAAAAAGTTCGTTTGCCTTTAGCTTCAAGACATACGAATTTTATAAAACAAGGAAGAGAGTCAATATTCACAAGCGTTTGACAAAAATCAACAGCAAAGATATTATGTACTTTTGACATCGATGTTTAACTCCTTAATATTTACAGATAAAGATGACAAAGCACACATAACAGGAAAACGCTGTTGGGAATGTACACCGCTTCTTTCACCAGATAACAAAGAGTTACTTAATTCATCTAGAAATCCTGCTGTTATTAATCCTTTATCGACTAAATAACCTGCATTATTTAAAAGTAATTCACGAAACTTAGGCTGTTTACGATATTGTTCATTCAAATCTGGTTTATAATCAAAACTATCCTCAATTAAAGAATACCCAAACACTTTCCGGCTTAATACTGATATAACTCGCTCAATGAAAAATATCGATTCATACATTTTCCCTTTATATGCAGACGATCGAAGAGAAAAACCGATGGGTATAATTCGGTCATTAACTCTCTAAATAATGTTCTATCAACTCTATATTCTGGTGACATATCTGAAATAGCATCAACAATTCTCGAATCCATAAAGGAGAAATGATTTCATATTGCCCCCTGTAACCTAAAACACTATGCTGAGTCATATTAGTATTTCGTTCACATAAATACCAAGCATCGAAATCAGTTAAAATCGACCCTGAATCGTAACGCAAGGATTCACGATCTATTGAGTCTTTCAGCTTTTCTATATCAGTAATCGGTTGATTCTTTATTTCTTTTAAATGTAACCAACGATATTTTTCAAATAAGTATTCATTAAGTGGTTTTTCAGACGACGCAAGGTGTGACCCCATAATCGGATCGCCACCAAATCCAGATAATAATATATCTCCATATTTACCCATTTCTTTATGTAACTCCGGAGGAACGTATGGAGTGTTCCAAATTTGATAATCATGAGCTTCTGCCGTTTTGGTATAATTATCAAAGTCTAAAATATCATCGTTTTCTATAGGTAAATGAACATGTTTGAATCCAAGTTTGGTTGCAACTTCAAGGGCAATATTCAACTCAAACTTCTTAGGTAAGCTGAAGGTAAAAGTAGTGACATATTCCTGCAATCCTCTGCGAGCTAACTCGGCCAAAATGGCTCTAGAATCTAACCCAGCACTAATAGGGCATATGATTCTTTTTCCTTTACAAAAAATTCAATATCATCAAATACACTCGACCATGCTGATTTCAAGCGAGCTTTTGTACTTATTTTAGACGTATTTTTATTATAATTAAATCTCGGGTACCAATACAACTCAGAATACATTTTTTGATTCAACATTATATTTATACCAAGTCGCTGGACGTAGTTTGCTTACACCATCAACAAGAGTTTTATCGCCTTGCAAGAAGCCGTAAAGAGATATAAATTCATTAGCGGCGTTTCTATTCAATATAGGATTTGAAGGTAAACAATCTTTAATCTTATCGCTAAAAACACCGATTTCCACACCGAAAAATATATTTTTACTTGCCCATTTGTCAGTGATAACATGAAGTAAGTTATCTTTTTTAGACTTAAAAAAAATAACAAATGACCCGTCACATTCAGGTAAAACTCTTTTTATTGAATCTAAGTTTGCCCCCTTCAAACACTCAACCATATCATTTAATCCACTATATACATGCCCATATATAATTGCATCACCATCCACCCCTGATATTTCAAGCAACCCTAAATTGACACAAGATAATTTTATATTTTCTTTTACATAATCTTTAGATTTCATGACTCAGCCCATAAGCCTTTAGTATCGATTAAAAACGTATTTGATACGATCAAGTTCTCTTTAAATTCCTTATGGTCTACCAATAAAACACTTATATCAGCTTTAATAGCATCTTTAACATTCATTAATTCAACATTTTTTTTATTTAATTTTTCAGGAATTAAATTAATATTTGGCTCGATTAAAATAATCTGCCCTTTATGAAAGTTGCATATCTGTTCTGTAATACTCAAAGCTGGACTTTCTCTTAAATCATCAATATCAGCTTTAAAAGCTAACCCATAGCATGCAATTGTCACATCTTTAGCAGTTTTCTCAGGATTAGCTTGCAAGATATCAGCAATGGCAATTTTAACCTTATTAATCACCCATTCAGGTTTAAGATCATTTACCTTACGAGCCGTATGAATTATTCTCGCTTCCTCAGGCGTTTTAGAAACAATAAACCACGGGTCAACAGCAATACAGTGTCCGCCGACACCAGGTCCAGGCTGAAGTATATTAATACGAGGATGACGGTTTGCTAAAGAAATTAACTCCCAAACATCTATATCTAACTTATCACAAATCATAGATAGTTCATTCGCAAATGCTATTTGCACATCGCGGCAACTATTCTCTGTCAACTTAGCCATTTCAGCTGTACGGGCATTGGTAATTACACAATCACCTTGTACGAAGATCTTGTAGAGCTCAACAGAGCGCTCAGAACAGCGCTTTGACAACCCACCAATAACGCGGTCATTTTCTACAAGTTCACGTACAACATGACCAGGCAAAACGCGTTCAGGACAATGTGCGACATTCACATCCGCATTTTCACCATTTTGTTGTGGAAATGATAACTCTGGACGGACTTCAGCAAGCCATTCAGCCATCTGTTCCGTTGCACCTACAGGTGACGTCGATTCAAGAATAACCAAATCACCTCTTTTCAACACAGGCGCAATCGCTTTACATGCCGATTCAATATAACGTAAATCTGGTTCTGGTATTTCACCTTCAGCGCAAGGCTTAAATGGAGTTGGTACCGCAATTAAAAATGCATCTGCAGGTTCTGGTGATGTAACTGCTTTTAAGTAACCTTCTGTTACCGCTGCGCGAACGATCATATCCAACTCAGGCTCTACAATATGAATCTCACCTCGATTGACTGTATCGACAGCATTTTGATTAACATCAACACCGATTACTTTCTTCTTACGTGATGCAAACATCGCCGCTGTCGGTAACCCAATGTAACCTAAGCCTACAACTGAAATTGTTTCAAAAGACATTATGATATCCCAAAATTCTATTTTTCTAATTCGTTCAAAATTCGTTTGCAAGCTTCACCGTCCCCATAAGGGTTATGTGCAAAGCTCATTGTTTGATATGCGGCGTCATCGGTAAGTAAAGCATTCAAGTTCGCTGTAATCGTATTGACGTCAGTTCCAACTAACTTAACCGTACCCGCTTCAACCGCTTCTGGTCGCTCGGTCGTATCGCGCATTACTAGTACAGGTTTACCTAATGAAGGCGCTTCTTCTTGAATACCGCCTGAGTCAGTTAAAATGATGTGCGCTCGGCTCATTAAGTAGATAAATGGTAAGTACTGCTGAGGCTCAATAAGATGAATGTTATCAATATCAGCAAGAATGCGATTGACTGGTTCACGCACGTTTGGATTAAGGTGCATCGGATACAGGATTTGTGTATCGGGATGAGTTTTCGCTGTAATGGCAAGCGATTCACATATACGCTCAAAACCGCCACCAAAGCTTTCACGGCGATGACCAGTAACCAAAATTAACTTTTTGTTTTCATCTAAGAACGAGAATTGAGCAGAAAGGGTTGCGTTCAAATCTTTATCAGAATCAATTTTATCTTTGACCATTAATAGTGCATCTATCACAGTATTGCCCGTAACGATAATATCGGCTGGGTTAAAGTTTTCTTTCAACAGGTTTTCTTTTGACGTTGGCGTTGGTGCAAAGTGGTATTTGGTCAATGTGCCCGTTAATCGGCGATTGCCTTCTTCTGGCCACGGAGAATATATATTGCCTGTACGAAGACCTGCTTCTACGTGCCCTACTGTGATTTGCTCATAATAAGCAGCTAAACTTGCTGCAAACGTTGTCGCTGTATCACCATGCACTAACACCACGTTTGGCTTGAAGTCTTCTAGCACAGGCTTAAGCTCTAACAAAATACGCGCGGTGACTTCGTTAAGCGTTTGGCCAGCCTTCATCAAATTCAAATCATAATCAGGCGTGATTTCAAATAGTTCTAAAACTTGGTCAAGCATTTCACGATGTTGAGCGGTAACACAGCACTTCGCTTCAAAGCGATCATCGGTAGTTAGAGCATGAACAAGAGGTGCCATTTTGATGGCTTCTGGACGCGTGCCAAAAACCGTAAGGATTTTTTTCTTAGTCATTTTGTGAAGTTTCCAACCAACAGGTGAAATAAAAAGAGATGATTTTTTACTTTTTTGTTCCATTCATTTTGAGACAATCGATTTTCGCCCACCCCTTATAAAATCTAGATTCTACTTACTTTTTAAAAACCGCCCGATAGGCCGCCAAAAAATCATTCTGAAATTTTAGTGCTGATTTCGTTGATGCTCATTACACTTTAGGCACGCTACCGCCCTTAGGTTTCGCTCCTATAAGCAAGATTCATCATCGGTGGGGGAATTTTTCCCTTTTGTGTGGGGTTAATTCAATTAGTACAATAATAACAACGCAGGTGTATATTGTCGACTCAATCTATCCGTCACTCCTAACACGCTAACACTCCCAATTTACCTAACGAAAGCATTGCACACCTTGCGGGTACTGGGTTATGAATAAGCGGTTTTCTTGTGCTGCGTCGTAGTGTTTTTTTATACTAATGAAAATGTTGCCGTTGTCGTACAGTGAATCGAAGCTTTGATTTCTGTTCGTATTAAAGCAACGTAAAAACAAGGTTAAGAACTCACCGGTATGCCCTTCAATTCGCACTACCTCTTTTTATAAAATCATTAATTTTCTGGTTCATCGCGGATTAGCAGGAACTAAAAACAAAAACGGTAGTAAGTGATATGATTTAGTCGCCAAACAAAAAATAAACACCAGTTACCTTTTTCATGCTGAATCATACTTCCTACCTTCATTCTGGGAGGCTTTCAGATAGTAAAGTCCACCATATAACTTCACTTATCACCCTCGCCCTGCACTCTGCGGCTAAATGCCCTTGTGGGCTTGAAGCTCAATCTGTCCATGGGTATCAAAGAGATAGATAATCCTCCACTGAACCTCCGATTTAGTGGGAGGGAGTTAAGTCAACTCGTCATGGGCGAGTTCACCATATCCAAGGGGTATCGTTATACCACTATCATCGCGGATGCTAAGATTCATCAATGATTTAGATAGGGTCAAGTCGCAGCCGTAAGAGCGTACGACCGTTCTTTGAGCGATTAGGAGAGCATAGAAAAATATCAAAGCTGTCGTGATGGACATAAATACGGCCATGGGTGATGGATAGACTCATAGTCGCCAAGCCAATAATTTAGTAATATAAAAAGGATTGAGAGCTCACGCTGGGTATCAGGACAAGATTACGAAGTCCCTTGTCCTGCAAGGACTAGCGAAAGATAGCTGTTGCTACGGTTCGCTTTTTTCTACTTTATTTTTATCCCAGCTTTGAAGCTGGTTTCTTCCGTCAGCAGGTTTAAAGCTATATGTCTTATAGCTACTAAGTTCTCACCTGCTTGCTCTCGGCGTCTTCGACACACATCTTCTTTAAAGCCAACGTCTAGCCGCCAATGCATCTGATTCTCAATACTCCAATGTGCTAGCGTACTCTCTAGTAAAGCTTTAGCCGTCAGTTTTACTGAGCTTATGTAGTACTTGATTTGCATCGTTTCTGCTGGCTTATCACCTTCTTGGCGAATTGAAACGACCATGCCAATGGTGGAGAGTCCTGCCCAATCAAGCGCTATATTGCCTAAGACATCTGTATTGTGAACAACCATGCTCAAGCGTGTTTCTGTACGGCCATGCCCTTTTCTTGAGTGACGTATTTATCGCCTTCAAAACTATCAAGCATAGTAGAGTTAAACACTTGGCCAATCGCTTGCTCCAATCGTTTTTGATTACCTTTTACTGCTAAAAGGTAATCTGCGTCTTGAGCGACTATCTTTTCAGCTATGTCCCTTTGGCATCCCATAGTCTAAGCAACCTCGCAAGGAAAGTATCTCAATCAGTTCAGGGATCGCTTTTATTTCGTTGCTTTTATCTGCTGTTTTAACCTGCCCTAACACAACTTGATTTACTGCACTAAAAGCTCTGACCATATGAATTGCACCACTACGTTTGTCTTTGTTGTATGTACCTCTGAGGGTTTTGCCATCGATAGCAATAACTTCACGCTCAGTCACCTCATGACAGTCTTTCATCCAGACTGTAAAGCATCGTTGTAGTTGCTTGGCGGAAATAAGATTGATAACTCGGGCAATTGTATCGTGTACCGGTATGCCTTGTTTGAAATCACCATACTGTTTAAGCCATTCCAAGTTATCTTCACCAAAATCCTCCCAACCATCTGCACCAGCAATCACTGCGGCAATAGTTAAGAAGATAATATCGGTAGTGTGTGCTCTATTTTCCAAGCTTGGCGAGGGTCTCGAATAACTGAAATATGGTCCAAAAGGCTTAATCCATTCATTAGGCTAAATATCTGCTATTAAAAAACAGTATATGATCACACCTAAATCTGATCATCAAATCGATCTTGAATGTATTGAAATCAGTGTAACTTCAGTGTAACTTCAGTGTAACTTCAGTGTAACTTCAGTGTAAAAATTAGTGAAAGTATTACTTTACGTCATCCCTTATTCCATAAGATTTTTCATGATATTACCCTGATATCGAGCTTTAGATACGCTTCGGTGACACCGAAAACACAGAATAAAATCAATATATCGGGGAAGGGGACTGTTGAGATAATGCTTGCTCAATATAAAAAGAATGGATAAGTAGCCTCGGTCATTATCTCCGACAGAAAATGACAATGCTGAGTCAGCTCCACATCGATTATAATCCAGAAAGAAGGTACTGGACTCTTGGTAGAATGAGTCCCATGGACTTTGAACTAATCAACCAAACCCCAGTGTCTACTTTTCAGGATCATGTCATTTCGAGGCTCGATCATTCGCATCTCGTTACTTCTTTTTAGCTCTCCGCTACTCTAATTCTGAACCTGCTCTTTGGCTCCTATTATTTATCACTTGAATAAGCATACGAGTAGTAACCATACTCATATGAACTAGAGGCTTTTTTTTCTATCGCATTAAAGATAACGCCTTTCACTTCAATACCTGATTGTTCAAAACGGTTACGAGCTACATCTATCTCTTTAATGGTGTTTTGACCATAACGAGCGACCATTAATGTGGTGCCAGCGAAGGCGCCGACAATGCTTGGGTCGGTTACCGCAAGTACCGGCGGGGTATCGACAATCACTAAGTCATACTCTTTTGCCGCCCACTCCATTAGCTCTGCAAAGCGTGAGCGCATGAGCAGTTCTGATGGGTTGGGCGGTACTCGGCCGCGCGTAATGATGCCGAGGTTTTCAACTGAAGTCGACTTCACTGATTGAGCGAACCCTTGTTTGCTGCTCAATACATCAGAAAGGCCGTTATCCCAGTTCACTCCAAAGCTTTGTTGTAGGTAACCTTTACGCATATCGGCATCAATCAACAGCACTTTTTGGCCTGTTTTTGCGGCTACTGCAGCAAAGTTGGTCGAAATAAAAGATTTACCGATGCCCGGTGCAGGGCCTGAGATCATCAAGACGTTGTTTTTCGCTTCTAGCATCGCGAAGTGCAAGCTAGTACGAAGGCCGCGCAGTGCTTCAACCGAAAGATCAGCAGGGTTCGATTCAGCAAGCAGTGCTTGAGCCCCCTTAGTTTGCTGTTTCTTCGATTTAAAGCGATTGGTTAGCTCAATTTGTAAGTCAGATTTTGGAACGGCAGCATAAACAGGTAGGCCGATTTTTTCAATTTGGTCTGGGCTTTCAACACCACGGTGGAACGCTGCTTTCACTAGTACAAACGCGACACTTAGCATGCCACCCAGTAGCGTCGCTAATACAACAATCAGCGGTTTCTTCGGTTTAACGGCGCGAGCATAGGCTTGCGCGTCATCTAAGATACGAACGTTACCGACAGTACCTGCTTTGATGATGCTTAGCTCTTGAACCTTGTTTAAAAGCTGAATGTAGATTTGTTGGTTTACTTCAACATCACGTGTCATACGCAGTACTTCACGCTGTGTTTTTGGTAGCTTTTGTACTTGCTTATTTAGGCGATCTTTCTCACCCATCAACGTTTTACGTTTATCAAGCAGGGCTTTATATGCGGGGTGATCTTTGGTGAAGCGTTGACTTATTTCACTCTCTTTAAACGTCAACTCGTTCAATTGCGCTTCGAGCTCTACCATTACCTTTAGGGTTGATTGTGCTTCTAAACCCAAATCGATCGATTCGTTTTCTTGGCGGTAATTGTTTAGTACGTCTTCATAGCCAGTTAACTCAGATTTAATACCAGGAAGGTGGCTCTCTAGGAACTCTAGGCTCTTCTCTGCTTCTGCTGAGTTACGCTTCACGTTCTGTAAGAAGTAGATCTGACTAATGTGATTGAGTATTTCAGAAATCTGCTGTTTGTTTTCGCCTTCAAAGCTCAACTTCAGAATGCCGGTTTGCTTACCTTGCTCAGACAGAGACAAAGATTTCTTTAGCCATTCGACCGCTTCTAGTCGGCTGCGCTGGCCAATCGAGAACTCAAAATCGTTATACGATTCAAAACCTGCCACAAACAAGCTGTAGTCGTTGGCTGTTGCTAGCTCACCCACTTTGCCTTTCAAGATAACGCGCTCATCATCACGTACCAGTTGGTAGGTGCCTTGTTCGGCATCGATAATCTGAATCGTATGTGCGTAGTCGCTCGCATAGCTTGGCAACGTAAAACGGCTCACCACGATGTGGTTGATGTCACTGGTTAAGCGAGCAAACCCTTTACCGACGATTGGTGCATAATTCGGTGAGGTTACAGTAGTTAAATTGAATTTATCAACCGTTTCACCCAAGATCATACGTGATTTAATGATCTCAACTTCCGTCGTCGCAGAGGATTCCTGAGAGAACAACTCGCCCATGTCACCGACCATCGATGAAATACCGCCAGAGCTCTTTTCTTCAATTTGAATAAGTGCATCCGCTTTATAGATCGGTGTTAAAAGCAGAGCAAACGCAATACCAAACACAGCAAAGGCAAATGTGGTGAGCATGATTAGCCATTTAGCATCTAATAAGATACCAAGTAGTTTTCCTAAATCTATCTCATCAGCGTTATCTGTGTGTAATTGCTGAGATGGTTGTGTTGTCATCAGATTACTACTTCCTAAACTAGTATTTTAAAGAGAAGTTAAATACGGCTTATGTACTTCTCTTTTGTATGATTCTATTAATCGCTATGTGTCATAGCTTAACTGGCCATCTCTAAAGCTTAACGAGCTCTAGCTAACGCCTCACTTTCTTCTCTAAAGCTTTTTCGCCCAAGCTTGTGCTGCTTCATCAATCAGCTTATAGGCATATTCAAACGCTTCACGGCTTTGACGATGCGGATCGGGAATGTCTTTTGGGCCAATCCACTGACCAAACAACATAGTTTTACCACGCGCTTCCGGTGATATTTGAGTGAGCGCCTCCATATGGGCCTTCTCCATCACCAATATCAAATCATACTGGGTACAAAGCTGTGGTGTAACTTGTTGCGACTGATGATTTTCAACATCGACACCATTTTCAGCGGCAATTAAAATCGCCGTGTCGTCTGCTGGCTTACCAATTAAGCGGCTTTTTTCAGCAGCTATACCGGCAGAGGCGACTTCTTTATTGGGAAGTAATTTTTGTAAAACTCGCTCTCCAGTCGGGGAACGACAAATGTTACCCACGCAGACCACTAAAATTTTATTAAACATAACTGACTTCTAACTGTAATGGGCTTATAAGCTGAACGTACTTATAAACTAAATATACTGATAAACCGAATGCACTTCTAAACATAAAAAATCAGGCCACACGTGAAGTACGACCTGATTACTGTTCTATCTTAGCCTAAGGCCAATTACGAACACGTAACGCACCTTCGGTTAAATTATTAAATCCGTTGATGGTTGGCAGCAACTGCCCCACAACACGGTTCCAACGGCTGATTGGCGCGGCGGTAACATAAACAATATCGTAAGGTTTTAAATCAAACTCGGTGCCAATCACCAATGCTGATGCATCTTCTATATTGAGTTGGTAGATATCCGCCATACGTTCTGATTTATCATCAGAAGTTCGAATAACAAACACGCCCGTTGCATCAGCTGTCAGTTCATTTATTCCACCAACATTACTGAGCGCTTCCGTCAGGCTCATCCCCACTCTATCGATCTTCAAGAGCTTCGGTTCTTTAACTTCACCCATCACGAACACTTTCTGCTTATCATTACGCGGCACGTGAACAATGTCACCGGCTTGCAACAAGCGGTTTTGAGTTAGGTCACCACGTTGCATTAAGCCGTAAAGTGAGAGGTTTTCTTCTACGCCATTACGCGTTAATGAAACATTACGCCAGTCGGCATTTTCAGACAAACCGCCCGAACGGTTCACAGCATCAAGTAACGTTAAAGGGATGTTGGTAATCGGCTGCTGGCCAGGTTTAGACACTTCGCCAGTAATATAGGTTTTCTTTGAACGGAAAGCCGCGACGTTAACATCAACTTGAGGGCTTTCGATGTACTTTGCTAAACGACTAGCAATATCAGCACGCACTTCACGAACGGTTTTTCCCGCAACTTCTACTGTACCAATATATGGATAGAAGATGGTGCCGTCTGCATGAACCCAGTTCCCCGCTTCGGTACTACTACGGTAAGAGCCCGCAGGAATCGTCAGTTCAGGGTGGTCCCAAATGGTGATATTTAGGATATCACCGACACCCACTTGGTATTCATACTTTGCAATATCAACATCTAATGTCGGGTTAGCTTGGGAAACCGATAAAAATTCATTTCGGTAACTCGATACTGATTGAGCGGTCAGTGGGTAAAGGTTAACCACATCAGAGATATCAGACTCTTGCTGTTCCTCTGAAGGCTGAATCACATTTTTGTTGCCAGTAGAAAGGTGAGTTCCTGGAGTCGTACACCCTGCAAGCAATGCTGGAAGGAGCGCTAAAAGGAGACGATTTTTATTAATCTTCATGTTAACCAAGTCATAGAAACGGAATGTGTAGTGATATCCTAAAGGACACCCAAAGAAGTTAAGAATAAACAATTTTATCAGCTACGAAGTATTTAGGAGAGTTAAGGAGAGCTATTACCGTGACCTCACTCCCACTAAATATCAAAGATAAGAACGCTACCGCCCCTTGATATTCCGCGACATCACACTGCGTAGTTATGTTGCTCCTATCAGGGTGGGCTTGATTAGGAGTGTTTTGTATAAAATGCAGACAATTGTATGCTTGCATACGGTTAGTTTAATCCGTAAGCATTATCCACAAATTGTGGTTATTATCAACCTAGTTGAATGGTTTAAGGTTAAAGAGCTTAAGAGCTTAAGAGCTTAAGAGCTTAAGAGCTTAAGAGCTTAAGAGCTTAAGAGCTTAAGAGCTTAAGAGCAGATGCTGGATGCGGAAAACTAAGAGTAGGCTCAAATCCCGCTTACTCGTTACCCGCATCTGCCCTTACACCTATTTAACGCTACTTGGCCTTTGGAACCAAGGTGAGCGCGCATCAGTCTGATCGAACAAGTTGTACTGTTTATTCAACACTTGCCCACCGTCACGTGTGATCGGTAACCAGGTGAAGCCAGCGCGGCTTGAGCTTGGTTTCACGGTAACTAAATCAAACGGAATCGATACATAGAAGCCTTTGGTATAACTACCTTCACCGTACTCTTCGGTTGTCATGTCGGTTAGGCTGACAAACGCACCAGCGATCACACCGCTCTTGAACTGCTTAGAGAAGTCGACACGAGTACCGATATCACCGGCAAGGAATTTACCGACGCCCACTTTAAGTAAGGTATCGCTCAAGAAATCCCATTGTGGGGTGTAGTAGCCTGTGATGAAGCCGGTCGTACCTTTATCGATCACTTTGTATGTTCGGCTGCTATCGTCTGGGTTGACTTGGTTCTCTTCATCAAACGTGCCAAACCAGCTTTCTGGATCGCGCTGGCTTATTGCTGTCATGTCTGCGCCAATCGCCCAGTTTTGGTTGAATGGACGATAAAGGATTTCGCCACCTACACCCGCGAACATGCTCTCTAGGTAACCACCGTAGGCTTGGGTGTAGACACCGCTGCCATAGTCTTCAAACCACGTCAGTTGCAAACGGTCTAAACGAACCGGATCATCAACATAAGAACGGAACAAGGTTCTTACTCTTGGCGTTTGGTCAGTGCCATCTGATGGGACGGTATAGTTAAACTTGTCGTAGTTATCAATTAAGTTAACGTACAAAGAGCCCGACAATTCAACATTGTTTAACGCCCAGAACGAAGCATTGGTGTATAAACCCAGGCTATATAAGTAGAAGTTTTCAGCCGAACCGAACGATTGCGCTAGGTTTGGTGAAATCGACACATCAAATCGCTCGCGCCCATCATGATAGATAACGGATTTCTTGCGCTCTAATTCGTGAATATCGGTTGCATCACTGGTTTGAGCATTAAGGTAAGAGTTGTTCGCTGCCGCTTTGAACGCTTGAGCATCTACCGTTGTCTCAGTAAGTTCCAGCGATTTATCATTTTCGATGATTTTGTAGGTGTCGATGTAACTCGGGACTGCATTCGCGATAACCGTTGCACCACGTTCCAGAGCAATATCTCGGTCTCGGTATTTAACTTGAGTACCTTTTACTACAATGCTGTTATCGTCGACCAAGATTTGTGCTTGTTCATAACCCGCGACCGTTTCAAGATCATCTGCGAGGGCCGCCATATCAATATCATCCACCGTCTCAACATCACTCGGGCGCAACTCAGCAGTTTCGGTGTCTCGCCACACAGAATACAATTCATTGAAGTTGGTAGAGAGATCAAAACCAAGGGTTAAAGTATCGCCGCGCTCGTAACTCACTTTAGCTGAGCCCCAATCTGTAAAGCGATACACAGCCCCCACGTTCCATGGCGTGTGTTGTGTCATGTCGACACCACCACGTACTACTGGGAAATCTTGAGAGTAGTCGTTGCCATCGTATTCAAGCTTCAAGGTTAACGGCTTATAAGGGGTTTGATATTCAAAACCACCATAAATCGCCGCATCGCCTTTAAACCAGCGCTCAAAATCGACACTGCCACCATTGCCTTTATAATCAGATGGGCGTTCACAGTACTTGTCACTGGCTTTACACAATGGGTTCGTGAAGTTGCCACTGGTGCCCATGTATCCCCAAGCCATGCCCAAGGTAAAATCAACCGGGCCAAAGCGTTTGGTGGCCGCAACAAACTCGCCATCAAATAAACCAGTACCACCAAAGTCACGCACACCGACCGACACTTCCGGTAGATAGTACCCTTCTTCGATTAAGCGCAGTTTAAAGTCGATGCCTTTATCTGTGTATTTAGTACAGCCACTGAATGAGTTTTGAGAGCAATCTTGGTCCGCACCACCGCTATAAAGCAGGTCTTGCACCTGTGTATAACGAATGGTGGTTTCAAGCCAAGGCATCACCTGTAGGCTGACGTTATAAAAGTAGTATTCATTGTTAAACGAAGCACTAAAATTGAACTCACCTTCCGGTGCCATTCGTCCTGTCGGCATTTGCATTAAGCCGACACCACCAAAGTTCATTTGCGATGTTCTGTATTCGCTATCGTCGAATGATGATATTTCTGCTCGAATCGAAGAGGAATCAATGGTTGCTTCTGCAAAAGCAGAAGTGCTGTTCGCTATTAACAAAGCGCAGATAACCGATGTGCACACTGCCGATAGAGAGAATGATTTCTGTTTCAGCATTACAGGCCAACCTTATGACGTAGCAAATCGACGATATCTTGGTTCAACGTTGAGTATTCTGATGGCAAAGAGTAAAACGCCATAAATACGATGGCACCTGGTGCTAGGTAAACTGGCTGTTCGTTCCAGTAAGCGTATTGAATGGTTTGCACCACGCCATCTGGCTGAACAACATATGCCACGCTTTTATCTGCGGATTCGCCAATAAAGCCGTTCGGCAATGCATCGAGATAATCATTCAACGTTCCATGCTCAATCAGATTCATTGTTACCGACTCTTTCATTACACCCATCAACTGAATGAACGTTGGTCGTTGTGGCAAGTACAGAGAAAAGGCTTGAGTTTGACTGGCTGACGGCTTGTTAGTATGAGAACTTGAAACAAGCAGGGGATTCTTATCTGATTGAGAGATAACCGCATTACGATCTAACTCAATAAAAACTCGATTGAGGTATTGGAAAGAGGCTAATTGTTGCTTTACCAGTTTTGCTTCTGGTTCTTCTACCGAGAAAGCGTCAAGCTGGTTAAATACATTGCGTTTTTTGGCTTCGATATCTTTGTTAGATTCAGTCACTTCAGTATTGGTTTTATCAAACAGTTGAGCTGAAAGGGGGAAGTAACCAATACTGCCGCTAGCATTTTCGTTAGAGTTAGCGTTCGCGTCCTCTAACACCTGAAGCAATCTAACGTTAGCTTTATACTCAAGCGTCACACCTTGAAGAGGAAGCTCAATTGTTGTTTTAATCGAAGGCGTAATAACGTTAGATGCTGCAGAAGCGTAGCTAACAGTACACAGAGAGAACAGCGCGCTCAAAGCTAACAAGTTTCTCATCATTAACAGAGCTCTCACTACTGGCAACCGACGCCCCGTCATTTTTGATGCGTGACTCATATAATTCATCATTTTAGTTCATTACCCTGTTCGTTAATTGCTTTGATAATGCTTAAGGACGGTTAACTCAAGCCTTGTCATATCAGGGCCTAAATACTGTATGGTTTTGACCACTTTGCCTTTTCTGTCGACCCAATACTCGTTGGTGATGTCTTGTTCTAACATTGGGAATTGAATTTTTTCTTGGAACTTCTTGGTATCGATAGACACTAACGGAGTTTCAACCGTTTCATTTCCCGCATACGTGCGGGTGATATTTGCTTTATAGCCGAATCGATAGTTAGGCTGCCAGTCGTACACCGCTTGCCACTTTTGGGCACCTGGGTTCGCTGACACATCAAACGCAGAAGAAGAATCTGGTGACGAGCTGTTTGCAGACGAGAACGTATTTAACGATTGGAATGCCAAACCTGAAAGGTTTTCGTAAGGAAGCAATAGCGTTTGTACGATACGTCCATTTTCAGTGACGATCATCGCTTTGTCAGAAGACATCCACTTTAACTGCTCTGCACCCGTTTGCGGGTTTTGTCCTACGTAGGCCAAAACCATGAAGATTTTACCTTGGTCATTCACTTCCGCATAAATGCTGGAATACGGTAAGGTTTGAATGTATTCCTTCGACAGCTCAACATCAGAGCTTCCAAAAAAGGCTTCATCAAAAGTAGAATTAACGTCTTGAAACTGCTGAGAACAACCAGCAAGAAAAAGACCAAGAGATATGATTAGAGGTTTAAGCATGACGAGTTCTGCTTCCTAGCAATCTGGTTGCTGCTGTCCAATATGGAAAATTAATCAATTAGATATAAAAAAACCACTTTATGCTTTCACATAAAATGGTTTTAAACATACGTTAACTAAAATATGTATTACTCAAAAATTATCGAGTAGTTGTTGTAGTCGTTGCACCGCTTTCGTTAGAAGCAACTGCTACTGCTGCCGCTGCTGCTACTGCTGCTGTCGCTACTGCAACTGTTGTTGCTGTGCCAGCTGCTGCTGCAGATGCACCAGCGCCTGCTGCTGTACCTGTGCTCGCGCCAGTACCAGTGCCAGCTGCTGCTGTCGTTTCTGCTGCAAATGCAGCACCTGAGAAGCTAACTGCTAATGCAGCTGCTAGAGCCATCTTTTTCATAATGATTTCCATTAATATAAACGTTTATATGTAGAGGGTAAGTTTTACACCCTCAATCAGTTGCTCAGCTTAAACAACTGATTGATCATCATAGATAATAACCACAATCAAGTAAATGAGTAAATCATAAGCAATACCTTATAAATCCTTCTTGAGATAACGCTTTTTGCACCACAACATGCTTCCTCTGTATTCTCCTATCCTTTATCGCTATACTCCTAACCTATAATTTTTCGCCCAATAACGAATAAGAGTTGAAAACATGCAAGACTTAGTTCCATTTGTTCAAGAGAATATGATTTTAGCCATCGTATGGATCGGCTTGGTTGTTGCCATCATTGCGAACGTTATCAAGACATCAAACGCAGCCTACAAAGAGATCACGGCAGCGCAAACCACACACATGATTAACCGTGAAAATGGTGTTGTGGTTGATATTCGTACTAAGGATGAGTTCAAAAAGGGCCATATTACGGACGCAGTTCACATTTTGCCGTCAGACATCAAAGCAAATAGCTTTGGTAGCCTTGAAAGCCACAAAGCAGACCCAATCATCGTAGTATGCAAGACAGGTCAAACCGCTCAAGAAAGCGCTAATCTGCTGGTTAAAGCAGGTTTCGAAAACGTAAGCGTACTGAAAAGTGGCTTAGTAGCTTGGAGCGAAGCTAACTTACCTTTGGTTAAAGGTAAGAAGTAGTTCAAGGCAAGAAGTAAGCTGACCTGATTACACGAATATGACTTTAAGGTTTTGTTCGGCGATATGACGAACAAGACCTAATTATAAATTTTTAAGGACAAGAAAATGGCTGAAGCAGCACAACAAGACGCACAACAAAACTTCGCAATCCAACGTATCTTCCTAAAAGACGTATCTTTCGAAGCGCCAAACTCTCCAGACATGTTTCAAAAAGAGTGGAACCCAGATGTAAAACTGGACCTAGACACTCAAAGCCGTGAACTTGGCGAAGGCGTTTACGAAGTAATCCTACGTCTAACGGTTACAGTTAAGAACGCAGAAGACACTGCATTCCTTTGTGAAGTTCAACAAGGCGGTATCTTCTCTGCAAGCGAAATGGAAGCTGGCCAACTGGCACATTGCCTAGGTGCATTCTGCCCGAACATCCTGTTCCCATACGCGCGTGAAACAATTTCTAGCCTAGTGGTTAAAGGTACGTTCCCACAATTGAACCTAGCTCCAGTAAACTTTGATGCTTTGTTCATGAACTACCTACAAAACCAAGCTCAACAAGCTGAAGGCGAACAGGCTTAAGTCTCACCGTAGAACTTAACTCTAACGATTCAAGCGCTAGTTAGCTTTTAAATGCACATCGCAACTTCTGCGATGTGCATTTTTTCTTTACACTGTACTAAGATTGAAAGCTCTGCTTATTTTAGTGGAAAGCTTTTCTTTCTTAGTAGAAATTTCCAGAACTCTTCGATTTCCCTCATTATTTTTAGGTGGAAGCATGACAGAAACAACTAACACGACAAACGCCTACGGCAAAGACATCGCCATGACAGTCATTGGCGCAGGTTCTTATGGGACATCTTTAGCTATATCTTTAGCGCGTAACGGTGCAAACGTTGTTCTTTGGGGTCATGATCCTGTTCATATGAATCGCCTTGAATCAGAGCGTGCGAATAATGAGTTTCTGCCCAATATCGACTTCCCAGAAAGCCTAATCATCGAGTCAGACCTTGAGAAAGCGGTAACAGCAAGTCGCGACCTTCTCATTGTCGTTCCTAGCCACGTGTTTGGTATCGTTTTAAATAGCCTTAAACCTCACTTAACTACGAACTCTCGTATCTGCTGGGCAACGAAAGGGTTAGAGCCAGAAACTGGCCGCCTACTTAAAGATGTCGCGCACGATGTGCTTGGTAATGGGTACTCGTTAGCGGTTCTATCTGGCCCTACTTTTGCAAAAGAGTTAGCGATGGGCATGCCAACGGCTATCTCTGTAGCTTCACCTGATGAAGTTTTCCTAGAGGAGCTTCAAGAAAAAATTCACTGCGGCAAAACATTCCGCGTATACGCAAACTCAGATTTCATTGGCATGCAACTTGGCGGTGCAGTTAAAAATGTCATCGCTATTGGCGCAGGCATGTCGGATGGTATTGGTTTTGGTGCCAATGCACGTACCGCTCTTATCACACGTGGTTTAGCTGAAATGAGTCGATTGGGCGCAGCCCTTGGTGCACAACCAGAAACCTTCATGGGTATGGCTGGACTGGGCGACCTAGTACTAACATGTACCGATAACCAATCGCGAAATCGCCGTTTTGGCTTGGCGTTAGGCTCAGGTAAAGACGTCGACACTGCACAAGAAGAAATTGGACAGGTAGTCGAAGGTTATCGCAACACCAAAGAAGTTTGGTTATTATCAGAACGTATGGGCGTTGAGATGCCAATTGTTGAACAAATTTATCAAGTGTTGTATCAAGGGAAAGATTCACACCTGGCAGCGCAAGATCTACTTGCTCGAGATAAAAAGTCAGAGCGATAACATCACGCATTAAGTTGTGGAATGAAATAGATAAGATGGATGGAAAAATGAAACACTGTGAACAACAAAAAGTTTGGCAATGCATTGTGAAGGAAGCTCGACAGCAGTCCGAGCAAGAGCCTATGCTTGCGAGTTTTTACCATGCCACGATCATCAACCACGAAAGCTTAGGCGCCGCACTCAGTTATATTCTGGCAAACAAGTTAAAGACTGCCTCAATGCCAGCAATGGCAGTGCGTGAAGTGGTTGAACAAGCATTCAAGCAAGATCAATCGATTATTGATGCTGCCGCTTGTGATATTTGCGCGACGGTAAATCGAGATCCTGCGGTCGAGATGTACTCGATGCCTCTACTTTATCTGAAAGGCTACCACGCCCTTCAAGGTTACCGAGTCGCTAACTGGCTATGGAAGCAAGGACGAGTCGCACTTGCTACCTATCTGCAAAATCAAATTTCAGTCGCTTGCCAAGTGGATATCCACCCTGCTGCGCGTATCGGTAAAGCTATCATGCTCGACCACGCGACTGGCATTGTGATTGGTGAAACAGCCGTCGTTGAAAATGATGTATCTATCCTTCAAGACGTGACCCTTGGTGGTACGGGCAAAGAAGGTGGCGATCGTCACCCTAAGATCCGCGAAGGCGTGATGATTGGTGCCGGCGCTAAAATACTCGGCAACATTGAGGTGGGTGAAGGCGCGAAGATTGGCTCTTGCTCTGTAGTTCTACAAGCTGTACCACCTCATACAACAGTCGCTGGCGTTCCTGCAAAAATTGTCGGAAAACCGAAAACAGACAAACCATCTTTAGATATGGATCAAGGGTTCAATGGTCGCTCACAGAACTTCATCCATGGTGATGGGATTTAGAGCAGATACTAGATTCGAGTAACCGACATGCGAAAAGACTAACAGCAGATTCGGGATTCGATTCAGCGAAATTCGAAAAATCAAGAGCAGATGAATACAACTAAATGACGATAATGATGAAACAAATTCGAGCCATTAGCAGGACTCTTTTGATATCTACCAGCCTTTGTGTTGCTCTTTTATCTACATCATCATTTGCAGCATCTCAAGGTGAGTTGAAAGGCGTGTCGAGCGAAATATCTCGCCAACAAAAAAACCTTTCCTCACAACAGAAAAAACTCGATAGCCTACAGGCAAACCTCAAGAAACAAGAGCTATCCATCGCTTCGCTTGAAAAAGCGATTCTAGACAGTAAAAAGCAACTCAATACGACCAATGCAAATATTGCTAGCTTAGACACTAAGATTAAAGCGCTTACTGCTCAGAAAAAAGTCCATACCGATAAGTTAGATCAACTGGTTCAGACTTACTACATGACAAGTCGAGCTAAAGCTTCTTCTCACATCCTCAACACAGGTGTTGAAGAAGATCGCATTAGTCACTACTACCAACACCTTGCGAAAGCGCGTTCTGCAACAATCAAAACGATTGAACAAACTCAACTTGAGCTAGAAGAGAGTCATAAACAACGCCAACTTGAGCAAGAACAAATAGCAACATTGTTAAAACAGCAAACCACAAAGCGTGACAAGCTAGCTCAGACTCAAACTCAACGTAAGAAAACCGTTGGTAGTATTAAGAAGAATATTTATGGTGACAAAAATTACTTGGCTGAACTTCAGCGAAATGAAACTCGCCTGAAAGCTGAAATAGCAAAAGCAGAAAAAGCGGCTCGAGAGCGACGTAATGCAGTCCCTATGGATGGCCTAGCAAAACGTAAAGGCAAACTCCCTTGGCCAATCAAAGACAGAGTATTGCATAGCTACGGTTCACGCCAAACTGGCCAAGTTAATTGGAAAGGCATGGTGATCAACGCCAAGTACGGCCAACAGGTCAAATCTGTTTACTCGGGAACCGTGGTATTTGCCGAGTACTTGCGAGGTTATGGATTAGTGGTACTACTTGACCACGGTAAAGGTGATATGACGCTCTACGGCTTTAACCAAGCGCTTTTAAAGAAAGAAGGTGACAAGGTTAAAGCGGGCGAAGCGATTGCACTTGCTGGTGACACTGGCGGCCAAACTCGCCCATCACTGTACTTTGAAATTCGCAGAAATAGCCAAGCTCAAAACCCGAAGAGTTGGTTGGTTAGGTAGAGCAGATACGGGATTCGAGTAAACGAGATACGAAGAGCTTAAAAGCAGACGCGGGATTCGAGTAACCGAGATGCGAAGAGCTTAAGAGCAGATGCGGGATTCGAGTAACCGAGATGCGAAGAGCTTAAGAGCAGACGCAAGGTTCGGGTCACCGAGATAAAAAAAGCATGAAAGCCGATACAAGGTTAGAGTAAAACGTGACATGAAAAACGCTAGCCTCGTCGTCGCTCTACCCTGTTTTTCGTTTACTCGTATCCCGTTACTCGAATCTGCTATTTCCCGATCTTCGTTACCCGTATCTCGCTTGCCCGTACCTTTCTACTTGGAGTTCAACGCCCTTACACCATCTTCCAATAATGTCAGTTGCTCAAAGCCTTGTGCGGTCGTAATAGGTTTAACCGTCGCAATCATCTGCAACATTCCTTGATGAACTACTTGCTCAGTAATTTGAGCTTTTGGAGACATCGCAGACTGATAAGCTAACCAACCCGATGCGATCAAGTGAAGAGAAGTGACCATCGACTTCATCTCCGCATCCGTTGCTTTGAGCAAGTTCAACTCAACAAAGGCCCTCATAATATCCACAAGGTTGGTTTGCAATCTTTCTTGCACGGCCATGTAATCAAGGTGGAGTTTTTCATCACGTGACAATATTTCAGGCAGATTCGCATAGAAGAATCGGTACTTCCACATCAGCGTGAAGATAGAATCTAAGTAGGTCTTTAGTAGCGTCAGGCTTTCTTGTTGGCCTTGAATCGGCGTGAACCTTTCAAGCAACTCTGTTGAATAGAGAGTGAAGATATCACGGACAATTTCTTGTTTGTTACGGAAGTGGTAGTAGAGGTTACCAGGGCTAATCTCGATATGCTCAGCAATATGATTGGTCGTAATACTGCGCTCGCCGTGCTCATTAAAAAGCTCTAGAGCAGCGTAAACAATCTTGTCACGTGTTTTCATTAGTTATTAGTATCCCTATCCGTTTAGGGGGTCAGTATATCGCCACTAAACGGATAGATCGAGCTGTTAACATCTGGTCTAATTAGCATTAGCTAAAATAGAGCCTAATCAATCGCTACTGTAATCAATCACTGCCAAAGAGGTCTCGTGTGTAAACCTTATCTGCAACGTCTGCGATCTCTTCTACCATTCTGTTAGATACAATCACATCCGATACAGCTTTGAACTCTTCTAGGTCAGAATAAACCTTCGAATTAAAGAAATGCTCTTCTTCCAACACTGGTTCGAACACCACCACTTCTATGCCTTTAGCTTTCAAACGCTTCATAATCCCTTGAATCGACGACGCGCGGAAGTTGTCCGAGCCAGCTTTCATGATCAAGCGATAGATACCAACGATTTTTGGTGAGCGTTTAATAATTGAATCCGCAATGAAATCTTTGCGAGTGCGGTTCGCATCAACAATGGCACCTACAATATTGTTCGGTACATCTTGATAGTTAGCTAATAATTGCTTGGTGTCTTTTGGTAAGCAGTAGCCACCGTAGCCAAATGAAGGGTTGTTGTAATGATTGCCAATGCGCGGGTCTAAGCCAACGCCTTCGATAATCTGACGTGAATCTAAACCATGCGCCTCTGCGTAAGAGTCAAGTTCATTGAAATATGCAACACGCATCGCTAGGTAGGTATTTGAGAACAGTTTTACTGCTTCCGCTTCTGTGGAGTTAGTAAATAGCACGTCGATATTCTCTTTCTCAGCACCTTCCACCAAAAGATTAGCAAATACTTTAGCGCGTTCAGAACACTCACCAACGATAATTCGTGATGGGTGTAGGTTATCATACAGAGCCTTACCTTCACGTAAAAACTCAGGTGAGAACATAACGTTTTCACAACCTAGCTCTTCTCTGATCTGTGCAGTGTAACCAACAGGAACCGTTGATTTGATGACCATTACAGCATCTGGGTTCATTTTCATAACATCTTTGATAACAGATTCAACGGAGGAAGTGTTGAAATAGTTACTTTTAGGATCATAATCAGTTGGTGTTGCGATGATAACGAACTCGGCATCTTTGTATGCTACTTTGTCTGTTGTCGCTCTAAAATTAAGCTTCTTACTCGATAAAAAGTGCTCAATTTCACTATCAACAATCGGCGATTGCTTTTTATTAAGCATCACCACTTTTTCATCGATGATATCTACCGCGACTACTTCATGGTTTTGTGCCAATAACATCGCATTTGACAAGCCAACATACCCAGTACCGGCTACTGCAATTTTCATATTAATACCTATAATTTTGAGCCATTTACTCAATTTAATTCATAAATTTACTGGTCATATCATACTCTGCTTGAAGAATTATTCCACTAGCCCGCCTTATCTATTCCTTGCTATACTCGAGATAGATTTGTATTCAAAAGAGTTAGAAAATTATGATTATCGTAACGGGTGGTGCTGGCATGATTGGCAGCAATATTGTTAAGGCGCTGAACGAAGCGGGCCACAACGATATTCTAGTCGTCGACAACTTAAAAGATGGTAAGAAATTTAAGAACCTTGTAGACCTTGACATCACGGATTACATGGATCGTGATGACTTCCTAACTCAAGTCATGGCCGGTGATGATTTTGGTCATATTGAAGCTGTTTTCCATGAAGGGGCCTGCTCTGCTACCACTGAGTGGGATGGCAAGTACATGATGCTCAACAACTATGAGTACTCAAAAGAGCTACTTCATTACTGTGTTGAGCGTGAAATTCCGTTCCTATATGCCTCTTCCGCTGCAACGTACGGTGAAACTGATACTTTCATTGAAGAGCGAGAATACGAAGGTGCATTGAACGTCTACGGTTACTCTAAGCAACAATTTGATAACTATGTTCGTCGCTTAACCGCAGATGCTGTAGCGCATAACGAGACATTGCCTCAAATTACTGGTTTCCGTTACTTCAATGTTTACGGTCCACGCGAGCAACACAAAGGCAGCATGGCCTCTGTTGCTTTCCACCTAAACAACCAAATGAACGCCGGTGAGAACCCTAAACTGTTCTCAGGTAGCGAAACATTCCAGCGTGATTTTGTGTATGTCGGTGATGTTGCAGCAGTAAACCTGTGGTTCTTAGAAAATGGTGTTTCTGGCATATTTAACCTAGGCACCGGCAATGCTGAGTCTTTTGACGAAGTTGCCAAAGCGGTAATTAAGCACCACGGTAAAGGTGAAATCGAAACGATTCCTTTCCCTGAGCATTTAAAAGGCGCTTACCAAGAGTTTACTCAAGCTGATCTAACGAAGCTTCGCGGTACAGGTTGTGATATCGAGTTTAAAGCAGTAGCCGATGGCGTTGCTGAGTACATGAAGATCGTAAACGCTTAACGGTATATTTCAGATTAGGACCAATAATACACCCTACTTTTAGCGTGTATTATTAGGAATGTCTAACGAATATAATCATTCCCAGAGTGACCGATATTAAGTTAACTCTCTGATTTAAATAATGTAGTGAATGAATGACCACACAACGCAATGATTTTGATCCAAAAGCTTACAATCCTGAGTTTGAATGGGGTTTTCTAGCACCTAAATACTGGGGAACTTGGATTGCCGTTTTGTTATCGTCTTTAGTCTGCTTCTTACCTAATAGCATTCGTTTAGCATTAGCTAAGTTTATGGCTAAGCAAGCTGTAAAAATTAAAAATAGGGCTAACCGCCGGGCTCGAGTGAATCTTGAGATGTGCTTTCCCGAGCAATCTGTAGAACAGCACGAAGAAACTCTCTATCAGTCATACGTTACATCTATCTCGTTTTTGATGGGGTTTGCTTCTTTAACACTAAAGAGCAAAATTTGGCTAGAGAATAACACTTCGATAAACGGCCTGAGCAACCTAACCGATATTACGGACAGTGGCGATAATGTGATCTTACTGGTGCCACACACATGGGCTATCGATATCCCAGCGGTATTACTCGCGTCACGCAATTTACCTGTATCTGCGATGGCGAAAGCACAGAAAAACAAACTCAGTGACTGGTTGATGCACCGACAGCGTGTGCAATACGGCGGTCGTGTTTACGACCGTAGCGGAGGCATCAAGCCTTTCATCAAGTCAGTGCGTGATGGGTACCTTGGTTACTACCTCCCTGATGAAGATCTTGGCCGTGAGCACAGCGTCTTCGTAGACTTCTTCGCGACTCAAAAAGCAACAATTTCAGGCCTCGGCCGCCTGTCAAAACTGAGTAAGGCCAAAATCGTGCCTTTGTTTGCTCAATACGACAGCAGTACAGGCCAATACACCCTGGACTTCTACCCAGCTCTACCCTTCCCAACAGGAAGTGAAGAGCAAGATGCTCGCATGATGAATCAATGTATTGAAGATTACGTGAGCAAGAATCCAGAACAATATATGTGGATCTTAAGACTGCTTAAGACTCGTCCTGAAAGTAATATCAATCCTTATAATAGCTAGTGTGTAATAATTATAATGACTCTTATCAAACGCAACCTATCCCTTTTGCTGATACTGCCTTATTTTTTTGCAGTAACAGGCATGCTTGTATTAGATGGTGGTGATAAAAAGCTTATTCCATTTATTATACTTAGTTTAGTGATTAGTATATTTTTGTATAAAAAAGAGCTAATCATTAAAAATATAAAACATCCATTTATATGGTTATTATCTCTATTATGTATATATACAATATTTAGTTACTATTACCATGGGGCAAGCTCCAGAGAAACAAGAGCACTGCTTGGAGCGACACTGTTTATTTTGTTTTTTCCATATCAAATCCTTACTCAAAGAGTGATTCAATGGATAGTTTTAGTCGGTAGTTTTACCGTATGTATCAATAGCATCTATTTCAATCTGTATATAGGTATAGAGCGTGATGCTGGCTATATAAACCCGATACCTTACGCGACAGCGTGTGCATTGATATCCATAATCGCTTTCTCTTTATTTCTAGATAACTCACCTTTAAAGAGAAAGGCTCTTCCTATGATAGCTTTTTTGCTATCATTCCCCCCTATAATCTTAAGTGAGGCTAGAGGTATTTGGTTAGCGTTCACTTTAAGTATCTTTATTATAATAATAGCTAAATGTATTAAAAACCCTCCGTCAAGAACACAAATATTATCTTCTTTTATATTTACAGCCATTTTAGCCTCTTCTGGTGTTTTTTTATTTAAAGATAAAATAGATCAACGATATGATAGAACTATTTATGAAATCAAAAGAATTCAAGCCGATGACTATAGAACTTCTTTTGGTCTTAGGTTACAAATGTGGATGTTAGCTCCTGAGTTAATACAAAAAAAACCGTTACTTGGGCAAGGGCATGAACAACAAAAAATATTACAAACAAAGCTAGATAAAAATGAAATATCCAGTCAACTTTTTTATTATGCTTCCAGTCATTACCACAATCAATTTTTAGATAAAATGGTTAAATCTGGGGTTATAGGGCTAATACTTTTAATTGGACTTCTAATTTATCCACTAATGATAGTGAAAAAATTATCATCACTCGATACATATATAGTGATTGGTTTAGTTAGTCTATTTTTCATTGCTGGATTAACGGATGTTCCTTTTAATCACCCTCAACCCCTGATGTTATATTTATTGTTCCTTGTCCCTATTTGCTCAAGATGTAAGAGAGTTACCAATGACTAAAATTTTTGTCATAAATTTAGAATCTTCCACTGAGAGAAAAGATAATATTAGTTGTCAACTGGATGAACTATCTCTTCCTTTTGAGTTTTTTTCTGCCGTTGATGGCAGAACATTACCCCCTCACCCACTACTAAGTCTTTACAATAATGATTTAAGCCAAACATACAGGGCAAAAACACTAAGCGCTGGTCAGTTAGGGTGTTATGCAAGCCATTACTTATTATGGCAGAAGTGTGTCGAACTCAACCAACCAATAATCGTGATTGAAGATGATGCTCTTATATTTAAAGAGGCATTCCTTAACTTCATTCGAGATATTAGTGACATACCAGAGAATGTAGAGTGTGTGAGATTATTTAACAATAAACGTCGTAAATTTAGTTCTTATTCTATCTTTGAGTGTTGTTCAACCAGCATACATAAGTTTACTAAAGGTCATATGAGTGCTACAGGTTATTTTCTAACGCCCTCAGGCGCAAAAAAACTACTTAATAATTCAAATGAATGGTATATGGCCGTCGATATTTACATGGATCGATTCTGGAAACATGGCGTTGAATGCTATGGAACTGCAGTCCCTTGTTTAACTAATGACCCTAAGTTCGACTCAGACATTGGCTATGCTAAGCGCACTACTACTCGAAGTTTTATTAAGAAGTGTAAGCGTGAATACTTCAATTTAAGCGAAACTATTCAACGTCACTTACATAATTTTAAATTCAAACTGAGTAGAAGTAAATCATGAACTCAACACATAAAGATATTTATGTCTGCTCGACGGTAAGGCACTTATTACTTAGCTTGTATAAAGCACAAGATGATGTAAATCCGTCGACCATAATTTATTTCTATGATTATCAAGATATGATCCTAAAGACATAGACACAACTCAACTCCCTACAAAAATAGAGTTAGTGTTAATGAATAGGGAATCGCTAGTTAATCATATAAAGAAGATTGGATATATTGGTAAATATATTTTATTTTGTTCTCTTCGAGGTTGGCCAATACCTGATAAATTAAAAAATATATTATTAGCATCAATATATGAAAACAATAAAAACGTAGAGCTAAAGGGAGGGATAAATAGACTCTTCTTATTCAATGATAACAATAAAATGTCTAGGTTATTTCGCCTTCTAGTTAGATCTTACTCAATGGTAGAAGATGGTATGGGGAATTACGTTAAGCACCAGATTGATGACAAACCCAAGCAATTATTTCGTTTACTATCAAATCAACCCCCTAAGCATTATGTATTTGGTGAAAGAAAACAATGTGACCAAATCTATGTCATACACCCAGAAAAATTACCAAAATCAGTGCAACACAAAGGAAGAAGACTTGTTTTATCAAAAGACAAAACAAAAATATCACAAATTCAACAATGCTTTAAATTTTATAATACTGATAACTTCAACAATAAAACATTAATCATCGCTACACAACCCATATTTAACAAGTTAAAAGGTAGGCTTAAAGACAATGATTTCTTTTATGACATCTAT
Source organism: Vibrio bathopelagicus (assembly GCF_014879975.1). Taxonomy (NCBI): domain Bacteria; kingdom Pseudomonadati; phylum Pseudomonadota; class Gammaproteobacteria; order Vibrionales; family Vibrionaceae; genus Vibrio; species Vibrio bathopelagicus. The sequence continues at coordinate 203,596 of NZ_CP062500.1, read as the reverse complement.
AATAGATTAATATTAGAGAGTAGACGTAGAGATTTCACTCCAATTTTAAAATTGCACCCAAAGGAAAACGAGTCAGATTATTTATCTTTCAAAGAACAAGGTGTGACATTTTTATCTAATAAACTACCTTTGGAGCTTTATCTACTATCTAGTACAGATAAGGTTAACATAATATCAATTAACTCTTCAGCCGGCATGGGGATGGAAGAGTATTGTAAAACGTATAAATTAATTCCAGACAGCAAAATTCATAACTTTGCCAATATACTAGTTGAATTAGAAAAAAAACAAGATAGCCTTCAAGATTTAATATCTCTACAGCTATCTAACATCTAACTATATAAATAAATTCAAGGATAAAGGAGTTCCTGAATTTATCTTAGTTAGAGCTTTTTTTCCTAGAACTTCTTCATAGAATTTTGGTGGCAAACCAAAACCAGGTCTGATACTCCGAATATTTTCAGGAGTCAACAATTCACCTTCTGCTATGTCTTTTACCACATATAAAGAGCGACGGAATTTCACGTTTCCTTTTTCAGCTTCCGTTCTTTCGTAATTGACTTGACCCATTGCTTGCCATGCTGTTTTTGTATCTTTACAAAGCGCAGTAAGCTCATGAGGTTCGAGAGAAAAACTATCATCCGCTCCGCCGCCATTACGATCCATAGTCACGTGTTTTTCGATCAAACACGCCCCTAATGTTACAGAAGCCACAGCCGTTGCATTGTCAATAGTGTGATCAGAAAGACCCGATAAAACTTCAAATCGTTCCGCGATGTCAGCAATCGTCTTAAGATTATATTGGTCAGGTGGCGCAGGATAACCACTCACGCAATGCAGTACTACCAACTCTTCACACCCATTATCTCTCGCGGTTTTTATGGCCTCTGCAATTTCTTCTTTGTTAGCCATTCCTGTTGAAATGATCATCGGTTTACCTGTTTGAGCAACACGCTTAATCAACGGTAAATCAATGACTTCAAATGAGGCTATTTTATACGCTGGAGCATCTAATGACTCTAATAAGTCGACGGCTGTAAAATCAAATGGAGAACTGAAAATAGTAATCCCAAGTTCTTTTGCCTTTTCAAATAACGGCTTATGCCACTCCCATGGCATATGAGCACCCTTATAAAGGTTATAAAGCGTCTTCCCATCCCATAAGCCACCATGAATCTGGAATTCATCACTGTCACAATCCATGGTGATCGTTTCATGAGTATAAGTTTGTAGCTTAATTGCATCTGCTCCTGATTTCTTCGCTTCTTCCATTATCTGGAAAGCGCGATTAATGTCACCATTATGATTTGCTGATAATTCAGCAATAATATAAGGAGTGTAGTCAGGGCCTATGTTTCGACCGTCAATTGAAATATATGGTTTCATCAGAATCTCATTAAATTGGGTTACGAATAAACGTCTCAGAATTTTGCTGTGTATAGTTCGCTTTTTTGAACAGCTTCTGAGAAGCTTTATTACATTCTAATACAGTTGCATGTAATGTCAGATCTGGATGGATAACATCAGCCATTTTTAATGCAGCAGTTGCGACTCCTAAACCGTAAGCTTCAGGAGCAACAAAGATTGATACTAGATAATTCTTAGGTTCAGTTTTATCTAATCGCAATACACCTAATTTTTTTCCTGTTGTCTTATCTTCAACAAGGTAAAAAAAGTCAGTGGTTGTGGCTAGCTTTCGCTTCATCCAGCTTTGGTGACCTTCCCATGTAGGAATATCAGTATTCAGTGCAAATTCACGGGTCTTAGGGTGGCACTGCCAGTTATAAACTGTTTTGATATCCTCATGAGTTGCAAATACAAGCTGTAAATTCGCATGATCATTTGGTTCAATAAGCTGCTGAATTTCTAAGACTAACCTTCTGGTGCCTAGACCATCACACAATTTTAGATTCGACATAAATAGCTCATGCCATTGACTCATTGCCTGTTGATAGGTCACTAATAGCTGAGATTCAATATTTTCCAAAGACACTTTCATAATGGCTTTATGCAGAAGTAATTGAGCGCAAATCGTTTTTTGGTTATCGGCTAATGGTATTAATATGCTAGGTAGGCCAAGACAAGCTCGCTCCCAACTTGTAGTTCCTGGAGCTCCAATCGCTATATCATGTTTAAGCATTAAATCAGCCATGTCGGCTTCAAAATCTTGATGTTGAACATTAACGTGTAAGTCGCACCATGACTTAACCTGCTGATAGTGAGGTGCTCTAGGGCTTAGCAACACCGTAAAATCAGCACAGACTTTACCAACAAGGCTTTTCAATGACTTTAAAGTTGCATTGGGGTTGTCTATTCCCCCCATAGATATGAGAACTTTAGGTCTAGTTTCAGGGAATACCCGCATGTAAGCGAGCTCTCTCACTGAAGCAAATCTTGGGGCTAATATCGCATACTCACTTCCTACTAAAGCTCGGGCAGAACCTGAGTATTCAACAGGCTTACGCCCAAGAGTTTGATCGACAATTAAATCAGCATCATGCTCTCGAACCAAGTCATCAATAGCGACTAAAAAGCAGCTCATTGATTGCCTAACAAGCTGTTGCCACTTGTTGCTAATAGCATAATGATCCGTTATTACTAAATCAGCACTACCTACCATTTGGATAAAGTCCAATGCATCATCAGAACTTGGCCTTTGCAGCCAAGCCTCATAATCTGCATCATGCTGAGGCTTACAAGGTTCTTTAGGTGGGTTTAGCTTTACTACCTGAAAACCACGCTCTTCAATATATGAAATCATGTCACTTGGCTGTGGCAAACATGCAAAAGAGATTGAATGACCGAGGTTTTTTAATGCATCTGCAAGTACTAAACAGCGCATGATGTGACCGCTACCAACCCAAAATGAAGCATCCGCTCTAAAGATAACTCTCATAAAAACCTAATTATTTTAAAACTGAGTATAATGCCTCAGCCAAATCCCAATCTTCATTAGTGTCAATATCTTGAACTCTACTTCTAGGTAACAAAACGACACTAGAATGATGCGAGAATATTGCTTTTTTCTCTAAGAACGCATCGGTCTTTCCCCAATAGAACTGACCAGCATCATGATAGGCTTCTTCTAGATCTTGAGAGCGAACTTGTTCATTTTCAGGAGAAAACATTGACACCTCTCCTCCTGATGAAATTTTGATCGCTCTTTGAATCGGAAATGGAAAAGTCGCGGCACTAAAAACAAACTCAAATAAGCCTTTATTTAACTTATCAAAACCTTGTTTAAGATATTCCGGTTTTACAAAGGGAGCGGTCGCGTATAAACAACAAACCACATCTACAGTCCAACCATTATCCATGCACCAAGTAATGGCGTGGTGCATCACATCCGTTGTCGTTGCATAATCATCAGAGATGTTAGCAGGGCGTAAAAATGGTACTTCAGCACCATATTTCTTGGCTACCTCAGCTATCTCCGCATCATCAGTAGAGACAATAACCTTATCAAAACAATCCGAAGCAAGTGCAGCTTCGATTGAGTAAGCGATCATTGGCTTGCCATGAAAGTGCTTAATATTTTTACGAGGAATACGTTTGCTGCCACCACGTGCAGGAATAATAGCAACGTTCATTATTTACCTGTCAAAATTTCGGTTACTACACGCACAACGGTATTTTGCTGCTCTTCCGTCATACAGTGGAACATTGGCAGTGAGATTGCTTCTTGATAGTAGCGCTCTGACTCAGGAAAATCCCCTTCAGCAAAGCCCATAGCTAGGTAATATGGCTGAGTATGAACCGGAATATAATGCAAATTAACGCCGATACCATTTTCACGCAGTGCGTCAAATACTTGCTTATGAGTTAATGATATTTCATCTAATTTCAATCGGATTACGAATAAATGTAAACCTGAATACGTGTTTTCCAGTTGATAAGGAAGTACTAAAGGTAATTCAGATAACATTTGATTATAACGCTTAGACAACACATGACGCGCCGCAACAAACTCATCAAGTCGTTGCATTTGAGTGACACCCAATGCAGCTTGAAGTTCTGTCATGCGGTAGTTGAAACCTAAATCAACCTGTTGGTAATACCAACCACCATGAGAAGCCCCATTCATAAGTTCAGGGTCTCGAGTGATACCATGGCTGCGTAATAGAGCCATTTTATCAGCTAGTACTTTCTGATTCGTTAACGCCGCGCCACCTTCCGCTGTTGTCACAATCTTCACCGGGTGAAAACTGAAAACGGTGATATCAGAATACTCACAATTACCAATTGGTTGTCCCTGGTATTGACCACCAATAGCGTGTGAAGCATCTTCAATGACTTTAAAGCCGTATTCTTTGGCTAGCTTAGCAATAGATTCCATATCGCAAGGTTGACCACATAAGTGAACAGGAACGACGACTTTAGGTAGAGTTCCGGTAGCTTTTGCAGTAATTAGCTTTTGCTCTAGCTTTTTAGGGCACATGTTATAAGTTGCTGAATCAATATCAACAAAGTCCACTTTAGCTCCGCAATAAAGACCACAGTTTGCAGATGCTACAAAAGTAACAGGCGTTGTCCACAACCAATCACCTTCATCCAAACCTAAAGCCAAGCAAGCGATATGCAGAGCAGAGGTTGCACTATTCACTGCCAGCGCATACTCAGCGCCAGTATGTTCTGTTAATGCGTTTTCAAATGCAGGGACTTGTGGTCCTTGAGTTAAAAAGTCAGATTTAAGGACATCAACTACACTGTCAATCTCTTGCTGACTGATCTCTTGCTTGCCGTATGGAATCACTGCTCTACTCACACTGTAAATTTAGGGTCAACATGCTCTTTGATTAGGTCACGTAGACCTTCAATGGTTTCCCATTCAGTATTGGTACCTGAGTTATACTTAAAACCAAATGGAACTTTTTCAGCTTTATGATGATTCATATATTCATCTTCTGTATACGTAAAAGATACAGAAGGAAGGATCGCGTAATAACGACCTAGATCGATCGTATTAAGAGAGTCGGTGTCAGTGATCATTTCTTCATGAAGTTTTTCACCAGGGCGGATACCAACGACTTTCGTTTCGACTCCTGGAGCAACCGCTTCTGCGATATCTAAGATTTTATATGATGGAATTTTTGGTACGAAGATCTCTCCGCCTAGATGATTCTCCAGAGCATACATCACCATATTCACGCCATCTTGAAGAGAAATATTAAAACGCGTCATTTCTTCGTGTGTAATTGGCAGTAAGCCCTCTTCTTTTTTCTGCATAAAGAATGGAATAACCGAACCACGAGAGCCCATCACATTGCCGTAACGTACGACACTGAAACGAATGTCTTTTGAGCCTTTAATATTATTTGCTGCAGCAAATAGCTTATCCGATGCAAGTTTTGTAGCACCATATAAGTTAATTGGTGCACATGCCTTATCGGTCGAAAGAGCAACAACATCTTTCACACCACACGCAAGAGCCGCACTAATCACATTCTCTGCGCCATCAATATTTGTGCGAATACATTCAGTCGGATTGTACTCAGCAGTGTCTACTTGTTTGATCGCAGCGGCATGGATAATAACATCAACATCTTCACACGCTTGAATCATACGGTTACGATCACGAACATCGCCGATAAAGAAGCGTAATTGAGGAAAATCCTTATGTGGATATTGCTGCTTGATTTCAAATTGCTTCAGTTCATCACGAGAAAAGATAATGATCTTCTTTACGTCTTGGTATCGGTCAAGAATTGTTTTGATAAATTGCTTACCAAACGACCCTGTGCCACCTGTAATTAATACTGTCTTGTTATTTAGCATACTCAACTACTCTAATATATTTCTATTTCTCTAAGTTTTAAACTTAGGTACTTGAATTCCAAATTGATATCTAGCTACTTTAGCTGGTTAGCAACTTCTCAAAAAACTCCAGGTGCTTCTTCACTGTTACTCGTGAACTAAAGCTTTCATCTAAGCGCTTCTTCGCCGCTTCACTCATTGTTGTGCACTTGGCCTTATCTTGTGCGAGCTTGTCCATTGCCTCACCTAACGCTTTAGCGTCACCGGCCGGGACGATATAACCAGTCTCACAATCTACAACGAGCTCAGGGGCACCACCAGTAGTTGTCACTACAGAAGTTGTGCCATTAGCCATGGCTTCTACAATCGTACGCGGTAGCCCCTCACCACTAATCGATGGTTGAACTTGAAAGTCAGCCATACACATAATTGATGGGATGTCTGTACGGTGGCCGATGTAATGAATCCTTTCACTCATTGGGCTCGCTTTCATCTCATCAAAATGAGGCTCGTAGCCGCTGCCCGCTAAGATCAAATGGAAGTTGGTTGCCGTAATGTATTTGGTCGCCTCAAGCAAAACTGAAATACCTTTACTTGGCCTTACGTGCGCTGCAGTAATTGAGACTACATCATCTTCATTCAAACCAAACTCAGAGCGCTCGGTTGGTGGTACTTTATACCAATCCAATTCATGCCCTTTGTATATGGTAACAACGTTATCTTTATTCTTCCAAACGCGCTTCACCACATCTTGTCGAACCGCTTCTGAAACACAGACAATACCGTCTACACGAGGGTGAAGTTGCGTTAAATAAGCACTAGGGTCATGTCGATATAACCCGCCAGTAGTGCCTCGATAAACGACTAATTTAACGTTGAAACCAATACACGCAAACGCCGCATTAGGTATTGTCTTTGAGTTAAAAGCATAGCAGATGTCGTAATCATGCGTTTTTAGCTCGTGGCGAATCTTTTTAATGGTATCAAAACAAATTTTACGCTTTGGATAACCATCAACGACTCGAATGCCACACTCTTCTAACTTTGATACATGCTCAGACTCACCTTGGGTCATAATAGTGACTTGGTGACCTTGACGCGCAAGCTCAATAAAGATCGCGGCTTCAGGGCGTAAGCTGTTCCATGCATGTAAGTAAGATGCACAAACTAAAATCTTCATCTCTCAGTTCCTATTTGGCTTGGTCTTTTGAGCTGTCTTTTGAACGTTTTTCAAGAATCCACAAACCGACATATTTATTGAAATTCACTTGGGCATAGGTCATCGCCATAATGAAACCGACACTGCCATCCATAAAGCCACGGCGAATGATATACACAAGGAAGAACGTCCACATAGCTCGTAATAACGCCAAGAATAAGCCATGTGACTTCTTGCCTTTACGATGGTACTTTTGCGAACCAAGCCAAGCGTACTGCGCTGCTTTATCTAGGCCATGGCCATAGTCACGGTGTGTATAATGAAGTAAGTAGCCTTTCAGCACACCTGTAGACCCTTTCTCAGGAACAACAGTCTCGTGAACCTCATCCAACGTATATCGAGAGCCTTCTCTCTTGAAGAGTCTTAACACTGCACGAGCACTGCGGCCATGTTTTAGAGTCGTGCCATACAAAGTCACTCCCCAAGGAAGTTTATACGCAGTGTGTTTGATTTGATCTTGTTTTAATAGTTCAACAAGAGCATTACTCATTTCTTCATCTAGAGCTTCGTCTGCATCAATTGATAGCACCCAATCACATGTCGCTTTATCTAGCGCTCGCTGCTTTTGCTTACCAAAACCAGGCCAATCAGTGATTGTCACGTTATCTGTATATTTTTGGCATATTTCAACTGTTGTATCTGTTGAGCCACTGTCTAAAACAATCAGTTCATCGGCAATATCAACAACAGATTTAAGACAGGTTCCAATTCGGTCTTCTTCATTCTTGGTAATAACAATGACAGACAGGGTATGTTTTCTCATTATTCAGCCCTAGAATTTCCAATAGTTTAATGATTTACGGATTTTAAAGTTGCGAATCCAATTTTTCGGCTTTCTATCTTGCCAGCCACTTTCCAATACATCGGTAATAGCGCTTAGAACTCTAGCAGAAGATTGACCATCCAAATATGGCGTTATTGACGGACCGTAGTTAACGATAGCGCTATCTCTTGCTTCATCAGGTAACATCGCTTGCTTAATTGCTGACTCTAACTGCTCGGCTTGAGTAATGTTAATGAAGCTTGCTTGAGGATCTCGATTATTTACCGTGACAACAGGCTTATTGAGCAACAAGAATTCCTGAAATATCGATGAGTTGTCACACACCATAACATCAGCACGATGTTGCATTTCAATCACTCGGTCATTGTCGAAGAACAGAAGATTATCGCCCTCTAACGCCTGATATTTTGCTCGTGTCTCTTGCTTCATTTTCGGGTGAAGAGTCACTAACCATTGCCACTGACTCAGTTGACTAAGGCGCTTAAGCTCTTCATAAACCAACTCTGCACACGATAAGCTTGGCGAAAAGGTGGAAGCGAATAGAACTTGAGGTCTTTCAAAATGGTTCTCACCAGCTTGGTAATTAAACAAGCTATCTAGCTTCAACCATCCGGTCTCTTTTACTTGAAAATAGCCGCGCTGTTTAGCTAGTGGTTCCAATGAGCTAGTTCTTTCATGGCCTTCTGTGCAATACAAATCAAATAGACCACGCTCAGGATATAAGTTCCCTCGTTTGCTCTCATTCAAACCGTGAAACACTTGCACCTTCAACCCTGGAATAAATGCAGGAACACGATCCCCTGGCACTAAAACAGCCGAAGGGTTATAGGCGACAGCTTCTGTCAAAGAGACACACTGCTCGTGATCTAGTAAAAGATGTTCAGAAGCATCCTCACCAACCAGCAACCATTTAACGTCATGACTAAGTTGCTTCGCGTAGTTATAAAATGGGCGAAGAATAGCAAATGAGTAGTTTTGCTCGACATAGAGCAAGAAACGATAGGATTGATCGGTTTGCATAAGCGATGAGATAGAGTTCACCATTTCCGTTTGAAAGTGTAACTAAGCATTTAATTATAACGCTCTTTACTTTCGAGATTGAAGAAAATACTCTTCTGATTACTGATTTTACCCTCTGGTGTCACTGTTCTTATGCTTATACGACTTATATACACTCTTATATTGTCATTGGCCTCTCCACTGCTTCTCTATGGGCTTTATAAGAGTAAACCTGGGAAGCCAAATTTTGGTAAGCGCTGGAAAGAACATTTCGGTATCACACCGCAGACTCAAGGTAAAAGCCCTATCTGGATTCATGCCGTGTCGGTTGGTGAATCTATTGCTGCGATGCCTGTCATTAAACAATTGAAGCTGCGAGATCCAAATCAAGCCATCATTGTTACCACAACGACCAGCACAGGTGCTGAGCAAATAGAGAAGCTTGGTGATTTGGTCGAGCACCGCTACATGCCGATTGATTTTTCTTGGTGTATTCGAGGTTTTTTGAAGACTGTTCAGCCTAAACAGATGTTAATCATGGAAACCGAGTTATGGCCAAACACACTGCACTGCGTCGCGAAAGCTGGAATCCCCATTTCGGTACTCAACGCTCGCCTATCTGAACGCTCGTGCCAGCGTTATGCTAAATTCCAAGCCGTTTTTGACCTCTTAGCCAAAAACCTCTCTCAAGTACTTTGCCAATACCCAAGTGATGCTGAGCGTTTTATACGATTAGGGTTAGATAAAGCATCTGTGCATGTGACTGGGTCGATCAAGTTTGATATTGAAGTTTCAGCTGAACAAGTATCAAAAGGCAAAGCGTTACGTGAACAAATTGGCTTTGAACGCTGTGTATGGATAGCTGCCAGCACTCATCAAGGCGAAGATGAAATTATCTTAGACGCTCATAAACAGCTCCTTAAAGACAATCCTAATACCTTGCTGATGATTGTGCCTCGTCACCCAGAGCGATTTAATCAAGTGACGGAATTAGCTAAACAACACCAATTCAACACCATCACTCGAACGAGTCAGCAACCAATCACCTCTGATGTTGAAGTGTATATTGCGGATACGATGGGAGAAATGTTGGTATTACTCGGCGGATCTGATGTGTGCTTTATGGGGGGAAGCCTTGTGGGCGATAAAGTAGGTGGTCATAACCTACTAGAACCAGCAGCCCTACAGCTACCTTTGCTTAATGGCCCTAGCTACTTTAATTTTAGCGAAATTACTGACAAGCTACTGGAAGCCAATGCCGTGGTTATTTGTCAAGATAGCCAAGATATCGCAGGCCAACTCCAACTGCTGTTCAAACAACCAGAGCTACGTAAAACTAAAGGCTTAGCGGCTTATCAAGTGGTTGAGCAAAACCGAGGTGCGTTGCTCAATACACTCATAAAAATAGAAAGCTGTTAACTGTATATATCATTCAAAACTTGATACTTTTGTGAAAATCGACTTTTAATTACTTGTCGGTTTTCATCAGTAGCTTTCGATTTCTTCTCAAAGCTCTGTGATATTCCAGCCAATGTATTGTAGCCACTAACTGAAATTCCTTCTGATTCTGTCATCTCAATGTAATTAGGGCTTCCAACTTCCACATGGATTGCACCAGTACCACCAGAAATAAAGCTCCTAGCCGTACTCATGCTACCTCTTCCCTGTAAGATAATATCGGAGCAAGACATGATCAATGCATTGTAATTAATGTTGTTTGTTGGAGTTACATAGCTGATATCAACTACACATTTCATCTTAAATAAGGTCAAAAATGCATCGATAACAATCCTAGAAAACACTCTTTTAGGTTTAACGAAAACTAACAATTTATGTTGATTTAAAACTCCAGCCATACCTAAACGATAGATAATTGACAAAATCTCAAGCACAGTGAAAGAGTCAGCTTTCGCACCTATTAATATTTTTTTCTCTGCTCGGGTTTCTTCTACATACTTAGATTGCAAACCTTCAAACTCATCCCACAACTCACTAGGCATCGACTTAAAGGCATCTCTTGCATCATAAAAATTTAGTTCGTTTCTTTTCAAGATGCTTTCAAGGGAAGACCGAAAGTAGGGTTCCGGCGCAATAAAGTTAATAATTTTGCTCAGGACAAATAAGCAGTCTTCATTAATCTGATTATTTCTCGTTTGAATTAAACTACCTTTCTTTTCGATTGTTTTGAGCCAACGAGCTACTTCATCATCTGTCAGATGAATATATAGTTTGTCGATAAATTCATCTGACCACTCCAGAAGGGTCTTCAAAAAAGGGGCATTACTTAACCCTAAGCTAATCGAGGTTACTGTTTTACAATTAACAAGAACAGCTAAATCTACCGTTCGATAGTTTAATAACTTTACATTCGTGCCTTTTAAATGAATATCCTGAACATTTTCAGACAAAGATATTAGAATGATATCTTCTTCTCTAATCGAGCACTTTCTAACAAGTACATCAATATATAATTTAGTAAAAACATGATTTTCAAAACCAACGATGATGTTTTTATTTAAGAACATTTACATAACTCCCAACATGTAGCCATCATTCAAGGCTCGCCAATCCGACTCTTGCCATTGAATCTGGCGCTTGGTCACCTCTTTTAAGAACGAGCGCTTTAGACGGTTCAGGTTATCTTCTTTCCAATCATTGCCCGCTTGCTGACCGCACTTATCAAAGTCAATAATCCATACGTTTAGTGAGGCATCAAGCAAGATATTATGAATGTTGAGATCGGTGTGATTAACCCCTACATCATGCATCTTACGTATCTCTTGGCCAATCTTACGATAGATATCCGCATCTATTGAACTTGAAACCAATATATCAACCAAGTCTTTGGCATTGGGAATTCGTTCAGACATTAAGTCCGCTCGATAAAGTAGTCCGCTTTTAATTGCTCTAGCAGCAATAGGCTTCGGTACATTCACACCTGCGTTTGCCAATGCCTTGAGAACATTAAGCTCCATCGTACAGCGCGTGCTTTCCCAATCAGAGAAACGATATTGGTCTTCGACTAGCTTCCCAAACAATCCACCACGGCGATAATGGCGCAATGCGGCTTGTATTCCATCAAGCTGAATGAACCATGTGGTACCGCGCCCTTGGGCACTTCCTGTAATGGCACCTCGTTGCTGCCAGTATTCAGCCTCGAAGATCTGAGCGATATCGTTCTCTGGTACCTGAACCAGAAGTTCAGGGTCGTACCAAATTGTTTGGTTCTTGGTGCTAATCGTTTCCATCTATGAGGCCTTTGGGTCGCTTTTCGTCATTGCTATTTTACAACTAATGCGAGTATCTGCATAATTCTGATGTTATTCACTTTTTTCGGGCACTTTATGTCACTGTTCTCAACTGCACCTCAATCTCTTTGCATACTCCGCCTCTCCGCGATTGGTGATGTTTGTCATGCTATTTCTGTGGTTCAAGCCATCCAGAAACAGTGGCCTGAAACGAAAATTACTTGGATCACAGGTAAAATCGAAGCCATGTTGATCGGTGATCTGCCTGGTATTGAGGTCATTGTTTTCGATAAGAAACAAGGCTTCAAAGGGATGCGTGAATTATGGCGCCAACTCTCTGATCGCAAGTTTGACGCGCTGCTACATATGCAAGCCGCACTTAGAGCCAGCGTGCTATCTTGGGGAATTAAAGCAAAGTGTAAAGTAGGTTTTGGTAAAAATCGTACTCGTGAAGCACAATCCCTCTTTACCAATCGCCACCTACCTATCTCGGACAAGTTTCATGTATTGGATAACTTTGCCGAATTTGCTCGCTACATTGGTGTACCTTTTGATAAACCTCAATGGGATATCCCTTTAACACCGGAAGACGAACAGTTAGCAATCGACACCATAGCAAACAAACCGACTCTGGTTCTCTCCCCTGCTGCTAGCAAAGATTCTCGCAACTGGCTAACAGAGCGATACGCCGCTATTTCTGATTATGCTGTCGAACAAGGCATGCAAGTGGTGTTATGCGGCTCTCCAGCACCAAGAGAAGTTAACCTGGGTAACGACATCGAAAAATTATGCCAGTCGCCAGTCACTAACTTGATTGGCAAAACGAACTTGAAGCAACTGACTGCCGTACTGAAACATGCAACAGTTGTATTGGCACCTGATACTGGTCCAGCCCACTTAGCAACCACACAGTCAACCCCAGTAATCGGCTTATACGCACACAGTGATCCGCGAAGAACAGGCCCCTACAATGACCTTGATATTGTTGTGAGTGTGTATCAACAACATGTAGAAGAACAGCAAGGTAAGCCAGTGGAAAACCTTCCATGGGGAACTCGAGCGAAGGGCGATGACCTGATGAAAGACATCACACTCGACATGGTAAAGCAGCAACTCGACAAAGTAATAAACTCTAGCCAAACATTAAGCAAGGACAGCTGATATGAGCACACACGTTATTTACCCTGGAACCTTTGATCCTGTCACCAATGGGCACCTTGATATCATCGTTCGTGCCGCTAGCATGTTTGACCATATCACTGTTGGAGTAGCTGCAAGCCCAAGTAAAAAGACCATGTTTGAGTTAAATGAACGAGTTGAGCTATTGCGTGATGCCGTAGCTCACCTACCTAACGTGTCTGTTGAAGGGTTTTCAGGGTTGCTGGTCGACTTTGCTAAGCAGCAGCAAGCAAACGTGTTAGTGCGCGGTCTGAGAACAACAATGGATTTCGAGTACGAATTTGGTCTCACCAGCATGTATCGGAAGTTATTGCCGGGGCTTGAAAGTGTATTTTTAACGCCCTCAGAGGAGTATGCTTTCCTCTCTTCGACAATAGTTCGAGAAGTGGCAATCCATGGTGGGGACATTAGTCAATTTGTACCACAAAAAGTGGCAGACGAAATAAAGCTCAAAACGACCAAATAACAATCCCTTCTCCAAAAATAAAAATAGCGCTCATTGAGCGCTATTTTTGATGAAACCGTTACTTTTAAAGCGAGTAACAGGCTAGATAAAGACCAAGTATTCATTCTCAATGCGCGTTAGGAAATCGCATGTCAAAGAAACCTATTTATACGAATTCAAGTTATTAGCACCGATAACTTAATACGCCCCACCCATAGTCTCTCTAACATTGCAGAGCCAACGACAAAGCATAATTCATGTTGCCTCAACATTCTTGAAGCCCGTCACAACCATAACTGCTAACTAAGTGAACAATCATTACAAAAAGCTCGGTGAGTGATAACATAGTTCACTATAAACAAATACATCAATATAGCTCTATGAAATCATACTGTATTACCTTAAAAGCGAACCATTGTAGGCAAAAATCAACAGCAGATGCCCTTAAGGATGTTCAGGTTGATTTTGAGTTTTTTATTGGAGTCGATGCGCGAACCGATGAGCATCCCCTACTAGAAAGAATTCATGATAGAGCTTTTTTACACAATATGGGGAGGCCGCATGCAATTGGAGAAGTTGGATGTTATGCAAGCCATTACCTTATTTGGCAAAAATGTATAGAGCTTAATGAGCCAGTTTTAGTCTTCGAAGATCATGCCGATATTGATATCAACATATTTCGTAATACTCTGACTATCGCCGAGCAGCATATTAATCAGTGTGGTTTTATTCGCTTACAAGATAGTAAGAACAAACTACATTACTCCGTTGATAGGCACGATACCCAACATCTTGTAAAGTATTTGAAAGTTCCTCAAGGAACCGCCTGTTACGCTATATCTCCCAAAGCTGCACAAGCTTTCATCGAACAAAGTTCAACGTTCAATTATCCTGTCGATGTCTTCTTACGGAATACTTGGGTTCATAAGCACCCCATGTTTGGTGTTTCTTCTGCGGGATTACAACGTAGTAAACAGCCGTCAATTATTGGTAGCCGTAAACATAAAGGTAAAAAAGACTATTCGGTGGCTTTTATGAAATCTACTAACAAAATAAAGAACATGACACTCAACCTAGCAACTAATTTTTACCACCTCTCTATCTTGGATAAAAAGTACACGCCAAAATTATATAGGTAGCGAAGCTAAACACTATCGCTCTTCAAAAATAAAAATAGCGCTCCTTGAGCGCTATTTTTGCTGAAACCATTACCTTTAAAGCGAGTAATAGGATTTATACCAATCCGCGAAAGCTTTTGCGCCCTCTTGAATTTTAACTTGAGGTTTATAGCCAACCGCTTCAAACAGATCTTCCGTATCAGCGTAAGTCGCGTACACATCACCTGGTTGCATTGGCATAAAATTCTTTTTAGCTTCAACGCCTAGAGCACATTCTAATGCTTCGATGTAGTCCATTAGTTTAACTGGGCTGCCATGACCGATGTTAAACACGCGATACGGAGCAGAACTGGTCGCTGGTGAACCTTGCTCAACCGTCCAATCTGGTTGCATAGCTGGAATGCGATCTTGAACACGGATAATACCTTCAACAATATCATCGATATAAGTGAAGTCGCGCATCATGTCGCCGTTGTTATAAATGTCGATCTGTTTGCCTGCCACGATTAAATTCGCAAACTTAAACATCGCCATATCAGGGCGGCTCCAAGGACCGTACACGGTAAAGAAGCGCAGGCCTGTCGTTGGTACGTCATATAGATGCGAGTAGGTATGCGCCATTAGCTCATTCGACTTCTTCGTTGCGGCGTACAATGAGATAGGGTGATCAACACTGTCTGCTGTGTGGAACGGCATCTTTTGGTTCAAGCCATAAACAGAGCTTGATGAAGCATAAACGAGGTGTTCAACCTTGTTATGGCGACAGCCTTCAAGAATAGCTAAATGACCGACAAGATTGCTATCAGCATACGCCATTGGGTTATCAATTGAGTAACGAACGCCAGCTTGCGCCGCTAAGTGAATGACACGGTCAAACTTTTGCTCAGCAAACAGCGTTGCCATACCTTCTCTGTCTGCAAGATCCAGCTCGATAAAGGTCAGCTTTTCATGCTCAATGCGCTTTAGGCGATCGTGTTTCAATGAGACTTGGTAGTAGTCATTCAAGTTATCAATACCGACAACCTCATGTCCTGCTGCACATAGTCGCTCTGAAACTGCAGAGCCAATAAAGCCAGCAACGCCAGTTACTAAATATTTCATTCTACTATTCTCAATTCATATCATTAATGTAATTGTAGCTACTAGCACGCCTATCTACTAGCGTAAAAAAGTGAACATAAGTTCAATTTTTCTATACTTGGCATTGAAAGCAAAAAAACGTATTCCGCTGTCCGATTTTTTGCTCTTCAATTTTCTCGCCACAATTAGGGCATTTTTCACCTGCTTTACCATACACTTGCAGCTCTTGTGCGAAGTAGCCTGGTTTACCGTCAGCCTGAGAGAAATCTTTCAACGTAGTACCACCTTGCTTGATAGCAGTCGCGAGTACTTCCTTGATCTCATCGGTTAACAAGACCCACTCTTCTTTTGTCACTTTGCTTGCTGGGCGCAAAGGATGAATTCGTGAAGAAAACAGAGCTTCATTAGCGTAGATGTTACCCACACCTACCACTACTTTGTTGTCC
The DNA here is from genome assembly GCF_014879975.1 of Vibrio bathopelagicus. Classification (NCBI taxonomy): domain Bacteria; kingdom Pseudomonadati; phylum Pseudomonadota; class Gammaproteobacteria; order Vibrionales; family Vibrionaceae; genus Vibrio; species Vibrio bathopelagicus. The sequence goes on along the minus strand of NZ_CP062500.1, from coordinate 187,324 downwards.
ATGATGAACTGTTTAACGGCAACCTTACGTTTTTCTGCCTTTTCAGCAATGTAGTCAGCGTTGAAGTCATCGGTTAGTGGTTCAGGGCCAGAACCGAGTAACACAGTATGTATCTCATCCGGTGCCGACCATAACCACGCACCAAAACGACGCGGATCGTTGTAACGCAATATCTTGCCATTGGTTAGCTTAAGGTCCACGTGATCATGTTTTGCTGGCGGGTAATCGGCGTCTAAAACGCGTAATGAACCAGACATACCAAGGTGAACAATCGCTGTTCCGGTATCGGTTTCTATCAATAGGTACTTAGCTCGGCGTGAGATAGAGCGAATCACCTGCCCTTCTAATCGCTTAAGTTCCTGAGGAATATCCCAGCGCAGCTTAGGCGTGCGAAAAGTCAGAGTTTTAATCTTCTCACCGACTAAATGAGGCGAGATCCCCATGCGGCTTACTTCAACTTCGGGTAATTCAGGCATAGTTAGTCGTCCGATTTCGGTGGTTTGTCTGATATAGATAGCTTGTCTGACTTAAATGAATCTTCTGAGCCAAAGCTTGGAAACAAGTAACTCTCTTCAATAGACACCGCCAACCACTGATCATTCCAGTTTTTTAGCAACCAAAACTCAGCAAGTTGATAATAGGTAATCCGCTGTGGCTCTTCTTGGTCTTGATACCACACTTCAATGGTTTGTGGCGTATTAAGCTGGGGAGTAAGGTCGGTATAGGTTTGTGAGTCGACTTCCGTGCCTACTAGCTGTTGCCAGCGTTGCGATAACTCTTGGGCACTCACACTTTGCTCTGATGCAGGATCTTTCATTTGATAAACCCAATGACCGTCTTCTTGTACTACCGACCACTTAGCAAAATGTAAGGCTTGAAGTTCTGCTGTTGGGTTTAAAAGATAAGGATAAGAACTGCTTGCCTGAAGTTCAGGCTCAGGTTCGATAAGGTACGTTTTGATCAATGTTGGCAGGTTTAACACCCCAATAAAAGCGATCACGCTTAGCATGAGTATGTTGTTCCACCGACGTCCACGATATCTCATCTGATTCTGCTCATCTAACCTATTGAGTGTTCAGTATATCGTGAAAATGGCGACACATTCTATGCTGAGCAATTTTCTATCATATAAGCCCATCAGCAAGTGTAACGTCTGTGCGGTAGGTGCCGAATTGAGCCAATGAAACTCACACCTATCAAAAACACTTAGTCTTTACGAAAAAGCTTAATCTTCTCAAAATACTGAGGTTTCCCAAATTTTGGGCATAAAAAAACCCAGCTATAAGCTGGGTTTTTAATTTATTCTTCTATAAAAGAAGAGACAAAGGGGCTATCAATTACTTGATTTTAGCTTCTTTGTACATAACGTGCTGGCGAACTACTGGATCAAACTTTTTGATCTCAAATTTGCCTGGCATGTTACGCTTGTTCTTGTCAGTTGTGTAGAAGTGACCAGTTCCAGCAGAAGATACTAGACGGATTTTCTCACGAATGCCTTTAGCCATTGCTTAATTCCTCTTAAACGTTTTCGCCACGTGCACGGATATCAACAAGAACAGCATCGATGCCTTTCTTATCAATAATACGCATGCCTTTAGCAGTTAGACGTAGTTTAACAAAACGTTTTTCGCTCTCTACCCAGAAACGGTGAGTTTGTAGGTTCGGCAGAAAACGACGCTTGGTAGCATTGCGTGCGTGTGAACGGTTGTTACCCGTTACTGGACGCTTACCAGTTACTTGACATACTCGGGACATGAATGTCTCTCCAAATCGTTTCAGCTCGATATCAACCTTGGTGGCCGAACCTCTCTATCAATTCTGAAAATAGAGGTAAAAACCATAATGGAAAATCCATTCAAGGCTATCAAAGGTCGCGTATTATACTAACTTGACATGCATTGCTCAAGACCCGAACAGATCCTTTTTAAGGATTTCGTGATCTTTTTTTGAACAGGGCAGCTATTTGAGTAATCAGAGCTGATTTAAGGTTCTAAAATGTGGGCGGAATGATAGCAGATTTAACGCAACTAACAACCTAAAATGTGATTCAAATCCATCCTCGCTCTGCAAAAGAGATAACTTCGCCATCTCCAACAACAAAATGGTCGAGAATTCGGATGTCCACCAGCGCCAATGCATCGGTTAATCTACGTGTAATTCGCCTGTCTGCTTGGCTTGGCTCTGCAACACCAGAAGGATGGTTGTGCGCTAGGATTAATGCAGCTGCATTGTGATGAAGTGCCCGCTTGACTACTTCTCTGGGGTATACCGATGCTGCATCGATGGTTCCTTCAAACATCACTTCATCCTTTATTACCCTATTTTGATTATCTAGGAACAATATATAGAAGGCTTCTCGCTGGCGATCGCGCAACATACTTGAAAGATACAGTTTGGTATGACTTGGGCTGGTGAGTGCATCGCCTCGAGATAAAGTTTCGGCCAAATAACGTTGCGTCATCTCCAAAACGGCCTGCAATTGGACATATTTCGCCTGTCCCATCCCTTTATGAGCACAGAACTCAGCCTCCGTTGCAGAAAAAAGATGGCGAAGCGAACCAAAATCTTTGATCAACTTGTCAGATAGTTCTAGAACATTCATTCCTTGTGTGCCCGTTCGAAGAAATATCGCTAACAACTCCGCATCACTTAAAGAGTCCGGCCCTCTACTCAGTAACTTTTCTCTTGGCATCGATTCAACAGGTATTTTACTTATAGGCATATAAAAGCTAATCAGTGGGTCATGAACACGATCCATCAGCCTAATTTGTTTACCTCTGGAGATCTTTCACAAAGATACAAGGAAGACTAACGTCTAGCACAGCGATGTAATTGATAGGTTTGATAACGCCAACTTGATGAGCGTCAAATCAGTTCGAGTTCTGCTTCTAGGCACTCATCCTTTGTTCTGATATCGTAAGTCGCAGAAAAATTAAGGAACAGAATCATGCAAACATTGGTTAATCAACTGAGTAACGCTGACCAACAAGGCCTAGCTGGAAAAAAAATCCTCCTTGGCATTAGTGGTGGGATCGCTGCGTATAAATGTGCCGAACTGACTCGACGCTTAATTGAACGTGGTGCGCAAGTACAAGTCGTCATGACAAATGCAGCCAAGGAGTTCATCACTCCTCTCACCATGCAAGCCGTCTCTGGAAGGCCAGTGTCTGATAGTTTGCTTGATACTGCGGCTGAAGCTTCCATGGGGCACATCGAACTGGCGAAATGGGCTGATCTAGTCTTATTAGCACCCGCAACCGCAGATCTGATTGCGCGCATGACAGCCGGAATGGGTAACGATCTACTGACCACATTGGTTTTAGCAACCGATGCGCCAGTTGCGGTATCTCCTGCAATGAACCAACAAATGTACAGCAACCCTGCAACTCAAGAGAACATCGCCACACTTAAACGTCGTGGCTGTGAGATCTGGGGACCCGCTGCTGGCGAACAGGCCTGTGGTGATGTCGGTATGGGCCGAATGTTAGAACCAATGCAACTCGTACATCGTTGTGAAGACTTCTTCCAACCTAAGCCGCTTGCTGGCCGTTCAGTGTTGATTACGGCAGGTCCAACTCGTGAAGCCATCGACCCTGTGCGTTACATTACTAACCACAGCTCGGGAAAGATGGGCTATGCACTGGCTGAAGCGGCCGCTAAACAAGGCGCAACAGTGACTCTAATCAGCGGCCCTGTATCGCTAGCAACGCCAAACAAGGTTAATCGTATTGATATAGAAAGCGCACAACAGATGTTTGATGCCGTTAGCGCTAACGCCACTCAGCACGATATTTTCATCAGCTGCGCTGCGGTTGCCGATTACCGTCCTGAGACAATTGCAGACCAGAAACTTAAAAAAGTGGATGGTAAAGATGACATGACTATTCAAATGGTTAAGAACCCAGACATTGTGGCTTCTGTTGCCTCAATGGCCGAAGGCCGTCCATTTACCGTAGGCTTCGCAGCAGAAACCCAAGACGTTGAGAAATACGCTCGCGGCAAACTAGAAAGAAAGAATCTCGACATGATTTGCGCCAACGATGTTTCTGTCGAAGGCCAAGGCTTCAATAGCAGTAGCAATGAGCTGCATCTTTACTGGAAAGGCGGTGATAAATCTTTGCCTCTTGATAGCAAAGACACGCTTGGTTTCCAGATCCTCGATCAGATCCAACAACTCATTGTCGAATAAACACGCAATTTCGCTCTAACAATGTGCTGACACCTCTCGATTCTGTTGACCTAGAGCTCACAAAACTAGGAACAGAATTGAATGGTGTTTATAATCCTGTTTCACTCAATCCTCATCTTTAGGAAAGGAAGTAAATAGATGGCCGGTACTCGAAAATCAAACCGTCGTGAAGAAATCCTACAAGCGCTGGCACAAATGTTGGAATCGACCGAAGGTGCTTCTCGTATCACAACGGTAAAGCTGGCCAAGCAAGTCGGCGTATCTGAAGCGGCGCTCTACCGCCACTTTCCAAGCAAAGCACGCATGTTTGAAGGCTTAATCGAGTTCATTGAAGAAGCGTTGATGTCTCGAATCAACCGTATTCTAGATGAAGAAAAAGACACACTTGAGCGTATCCGCTTAGTCATGCAGCTTATCTTGGTCTTTTCTGAGCGTAACCCTGGATTGACTCGTATTTTATCGGGCCATGCTCTAATGTTTGAAAATGAGCGCCTGCGTGAACGAATCAATCAGCTTTTTGAGCGCATTGAAACTCAGCTTCGCCAAATCCTGCGTGAAAGAAAACTTCGTGAAGGAAAATCGTTCCCGGTTGATGAGAAAATTTTAGCCGCTCAACTGCTCGGTCAGGTTGAAGGCAGCTTGAATCGATTTGTTCGCTCAGACTTCAAATATCAACCGACAGAAAACTTTGATGCTTATTGGGCACTGCTAAGCGCTCAAATTAAGTAAACCCCAACCTTAAGTGATGGTTATGACGACGAAAACTTCTCCGGAAAACAGCACCGCACAACACGTTCTAACTAAGCCACCTTTTACCTTGGCTTTGCTCCACCCTAAACATTGGGGAGTTTGGTTCGGTTTTGGGTTACTGGCGTTTCTCGTTAACGTTCTACCTTACCGTGTATTACTGCTGTTAGGCCGTTCATTAGGCTCTCTTGGCGCTCGTTATGGCAAGAAGCGTGTAGCTGTGGCAACACGTAACTTAGAACTTGCCTTCCCAGATAAGCCAGCAGACGAAGTCGCGGCTATGGTCAGTGAAAACTTTAAAAATACCGGCATGGCACTGATCGAAACCGGTATTACCTGGTTTTGGCCAACGTGGCGCTTCAAAAGAATCCTAGTGGATAAAGACACCCAAACGCTGCGTACACACAAAGCCAACGGTAAAGGTGTTCTACTATGTTGTGTGCATGCCTTGAACCTAGAGATCACCGCGCGAGCAATGGCGGTACTTGGTATTTCTGGGTTAGGTGTTTATCGTCCGCACAACAACCCGGCTTATGAATTCATTCAATACCGTGGCCGTACTCAAAATGGTAATCGCCTGATTCACCGTAAAGACGTAAAACGTATGATTCGAATCCTGCGTCAGGGTGAGATCCTTTTTTACCTGCCGGATCATGATTACGGCCGTAACAAGTCTGTGTTTGTACCTTTCTTCGCAGTACCTGATGCGTGTACCACAACAGGCACCAGTATTCTGGCTTACACTAGCCGATGTGCCCTTGTTCCGGGTTCAGGCTTTAGAAATGCCGACGGCAAATATGAAATCATGGCTGATGAGTCAATCGAAGAAAACTATCCGCAGAAAGATGAAACAGCAGCTGCAACTTATATGAACAGCTATCTTGAGAAGATCATCTTACGAGCGCCAGAGCAGTGGATGTGGCTACACAAGCGCTTCAAGACTATGGAAGATCCAGAAGTTGAACGCGGCATTCGTTACAAATAAGCGCCTATCTTCAGATAAGAAAGCAGCTCAGTCCCAAAAAATTTCAGTTAAAAAAAGGCCCGAAAGATATTCATCTCTCGGGCCTTTCCTTTTTGAAATTCTAAACCTAGGGAGCTAAACCATCAGGTTCAGAGCTTCAGGCATTAGATACCATATTGAGCGCGGTACGCTTTTACAGATTCTAGGTGCGCTGCGTCGGTGCCTTTCTCTTCAAGGAAAGTCACCAGGTCTGTCAGGCTAACGATTGAGATAATCGCACAACCGAAGTCTCGCTCTACTTCCTGAATTGCAGACAATTCGCCTTTGCCCTTCTCTTGGCGGTCGATCGCAACAAGAACACCCGCTAAGTCAGCGCCGTTTGCTTGGATGATTTCCATCGATTCACGAATCGCAGTACCTGCAGTGATCACGTCATCCACTAGCATGATGCGACCTTCAAGTTCGCTACCCACTAGGTTGCCACCTTCACCGTGGTTTTTCGCTTCTTTACGGTTGAAGCAGTAAGGCGTGTCCACATCGTGGTGATCCGCGAGTGCAACCGCAGTTGTTGTTGCGATTGGGATACCTTTGTATGCAGGGCCAAATAGTACATCAAACTCAATACCTGAATCAGCTAATGCTGCTGCGTAGAAGCGACCTAAGCGTGCTAGGTCACGACCTGTATTAAACAATCCAGCATTGAAGAAGTAAGGGCTCTTACGGCCAGACTTTAAAGTAAACTCACCAAACTTAAGTACTTCTTTCTCTAGTGCAAATTCAATAAATTCACGTTGATATGCTTTCATGTTCTTCCTCTACGTTTATTCAATAAAACTTAACTTACGCTCTGCACCACCCTTTCGGATTTTACAGACAAAAAAATAGCCCCCGATTTGGGAGCTATCTAGAAACTAGTCGGCCAACGCAGCTTTCTGCGCTTCGACGATATCGGTAATGCCCTTATTCGCTAGGGCTAAAAGCTGCATCAGCTCTTCGTGGCTGAACGGTTCGCCCTCTGCAGTACCTTGAATCTCAATCATCTTACCGTCTTCCGTCATTACAACGTTCATGTCGGTATCGGCTGCTGAGTCTTCAACATACTCAAGGTCACACAGTGCTTGTGCACCAACGATGCCCACTGAAACTGCCGCTACGTGGCCTTTCATTGGGTTCTTTTTCAGTTTACCGCTTGCTAGTAAGCTGTTGATAGCATCAGCCATTGCAACGCTTGCACCTGAGATAGAAGCAGTACGAGTACCGCCGTCTGCTTGGATAACATCACAATCGACAGTGATCATGATTTCACCCATTACTTTCAGGTCAACAACAGCACGTAGGCTACGAGCGATCAAACGTTGGATTTCCATCGTACGACCGCCTTGCTTGCCGCTCGCCGCTTCACGACGGTTACGAGTGTGCGTTGCACGTGGCAGCATGCCATATTCAGCGGTTACCCAACCCTTTCCTTGGCCTTTTAACCAACGCGGTACGTTTTCTTCTACCGTCGCATTACATAGAACTTTAGTGTTGCCGAACTCAACTAATACAGAACCTTCAGCATAAGCTGTGTAGTTACGAGTAATTTTAATTGGACGAATTTGATCTACAGCGCGGTCATTTGGACGCATTGGTATCTACCTTATTAACAGTCTGAAGTGATTTACTATCGAAAGAGTGCATCACCTAAGAAAGGGGTGAGACAGTTTTGATTGGGGCAAGATTATATAGCAGTTTATCATGCAAAGCTATCCATCATGAAAGGCGACAAGCTTCGGGAGCACACCATATCGTGATACTATGCGTGCGCGTTATTTTCAGAATGATAAAAGACAGGAAAATTCGATGATTTATAGTATGACCGCGTATGCACGCAAAGAAGTAAAAGGCGATTGGGGTACAGCAGTATGGGAAATCCGTAGTGTAAACCAGCGCTACCTAGAAACTTACTTCCGTATGCCTGAACAGTTCCGTGGTTTAGAACCAATCTTGCGTGAGCGTTTCCGCAAGCGTCTAGCGCGCGGCAAGGTTGAATGTAACCTGCGCTTTGAAGCAAACCCTGCTGCAAAGGGCGAACTAAGCATTAATGAAGGTTTGGCTCAGCAAGTAATTAATGCTGCGAACCAAGTAATGACGATGACTGGCGAAGACAGCCGTTTGAACCCATTCCAAGTAATGAACTGGCCTGGCGTGATGGAAACGCCAGAGCAAGACATGGATGCCATCAACAAAGACCTACTTGAAGCCTTCAACGATGCAATCGCAGAATTCATTGATGCTCGTGCTCGTGAAGGCGAAAACATGAAGGCGCTAATCGTACAGCGCTTAGATGCAATCACTGAAGAAGTCGTGAAAGTTCGTGCACGCATGCCTGAAATCCTAGAGTGGCAACGTGAGCGTCTTCTTACCAAATTTGAAGATGCGAAAATTGAACTTGAAGGTTCTCGTGTTGAACAAGAGCTTATCCTACTCGCACAGAAGTCAGACGTAGCAGAAGAGCTAGACCGTCTAGACTCTCACGTGAAAGAAGCGAATGTAGTACTGAAGAAAGGTGGTGCTTGTGGCCGTAAGCTTGACTTCATGATGCAAGAGTTCAACCGTGAGTCAAACACGCTAGCGTCTAAGTCTATCAGTACAGACATCACAGCATCGGGCGTAGAGCTTAAGGTTCTTATCGAACAGATGCGTGAGCAAATTCAGAACATTGAATAATCTGGATTAACAAGATTGCCCTTAAAGCCTCTGAACATTCAGAGGCTTTTTTTTAGGTTAAACAATCTACCTATAAAGCATGCTTAAGCTTACGTACTCTTTTCCACAACTTAGGGTCAGCTTTGGTGACTAAGATTCCCCCCAGTAGTGGGATCATCAGTAACACTGAAACCATCGATATACTGTTCCCAGCAAACCAGGTAGATAGGGTCAGTGCGATTAGCGGGAAGAACAGAAAACAGATGGATGCTGTAAATGGGCTCGATACTTGTCCTAGCTTAAAGTAAGCCACAATTCCGCCGACACTCGCAAACAACCCTAGGTACACTACCGCTCCAATCGCTTCTCTTGAATAGCCCGTAATATCAGGCTGCTCGACGACCAATGAAACCAGCAATAAACAGATCGAAGCGATAAGACTCGGTACTGCGTTGTAGGTTAAAACTGGTACACCTTTACAGAACTTCTCGACCAAAACATACATCACAGCGTGAATAGCCACAGCTCCTCCAAGAGCCCCAAAACCCAGTAAGTAGTCTTGCCCACCGAGACTCATCTCAGTAGACAAAATTAAAATCAGACTCAGTACCGCGGTGAATAAGCCCGCCAGCTGTATATTGGTTAACCTCAACCCTAAAAACAGTCTAGACATCACCATCACTGCGATCGGCATATTGGCGAAAATGATTGATGCCAAGCCAGACGATATGTATTGCTCACCAAAGATCATCAAGGTAAACGGAATCGCAAAGTAGAAAACCGCGACCACCAACATCCAGTACTGCTGCCCTTTAGGGAAAAACAGCGGCTGCTTCAAGTGCTTGGCCAACATGACCAGTATTGGTGCAGCAATCAGAAAGCGTAGTCCAGTAGCAAAAATCGGTGGAATGCTCTCCACTGCAATCTCCATAGCCAACCACGTTGTACCCCAAATCAAGCACACTGAAGAAAATAGCAATGCAGTCAACGTTCTATGCGTCATGAGAACCTCCTAGCAACGTGCTTTTAGGGAGGGATGTAAAAAGCGTGATAGAGAGAGCTGCCACGCAGGCAAGCACCTTAGTCATTAATGTAAAGTTCATAATCTTATTTCCATAACAATCCAGTGCAAATAGCAGGCTATTTACACAAAATGTTTAAATACACAGAGATCGTGTAGATAAATTGATGCGAGTTATCGCAGAGGAATTAAGATTGAAAAATTGGGGGGCGATAGCGTGAACGGCTATCAGCATTGGAATAAAGAGCTACATAAGGTGTGGTGTTATACGTATATAGCGGAGGAGGAGATAGGTGTAAACCTACACCCAATAGTGCACTACCCATTGATGGCAGATGAACACAACACTGCTTTTCAAAACATGAACCACCCGGCTTGCAGCAACCTTGAGCTGGTTTTTGGGTAATGGTAGGGGCTGTGTAGCAAGTATCGAGCTCGATAAGCTGAAAAGTAACGGAACTTTGTTGCTCTATAGGGTAGCTAGGGGAAACTTCGGAGCGAGCGACATCAATAGATAGCACTGTCGCTATCAGCACAATGAGCAGCATACAAATTGTGGATGTGTAATGGCTTTGCATCTCGAACCCTATAAAAACTGTGAGTTCAAGATAGCGAGATTAAAAGCACTAAACAATGACTCTGTTAGAGCTTTACATAACTTTACTCATCAACGACGAGCAGGTAAATCTGTTTTTTAAGGAATGAAACTCGATGAACTCAGACATAGCGACGCCAATCCTGAGCAAAGGTTTTCAGACAAGGAATAAAAATAACGAACTTTTTAATTCTATGTAACTAACTATAAGCAATAGTAGTCGCGCCATTCACATTACTAGGGGTAATAGAAAAATAGAGATTAAATATAATAAGAAGTGGGGGTATTTCGAGAAAGCTAAGGGGGGGTGTTTAAAGGGGAAAGTGGCGCAAGTTACTATTGCAACTTGCGCCGACTTAAAATCTTATAGAGCTACAACGTTTGCAGCTTGAAGACCTTTTTGGCCTTGCTCTACTTCGAAAGACACTTGTTGGCCTTCTTTAAGAGTCTTGAAACCTTCAGATGCGATAGCACGGAAGTGAACGAATACGTCAGCGCCGCCGTTGTCTTGAGTTAGGAAACCGAAACCTTTCTCTTCGTTAAACCATTTTACTACGCCGTTTGTTTTGTTAGACATGATGTGTCCCTTATATAAAAATAAAAAATTAATCGCCAAAAGTGCGATGCGCTGAAAGCTTGAATTATTTAATGTATCTATGAAGCCAAGGGAAACACTGAGAATAACAATGAAGCAATACTAAGGGTTTTACTTTACAACTGGATGTTTCATTTAATAACTCTGAAAACAGAGCGACGCCATTCTTGGTGATCTGGGCCGGGTTGTAAAGCTTTATTTGAAAAAATTGATGCTTTTTTGTTCAGTTAGCTTTTATTAAAGCCCTGCTACACCGCAGAGCTTAATTTATAAGACTTTGATCTCAAAAAATTTACTCATAGTACGCACCCTAAAGCGCTCACCATCAGGTAAGACCGTATTTCTCGAATCCACAGAAAAGCTCAACCCCATCCCAGAGCTTGAAGGTAATTAAGACGACTCTATTTTCTGGTTGTTGAGCTTTATTTGTCATAATTCGGTCTTTTGATGATTAACACTGGTGATCGGGTAAGTCTTGGGTTTTATAGAGATCAGCAATATCGTGATTCTTATCTCGATGTTTCGCTTCATCTTCTCTTATGCAGAAAAGCACATCCAAAAACATGGCATTCTCGGGTAAGCGATAGTATTTAATCGCAATCTCAGGCGCGGGATGATTGGGCAACGTGCCATCTTGAATTTTCGAGATATATTCAGAGTAACTGTTGCAGGCTTCCTCTTCGAAATAACCAACGATCCTATGTGCCGTTTTAGATGAAACTAAGTAGATCACGCCATAGATAAGTAAAAAGATGAACTGTAATAGCATCACTAAAATGCGTTCTATAATGGACGGCTTGGTAACGGTAAGGAAAATCATTAAGTGCATCCGTTCATTATCCGCTTCGTCCAGTAACTCTTTGATCCAACCACCGTCGTCTTTCATGCGGCGCAGAGCTTTGAGGTGGTTAAACACTCCCGCTACCATACCCGGAACAGCAGCTATGGTTTCCAACAACATCGCTCGTTTGGCTAAGTGTTTTCCATAAAACAAGTTAAGTGTCTTTTTGAGAAGCCGAGTAACAAGAAGTGCAACCTTTTCGGAGAAAATTTCAGGTTTATAATGGGTGCTTTCAAAATGCATAGCGTGTTCCTTATATGAGTCTAATACTTACTAATCAACATTCATGCCAAGAAATAAACCCTTATACAGCAATGAGAAAACAACAATAAGAGTCATAGTGACCCTTACAATTTAGATAACAATAAGACTCTACTTAGTCTTATTGACTCAAACTGGGGTAATAAAAAACCCAGCAACATGGCTGGGCTCTAAGTTAGCTTACAACCTGATTGATTTACTCGTCCGGCTGCTTGGTTCTTAGATCAACGTATGGCCAGTAATGGTGCCCCACTCGAATTAACAGTGTGGCTGCGGCTAGAATAAATGCAGCGACAGACAACCAAACGATGAGTACTGCATCTAACTCTTTCATACCTAAAGTGATGTAACGAGCAATCGCCATCATCGCGATGTAGATCGGATATCGCACTGGGATCTTACCGTTCATCACAAACTGCTGAACCATGGCCAACACTTCTAAATAGATAAACATCAGTAGAATATCGGTTAGTTGTACTCGGCGTTCAGCGAAGACATGCATGAACTCTTCGACCATCGCAAACAAGGTCGCGAGCGTGATCGCCACCAGCAATACCGCTTCCATAATGTGGAATACTTTTAAAAACGGCTTACTAAAAGATTTAGGTAAGTTAGAAGGCATAGTCACTCTTCAAAAAATAATTAATCCAGTCTCTACAATAGCATGCATCAATATAAGTCGCGTACTCTCAAGTTTAGGATAACGCCATCAATTAAACGTGAGCTAAACAAGCAACAGATACAAAAATGGCCCCACATTCACTGCAGAGCCATCTGTCTGTCTTTTACTTACTAACGACTATTCACTAGTTAAGCTTATAGCAGAATCAAGTAAGTTAAGAACACCACACACAGTCCGTAGATAAGAGGATGAACTTCTTTGCGCTTACCCGCGACAACCATCGTAAATGCGTAGCTGATGAAGCCCATCGCCATACCGTTTGCTGGAGAGAAGCTTAAAACAGTGAACATGATGGTGAAGAAAGCCGCAATGCGAGACTCTTTCTTTTCCCAGTTAATCTGACCAAGACGGCCAACCATGTAGATACCCACCACGACCATCGCCGGCGCAACCATTGCCGCCGAGAAGATAGAGAAGATTGGGTATAGGAATAGAGAAACAAGGAATAAGCCAGCCACCATCACCGCTGCTAAACCCGTCTTCGCTCCTTGAGAAGAAGCAATACCAGATTCAGAGAAAGCGGTAATCGATGTCGTACCTAGAATTGAACCAATCACCGTACCGCCCGCATCAGCAACTAAAGCCGATTTTGCATTTGGTACCTTGCCATCTTTGTCGATGATACCCGCATCACGACCAACACCAACAATCGTGCTCAAACCATCGAAGAAATCGACAATCAGGAAGATAAGTACGATGAACAGTAGGTCGAACATTTTCTCAGGGGTGAAAGCTGAGAAATCAAAGATCGCACCGAAGCTGCCCGCCATGCTTGGTGGCATAGAAACAAATTGATCAGGGATTGGCGCGTTTGATGTACCTAAGAACACATCAGCCAGAATCGTCAATGCAATCGCTGATACAAACGAGATAAACGTGGCCAGCTTAATGTCACGAACCATACAGCCCAGAGCGATGAAGATACTCACGTAAGCGATGACCACTTGTGGATCAGAGATGTCACCTAAGCCAACCAGTACGAACGGGTTAGACACGATGATGCCTGCATTCTTAAGGCCTAAGAAAGCAATGAACAAACCAAGAGACACGGTAATCGCCAGCTTCAAATCTTCAGGAATAGATTCAATCATCGACTTACGAATATTGGTCAATGAGAAAGCGAGATAAAGGATACCCGATAGGAAGATGCCAAATAGCGCTTCATTCCAAAGTACCGCCACAGAACCACTTAACAGTAGGCCTTTGAAGAATCCGTTCATGCTCATGCCCGGAGCCAGCATCACGGGGTAGTTACCCCAAATGCCCATGATAAGCGTTGCGATAGCCGCAGAAAGAGCGGTTGCCGTAAATACTGCACCTTTGTCCATTCCTGGGATGCCACCTAAAATCGCTGGGTTAACCGCCAAGATGTAGCTCATCGCTAAGAAGGTAATAAAACCTGCATATAGCTCAGTGCTGATCGTGGTCTTTCTCTCTGAGAGTTTGAACATGGTGTCAAGCGAACCAGATGTTTTCTGGGCTTTCAGGGTGGAGTCGGTATTCACAACAAAACCTATGTAATAAATTAAAAAATTTGAGATTCAAATGCTGTGAGAATAGAGGGGTCTCTACACTAAAAACTGTAGTCACCAAGGTAGGCTCGGTAGTAGAAACATCTAGTCCATATCACTAGATATATACAGCATTTAATCGTTTGCGCGGATTGTAAGGATTGAGATTAAAACTTCAACAAATTTTGTTCAGATCACATAAAAAACTAAACATGATAGGTCATTGCATTTATATGAAGATCAGTCGAAAGATCATTTAAGAATAAATAACGATCAAGCCAGTTGTTCTCAATCATCTAAATATGCTACTCTTCGCCTCCATTTTTCTGGCCTAATTTTCACCAGTTACCTCTATTAATTTTACTCGTTACCCCTTTAATAGATGCAACCAGCGAAACAACAATTAGAGTCAGTGCTATCTTTTATAGTGTCGGTTTATCGCCTTCACTCAATCCAACCAACAGTGGAAATATACAGATGGGCATAGGTACTCTTTACATCGTATCTGCACCTAGTGGCGCAGGTAAATCGAGCTTGATCTCAGCAATGCTGGAAACCAATCCAACCTACGCAATGAAGGTATCTGTTTCACACACCACTCGCGGTATGCGCCCTGGTGAAGAAAATGGTGTTCACTACCACTTTGTAGAGAAACATCACTTTGAAGATCTCATCAAGAAGAATGAGTTCCTAGAGTATGCTGAAGTATTCGGCAACTACTACGGTACTTCACGTGTTTGGATTGAAGAAAACCTAAACCGCGGTATCGATGTATTCCTAGATATCGACTGGCAAGGTGCTCGTCAGATCCGTGAACAAATGCCTCAAGCGAAGAGTGTCTTCATTCTTCCACCATCAAATGGTGAACTAGAGCGCCGTTTGAATGTTCGCGGTCAAGATAGCGACGAAGTTATTGCGAAACGCATGAGCGAAGCAAAATCAGAGATTTCTCACTATGCAGAATATGATTATGTGATCGTGAATGATGACTTTGATGCAGCCTTAATGGACTTCAGAGCAATCATTCGTGCGGAGCGCTTAAAAGAAGATAAGCAAGCAGCTAAATACAGCGGCATGCTTACTGCTTTATTGGCGGAATAATCTAGATCCCCTAGATTTTCCACTGAGATAAGTATACGGTGAGCTAGAAAGTCTCTAGTTAAACTTGTATACTTTCTCGTCATCAAAAATTTATTAGTTAATTACTATTTGGAGTCCTCATGGCACGCGTAACTGTTCAAGACGCTGTTGAAAAAGTTGGCAACCGTTTCGACCTAGTTCTTATTGCGGCTCGCCGCGCACGTCAAATGCAAACTGGCGGCAAAGATTCACTAGTGCCTGAAGAAAACGATAAGCCAACGGTTATCGCTCTTCGCGAAATCGAAGAAGGTCTTATCACTAAAGACGTACTAGATGCTCGTGAGCGTCAAGAGCAACAAGAGCAAGAAGCGGCTGAACTTGCAGCAGTAAGCAGCATCGCTCACACTCGTTAAGAACGTCATTCGAACTAATTAACCTTCCGGGCCTTTAATTTGTATCTATTCGATAGCCTCAAAGACGTTGCCCAAGAATACCTAACAGAGCCTCAAATTGAGGCTCTGCGTCAATCTTATGTGGTAGCGAGAAATGCCCATGAAGGGCAAACCCGTTCAACGGGTGAACCATACATAATCCATCCTGTTGCTGTTTCAAGAATCCTGGCAGAAATGCGTCTGGATATCGAAACCCTGCAAGCTGCCCTACTCCACGATGTAATTGAAGATACTGAAGTTACAAAAGAGGAGCTAGAAGCTCAATTCGGCAATACCGTTGCTGAACTGGTTGATGGTGTATCTAAGCTGGATAAGCTTAAATTTCGTGATCGCAAAGAAGCGCAAGCAGAGAACTTCCGTAAGATGGTTCTCGCCATGGTGCAAGACATCCGCGTTATCTTGATCAAATTAGCTGACCGTACTCACAACATGCGCACGCTTGGGGCACTTCGTCCTGACAAAAAGCGTCGTATTGCTCGTGAAACCCTAGAGATCTATTCTCCGCTAGCTCACCGTCTTGGTATTCATAACATCAAGACCGAACTAGAAGAGTTGGGCTTCGAAGCCCTCTACCCTAACCGTTATCGCGTACTCAGAAACGTAGTGAAAGCTGCGCGTGGTAACCGTAAGGAAATGATCCAACGTATCCATAGCGAAATTGAAGGTCGTCTTGAAGAGGTCGGTTTGTCTGCTCGCGTCGTGGGGCGTGAAAAGAACTTGTTCTCAATCTATAACAAGATGAAAACCAAAGAACAGCGCTTTCACACCATTATGGACATCTACGCTTTCCGCGTAGTGGTTGATACCCCAGATACTTGTTATCGCGCACTTGGTCAGGCTCACAGCTTATACAAGCCACGTCCGGGCCGCATGAAAGATTACATTGCGGTACCAAAAGCCAACGGCTACCAATCTCTGCATACGTCAATGATCGGCCCTCACGGGGTACCTGTAGAGGTTCAGATCCGTACCGAAGATATGGAGCAAATGGCCGACAAAGGTGTCGCGGCGCACTGGTCTTATAAAGGCAGTGGCTCACGCAGTAGCAATGGGACAACCGCACAGGTTAAAGCACAACGTTGGATGCAGAGCTTACTTGAGCTGCAACAAAGCGCGGGTAACTCATTCGAATTCATTGAAAACGTTAAATCTGATCTGTTCCCAGATGAGATCTTCGTGTTCACGCCGAAGGGTCGCATTGTCGAACTTCCTGCAGGCGCAACAGCGGTCGATTTTGCTTACGCGGTGCATACCGATGTTGGCAACATGTGTGTAGGTGCTCGTGTCGACATGAACCCTTACCCACTCAGCAAATCGCTTAAGAACGGTCAAACGATTGAGATCATCAGTGCTCCGGGCGCACGTCCAAATGCAGCATGGCTCAACTACGTAGTGACCTCACGTGCTCGTACTAAGATCCGTCAGGTTCTGAAGACAATGCGTCGTGAAGAGTCGATTACGCTTGGTCGTCGTCTACTGAATCACGCACTTGGTGAACACTCTATTGCCGATATTGGCCAAGAGAATCTCGAGCATGTCTTGTCTGATCTTCGTCTAGACAGCATTGAAGACTTACTAGCATCGATTGGCCTTGGTGAGCTGATGAGTATCGTGATTGCTCGTCGCCTATTAGGTGATGCTGACGAACTGACTGAAGTGGTAAACAACAGCGACACACCAAGGAAGAAATTGCCTATTCGTGGTGCTGAAGGTCTACTACTGACTTTTGCAAATTGTTGTCACCCGATCCCAGGCGATCACATCATTGCCCATGTATCCCCAGGTCGTGGCCTTGTGGTTCACCGCGAAACGTGTCCAAACGTTCGTGGCTACCAAAAAGAGCCAGACAAATACATGGCAGTTGAATGGTCTAACGATTACGATCAAGAGTTCACAGCTGAACTTCAGATCGATCTGCAGAACCATCAAGGTGCACTAGCTGAGTTAACGAACGTTATCTCAAAGACTGGCTCTAACATTCACGGTATTTCAACCGAAGAACGTGACGGACGCCTGTACACAGTGACTATCTTGCTGACCACCAAAGATCGTGTTCACCTTGCAAGCATTATGAAGAAGCTACGTGTGATGCCACACGCGCTGAAAGTAAGACGTCGTAAGAACTAGATCCGGAAACAGATTAAAAAGCAGATGAGAGGTACGAGTATCGAGATTCGAAGAGCAAAAGCTTTTCACCACTCAGTAATTCGTATTTCGAGTCTGCTTTAATTTTTTGTATTGCCCTATTCTTTTCGAACCCAGTTTACTCACATCTCGAACCAACTCTGCTGCTCTTAATTTCTTCGCATCTCGTTTACCCTCATCTCGCATCAGCTCTTAAGCTTTATCCTGTACAAAAATCCAGTAAAATGCTTGAATAGATTATCTCTTACGTTTATGAGCCTTGTTATGTCACAGCTTTTATCTGCTATCCCTCTCAACTCTTTATCTGGAGTCGGCGCAAAAGTCGCAGAGAAACTGGAAAAGGTTGGGCTTAACAATGTACAAGACCTACTGTTTCATCTGCCTTTGCGCTATGAAGATAGAACGCGTATCTATCCAATCGTAAAACTGCACGCTGGCCTTTGGGCTGCAGTGCAAGGCAAGGTGATGCACGTCGATACCATTTTCGGTAAACGTAAGATGTTGGCGGTAAAAATCAGTGATGGTAACGGCACCATTACTCTACGCTTTTTCAACTTCACCGCTGGTATGAAGAACAACTTTGCCGAAGGCAAACAAGTGCATGCCTACGGTGAGATCAAGCGCGGCAATATGGGGCTTGAGATTGTCCACCCAGACTATAAATTCTTTGCTCCTAGGCAACAGCCAGATGTTGAAGCCAACCTCACTCCAGTGTATCCAACCACCGAGGGGCTAAGGCAAGTCACGCTGCGTAACCTTACCGATCAAGCTCTAGAGTTAATCGACAAGGCCGCGGTTAATGAGCTTTTGCCATCAGGTTTATACGACCACCAAATTACCCTCGCACAAGCTTTGCATACCATTCACAGGCCACCTCCGGGCATTGACCTAGAGCTGTTTGATGAAGGTAAACACCCCGCGCAACTGCGTCTGATTATGGAAGAGCTACTGGCTCAAAACCTGTCAATGCTGTCTGTTCGTAGTAAAGGACAGCAAGACAAAGCAATGCCATTTCCTCCAGTAAATACTCTGAAAGATAAGCTGTTGGCTCAGCTGCCGTTTTCACCAACCAATGCACAAGCACGGGTCACCAAAGAGATCGAGGCTGATCTAGAAAAGCCGCACCCTATGATGCGTTTAGTGCAAGGTGATGTGGGATCAGGTAAAACCTTAGTCGCTGCTTTAGCTGCGGTTCGCGCACTAGAACATGGCCAACAAGTGGCGCTGATGGCACCTACAGAATTATTAGCAGAACAACACGCGATTAATTTTGCCAACTGGTTTGAAGCAATGGGCATTCAAGTTGGGTGGCTAGCAGGTAAACTCAAAGGCAAAGCTCGCGAAACCGAACTGACACGAATTGCCAGCGGCGAAGCGAAAATGGTGGTGGGAACTCATGCGCTGTTCCAAGAGCATGTGGAATTTCACAACCTTGGCTTAGTGATCATTGATGAGCAACACCGATTTGGCGTCCACCAGCGATTAGAGCTGCGTGAAAAAGGGGCTAAGCAGGGTTATTACCCTCACCAGCTGGTAATGACTGCAACCCCAATTCCGCGAACGCTAGCAATGACCGCGTATGCCGATCTTGAAACCTCGATTATTGATGAGCTGCCACCGGGACGAACTCCGATTCAAACCGTAGCAATACCTGATACCAAACGTGATGATATTGTTGAGCGCGTGCGTAATGCGTGTCTCAATGAAGGTAAACAAGCCTATTGGGTATGTACGCTGATTGATGAGTCGGAAGTATTAGAAGCACAAGCCGCTGCCGACACCGCAGAAGAGCTGCAACGCACACTGCCTGAGGTAAAAATCGGTTTGGTTCATGGCCGAATGAAGCCCGCCGAAAAACAAGCGGTGATGAAAGAGTTCAAAGAGAACAAACTGCATCTATTGGTTGCGACAACCGTTATCGAAGTCGGTGTAGATGTACCGAATTCGAGCTTAATGATCATCGAGAACCCAGAGCGTCTCGGCCTAGCACAACTGCACCAACTGCGTGGTCGTGTTGGCCGAGGTTCGGTCGCGAGCCATTGTGTACTGCTGTATCACTCTCCACTGTCTAAAACCGCTCAGAAGCGCTTAGGGGTGCTGCGTGAAAGTAACGATGGCTTTGTTATTGCTCAGCGAGATCTAGAGATTCGTGGGCCCGGTGAGTTGCTTGGTACCAAGCAGACAGGCTTGGCTGATTTCAAGATTGCCGATTTAGTCCGTGACCAACGCTTGATACCTGAAGTTCAGCGTATCGCACGTCATATTCACGATAGCTATCCAGACAATGCCAAGGCGATCATCAATCGTTGGCTAGGCGAGCGCGATGTTTACTCTAAGGCGTAGTTAACACTGAGACCGCATTCAAACGTAAAAAGGCTTCCTTGAGGAAGCCTTTTTAGTGTGCGTTACTTTCATCAAGCAAGAGCGAGATTCCCTATTCGCTAGTTCCTCACGATAGGGAATGACGATCAAAGTAAACTTTCATCATCAAAGTCCATGGTTAGCAATTCGTCATCCCCGAGAGGGAAGAATGACCGAGTCGGGGATCTCTATACAGCTCCCCAACTCCCAATAGTAATTAAGGCTTCACAGGAAAACTGATCTGCGCTTTTAAGCCACCTTCACTGCGGTTATTAACCACGACAGCACCTTGGTGCTGACTGACAATACGTTTCACAATCGCCAAGCCTAAGCCGGTACCTTCACTGCCACGAGCGGTATCACCACGCGTGAACGGTTCAAACAACTTACCTACTTGGTCTTGCGGGATCCCTGGGCCATTATCTTCAACGGTTACCCAAGCAAGCTTATTGTCGGCCGTCATCCCCGTAGAAACCTTCACCCAACCATTGCCGTAACGCAGGGCATTGACCACCAGGTTACTCACGGCACGCTTCATCGCAATCGGGTTACCTAATGCAGGTTTCATTGCTTCCGGAATGTCGGTTTCAATCTGGATCTCGTAGCCACCCTCTGAACTGGAAACTTCACGGGCAATATCATCGACAAATACCGCTTGGAATGAATCTCGATCGACTGGCTTTAGGTAATCCATAAACTGGCTGATGATCTCGTTACACTCTTCGGTATCACTGATGATCCCTTCCGCCAAGTAGCTGTCTTCTGGCGACATCATTTCAGTCGCCAAACGAATACGGGTAAGTGGCGTACGCAAGTCATGACTGATACCGGCCATCAGCAAGGCTCTATCTTCTTCGAGTTCTTGAATGCCTTTCGACATCTGATTAAAGGCTCGAGTCACCGAACGAATCTCTTGCGCACCTTGCACCGGAAGTGGTGGTGGAATGTCGCCACGCCCAACCCCTTGCGCCGCTTTCTCTAGCGCGATCAGCGGACGGTTTTGTAATCGGATAAACAACCAACCACCAGCAACAATCAACATCGCCATGATCAAGCTATTACGGAATAGAGGCGCAAAATCCTCTTCTTGCAACTCAGATAGAGGAATACGAATCAATGAATTAGGCAACTGATCGATGTCCATCCACAGCACATAACTCTCTTTGCCTAGAATCAGCCGAACTTCCGTTTC
The DNA here is from genome assembly GCF_014879975.1 of Vibrio bathopelagicus. Lineage (NCBI taxonomy): Bacteria > Pseudomonadati > Pseudomonadota > Gammaproteobacteria > Vibrionales > Vibrionaceae > Vibrio > Vibrio bathopelagicus. The sequence continues at coordinate 166,000 of NZ_CP062500.1, read as the reverse complement.
AGAGCCAAGCTCTTTGGTCATTTCCTCACTCATCAGGTCAATCGCCATCGCATGGTAATACTCACCCGACGCTTCGCTGTCTTTGGCGTGAACGGTTACCCCAAGCTGCTCAAGCACACGCTGGCGCAGTGGCGCATCGATTTCGATATCGCTGCCTTGATCCAATACTAGGTTTAACTCGTGAGCCAGAATCTTATTGAACTGCTGTAAACTTGGCATCAAGGCATAGTTGAACACGGCGTAATAAGAAAAAACTTGGCTAGCAACCAGCAAGGTTAAGAAGAGCACTATCGACTGAGTAAAGGAGCTACGTATGCGCATAGAAGACCTAAAATGAGGGATGAAGAAACAGAGACATAGTGAAACTATAACTCTAAACCATTGTGCTGAATACAAAACGGGCCATCACATATTAATGAGATGGCCCGTAAATAAAGAATTCTGATTCACAGAATCGATAAAGCTGCTTTGGCTCTTATAGAGCTAGATTAGACAGCTTTGCCATCTGGAACGAATACATAACCCAAGCCCCACACCGTTTGGATGTAGCGAGGTTTACTTGGATCTTCTTCAACAAGACGACGCAGACGTGAAATCTGAACATCGATAGAACGCTCCATCGCTGAGTATTCACGACCACGAGCCATGTTCATTAGCTTATCGCGAGACATTGGCTCACGAGCGTTAGTCACCAGTGACTTAAGCACTGCAAATTCACCAGAAGTTAAAGGCATAGGCTCTTCACCACGGAACATTTCACGCGTACCTAGGTTCAGGCGGAACTCACCAAACTCAACCACAGACTCTTCTGTGCTTGGCGCGCCCGGAGCTTCAATCACTTGGCGGCGCATTACCGCTTTGATACGAGCAAGCAGTTCACGCGGGTTAAATGGTTTTGGCAGGTAATCATCAGCCCCCACTTCCAAACCCACAATGCGATCCACTTCGTCCCCCTTTGCCGTCAGCATTAGGATAGGCAGCGAGTTGTTTGCGTTTCGTAGACGACGACAGATCGATAGACCGTCTTCGCCCGGTAACATTAAATCCAATACCATCAAGTGAAAATTTTCACGGGTTAACAGGCGGTCCATCTGCTCACTGTTTGCCACGCTACGCACTTGAAAGCCTTGCTCTGACAGATAGCGTTCTAGCAATGCACGTAAACGAGCATCGTCATCGACCACTAAAATTTTGTAGTTTTCTTGCATGTAATGGTTCCACCTATTAAAGCTTAAACCTAAGGTTAAGCATTCTTGGTACGTTATATATTGGTATAAGACATTAAAAATGTAACATTATTGGAGAAAAAGTCGCCTAAATAATTGTTAACGTATGTTGCCTTCTCTTATTGTAGCTCATAACGCTATGTATTTAAGTAAGATTGATGGCAGTTAAGTTACTAATCTACAAGAATAATAAAACAAGCTTAAGTAAACAATCAGCAAATTGCGAATACCATGGCGAGCGCTGATGAAGCGCCAATTACGGTTCTTTGTGTCGTGATTTTTATTGTTGTTCTAACAAAGGTTCAGTGGTATTGAGTGGCGTAACGCTAAAGGAAAGAGATTAGATTGGTAGAAATCTGGGGGATCGTCACTTAAGGATCTAAGCTGAGCATCAGAATGCTCTGTATTACGCTAAAATGCTAAACTCGCCTAAAACATCATCGTGCTGATCAGTAATGCTACCTGTTGATGTTGCTTCACAGTACGAAAATCTCATCTCAACTGAGCCCACATTGCCATTAACAAGCACATGGCGCTTTAAAATATCGCTATTGAGTTGATGTATAACACCGCTCCAAGAGAGATTATCTTTAAACAAATTAAATGTAATATTCATATTACTCCTACTTCTTATTAATTGTTTGATTTTGTCTATTTTGCTGAAACCAAAAAAGCTTACGTCCTACAGAGCGAGACATATTTATTCCTTATTTATTTTCGTTAGATATAACGAATCCGCAGTATTTTAAAATACTACTAATGATATGCATTAATAATTTTATTTATAAAAACGAGGTAAATAAGAAACGTAACGACAAATACAAGGAGTATGAGGGGAATGTTGAATATTTTCGCGAGGTGATATAAATATAAACTTAGGTATGGGGAAAGTGACGCAAGCAGTCATCGACCACTTGCGTCTACTTAAATCTTATAGAGCTACAACGTTTGCAGCTTGAAGACCTTTTTGGCCTTGCTCTACTTCGAAAGACACTTGTTGGCCTTCCTTAAGAGTCTTGAAACCTTCAGAAGCGATTGCACGGAAGTGAACGAATACGTCAGCACCGCCGTTGTCTTGAGTTAGGAAACCAAAACCTTTCTCTTCGTTAAACCATTTTACTACGCCGTTTGTTTTGTTAGACATGTTGTGTCCCTTATATAAAATAAAAATTAATCGCAAGAATAATGCGATGCGCTGAGAGCTTGAATTATTTAATGTATCTATGAAGCTAAGGGAAACACTGAGGACACGACAATAACGAAGGAATTCTGAGGGCTTTACTTTACAACTGGATGTTTCATTTAATAACTCTGAACAACAGAGCGACGCCATTGTTAGTCATTACCTATTCGTTGTAAAGCATTATTTTCATTTAAATAAAATAACTAAATTTTTTATTATAGCTAAAAGTCACCTATTTTCACTTGAACGCCTTTCCCCATAAGGTCTACCAAACTTTTAAAAATAATAATGAATCTCTTTGTTTTTTCAGCTCATTTTGCTTCCCAACACAAAAAATGGATAGGTGCGCACATACATAGACACTCAGCTTAAGGCCTATCGTATGAGATTGAATTTATAAACCACTCTTTATCTCCATCCGGAGTGCGAACAACGAACTCGTCATCAACTTCTTTTTTGAGCAACGCACGTGCCATTGGAGAATCAATCGAAATATAGCTTTTAGCATCACCGTAAATTTCTTCAGGACCAACAATTCGGAAGGTCTTCACATCACCCTCTTCATTCTCAATTTCTACCCAAGCCCCAAAAAAGACTTTGCCTTCCTGCTGTGGCGAGTAATCGACAATAGTGACGTCTGGCAAGAACTTACGCAAGAAGCGTACACGACGATCTATCTGGCGAAGCAGACGTTTATTGAACGTATAGTCTGCATTTTCAGAACGGTCCCCTAGGCTCGCAGCCCAAGTCACAATCTTAGTAATCTCGGGACGTTTCTCATGCCATAGATGATCATGCTCAGTTTTAAGCTTGTTGTAACCTTCTCGGGTAATTAATTTAGTCTTCAATTCAATAACCTTGAGTGTCTATAAATACGGTAAGGGCTTTAATAACGTTATGTTTATCATAGAAACAAACTGGGAGCATGATGATAGATCTTGCTTTGCGTCATATTCAAGCTTATCAGCACCTTCTAATACCAATCACAGTAAGTAAGTGATCAAAAATAGCGTAGGAAAAAAACTTGAGAACAAGGAAGAATTTTTCGATAAGTAGTTATTCTACAATCAAAAATTTTAACGAAGTTATCGAGGTTTTTAACAAACTAGGGTGACCAGTTATTTACTACGATTGGTATAATCATACATTTTATCGGACTCGTAACCACAAAGTCGCCAGCGATATGGTTAGTGATTCGATTACACACCGTTCGACATCAATGATTCAAAGTTATTTAGCTAAAGCACACAATATGCACTGTGCAACATTCGCTTGAGCCATATAAGAAGATATACCGAAGATGAGTTACATATTTGGCATTGAAAATGAGTGTACAAGAGAAGGGCATATAACGCAGATAAAAGAAAACCCCGCAAGGCTTTCGCCTAGCGGGGTTAAGTCTCTATCGCAGCAATCCGGCTACTGTTTATCTCTTCGAGATAAGGTGCTCCCTGCATCTTTCCTTGATAGTGGCTAAATCCTTTAACCAATTTCCTTTTTGTTCATCGCCATCCTAGCGGTGTCCATTCTAGCCTGTCATCCTGACTGGCGAATCTCATCCAGAGATTATAACTTCCTTGCTGACCACTCATCCTAAGTAATCAAATCTTCATCCTGAAGATACCTAATCCATTAGGCTTTTTCCTGTTCCTGCCAACTCCCTGTCGACAAGTTAAATATTACGGTATTTGGGCGAGTTTCCTAGATAGTCCCAAAAAACATTTCAGGTAAGAAATACGCCCACAAACACACAACCAAATAAAATCAGCAACTTAGGTTGATTTCAAGATGATTTCATCGGTTTAAAGTGACTTAGTCGCACACCACGTGTGAGAGATCTCGCACAAAGTGGGTATCACAAACGGAAATTAGACTTCTGACAGGATAATTACACAGCCAAAGCTAGAAAAAGCGTACGCTCACCCCCATGTATTTGTCATGATATTAAATAAGAGATTCATCGGATGAGCCAAGCTATCTGTCGACTGATTGCTGAAGAACTGAATGTTCGTTCAGAGCAAGTCACCGCCGCAGTAAACCTAATTGACGACGGTAACACCGTTCCCTTTATTGCCCGCTACCGTAAAGAAGTCACGGGTGGCTTAGACGATACCCAACTACGTAACCTTGATAGTCGCCTTTCATACCTTCGCGAGCTCGACGATCGTCGCCAAACGATTCTTAAGTCGATTCAAGACCAAGGCAAGCTCACGCCAGAACTCGAGCGTGACATCACTCAAGCCGACAGCAAGACACGCCTAGAAGATTTATACCTGCCATACAAACCAAAGCGTCGTACCAAAGGTCAGATCGCAATCGAAGCAGGCTTAGAGCCACTTGCCGATACGCTATGGAATGAACCACAGCACGATCCTGAAACCGAAGCCGCTAACTTCATCAGCAGCGATAAAGGCATTGCTGATACTAAAGCAGCACTCGATGGTGCACGTGCGATCGTGATGGAGCGTATTGCAGAAGACGCAAACCTACTTGAAAAGATTCGACAACACCTAACACGTAACTCTGAACTCGTTTCACGAGTCGTAGCAGGCAAAGAGCAAGCCGGCGAGAAGTTCAAAGACTATTTCGAACACAACGAAACACTAAACAAAGTGCCTTCTCACCGAGCACTTGCCATGTTGCGTGGCCGTAATGAAGGCTTCCTAACGTTGGCGATGAATGCTGATCCAGAACAAGAAGAAGGTGTCCGTGGTTCATACTGTGAAAACATCATCTCTGATCACTATGGTATTACCCTGAGCAGCGCACCTGCAGATGCATGGCGTAAGCAAGTGATTAGCTGGGCATGGCGCATTAAGGTTTCTATGCACATGGAAACCGAGCTAATGGGTGCTATGAAAGAACGCGGTGAGATCGAAGCGATTGAAGTATTCGCAACTAACCTTAAAGACCTGTTGATGGCGGCTCCTGCTGGTCCTCGTGCAACCTTGGGTTTGGATCCGGGTTTACGTACTGGTTCGAAAATCGCTGTGGTGGATTCTACGGGTAAGGTTCTGGCAACAGAGACCATTTACCCTCACCCGCCTCAAAAGCAATACGACAAATCTGCGCACGTTGTTGAGCAGATGGTTCGCCAGTTCAATGTTGATTTAATTGCAATCGGTAATGGTACCGCTTCGCGCGAAACAGACAGCTTTGTTGCTGATGTGATTAAGCGTGGCAACCTTACAGCACAGAAAATCATTGTTAGCGAAGCTGGCGCATCGGTTTATTCTGCTTCTGAATTAGCAGCGAAAGAATTCCCGAACATGGATGTCTCAATTCGTGGCGCGGTGTCTATTGCGCGTCGTCTACAAGATCCACTGGCAGAACTAGTGAAAATTGACCCTAAATCGATCGGTGTGGGCCAATACCAACACGACGTTAGCCAAACTATGCTCGCTAAGCGCCTAGATGCGATTGTCGAAGACTGTGTAAACGCAGTTGGTGTTGATGTGAATACCGCTTCTGCCGCGCTTCTGACTCGTGTCGCTGGTCTTTCTAGCACCATCGCTCAAAACATCGTGGACTTCCGTGATGAAAACGGTCGCTTTGAAGCGCGTACTACCTTGAAGAAAGTCGCTCGTTTAGGGCCAAAAGCCTTTGAACAGTGTGCTGGCTTCCTACGTATCATGGATGGTAAGAACCCTCTAGACGCATCATCAGTTCACCCAGAAGCTTACCCATTGGTGAAAACCATCGCCGAGAAAAACCAGAAAGACATCAAGTCTCTGGTCGGTAACACAGACTTCTTACGTGGTTTACATGCGGTTGATTACACTAATGAGAATTTTGGTGTACCGACAGTAACCGACATCATCAAAGAGCTGGATAAACCGGGTCGAGATCCTCGTCCTGAGTTCAAGACGGCAACGTTCGCCGATGGCGTAAATAGCATGTCTGACTTAGAACCCGGCATGATCTTAGAAGGTGTGGTTTCCAACGTAGCTAACTTTGGTGCGTTCGTTGATATTGGTGTTCACCAAGATGGCTTGGTGCACATTTCAGCGCTGACCGATCGCTTTGTTGCTGACCCGCGTGAAGTGGTGAAAGCCGGTGATATCGTGAAAGTGAAGGTGATGGAAGTGGATGTTCAGCGTAAACGTATTGCACTAAGCATGCGTATGAAAGATGAACCTGGACAAGATAACCGAGCGCAACGTTCAAGTACGCCTCGTACGCAAAGCCGACCGAATCAAAACTCACAAGGCGGACAACGCCGTCGTGAGGAGCCACAACAAAACGCTGCGATGGGCGGTGCTTTCGCTGCTGCCTTTGCTAAAGCGAAGAAATAACGATTTCTAACATTGGTAAAGAAGCAACGATTAAAGCATCAGTTTAATCTTCACCAGAACTGACGCGCCTAAAACAGAAAACCTGCATCCCTTAGGGTATGCAGGTTTTTTTATTATGTGTTCAAAAGAGACATCGAAACTTAGCTGTATTATGCGTATTTTACACTCAAAATAATTGGAGTTGCAGTTAACAACGCTGCAGCTTCAAGTATGAAGAGTATAATTACAACACAATCAGCATTTCTGATGGAGCATGAGGCGCAACAGCATGACCATAGTGGTATTTTATGACCTTACGTCGTTTCTCCATCTGTCCTTCCTGGATCGCCGCATCTAAAACATGCTTTGGCAGGCGGAAACGCATGGTATAGCCTTTTCCTTGGTCGGCACTGTATGTCTTCAGTGCCAACAAGCTGAATAGCCTATCAAAAGGATCTTGAGGCTCTTCATGGCTAATCGAATTGGCTTCTGACTCATTATCCATTTCATAACCAGGATGGTCTGAAGGATCCCAAGCCGACTGCTGCCTTCGTTTATCGTCCGGTTTTACCTTTCGTTCTGCATTGGTTTTCGCCAATGCTACTGCGGGAGCTACAGGCTCTCGAACTCTATTATCACGCGCAACTTGCTCTGTTTGCACATTAACGGATGGGGCGATCAGTGGCACACTTACTGCAGTTGCAGGTGACACAATCATCGCGAACTCTCCTCAAGAATCGCCCATCGCTATTGCCATAACACTGCTGTGCTGAGTTACACAACAGGCATAGCCCAAAACTTACCGCAATCAGCTCAGGAGAGAGTGAGGTCTGAGTATCATGCAACGCCTTGGTTAGATTATATATCGACCAAGCTGGCTATAAATTTAGCGATTATTTTTGTGCGAAGCTAATCAACTCACTGCAGAAGGCATCCGCTTCGGTCATAAATGGCGCATGCGAAGACTGAGTAAAGATATATTGCTCGGTATGAGGCAGTGCAGCACCCAAATCTTTAGCTACCTTGATTGGCACTAGCCCGTCTAATCGGCCATACAAGCGCAGCATCGGTACTGAAATCTCAGGCAATTGTTCACGTAGGTCAACATCAGACAGCATCTTTAAGCCAGCCAATAAAGAATCAGGGTTCGGTAACGGGCGTGAAAGCACCGCTTGCTTGAGTTGTTTGACATCTTGCCTTGCAGAAGGACTGCCCATGGCTTGCAGCGCCATAAAGCGTTCGATGGTGGTTTGAAAGTCTTCAACCAGTTGCTCGGTGAATGCGGTTAATACGTTTGTCTGAATGCCTCGCCATAATACGGGTTCTTTTGCCGCTGCGAATTTAGGTGAGCTAGCGACAGTCACCAATTTGCTCACGTAGTCTGAGTGATGCAGAGCCATGTGTGTTGCGACCAAGCCACCCAGTGACCAACCAACCCAGATCGCCTGCTTAGGTGCGTCAGCGATAAGTTGCTTGGCAATCTCTTCGAGATCTTGAGCGTGGCAATGTGCGCTGTGCCCATACCCCGGTAAATCCACCACATGTACTCGAAAATCAGCTTCTAGCGTATTCACGGTTTGTTGCCATACCGCACCGTTCATTCCCCAGCCGTGGACCAGTACCAAATCGGGTCCTTGCCCTGAAACATGCCAATACAACGCGTCACTCATTCTCAATATTCCCTACTTATTTCATCCACCATCAAGGGTACGTTTCAGTATGGTGAGTAAAAAGAACACCATAACCCAAAAGCACTGCGAGCTATGTTATCTGATTGGCTACAAAAACACACACCACGGCTGGTCACACCTCAATGTCACCTGTGTAAATTGGACAAATCCCCTCATGATGATCACCCGCGATGGTGTAATGATTGTCTTAATCTCTTCGAGCCAGTGCCGCGCTGCCAGCGGTGTGGCTTAAAAACCCTCACTACCGTCGAGCAATGTGGTCAGTGTTTATCTAAACCTCCACCATGGCATCGTCTCTATTGTGTGGGCGATTACACCTTCCCAATCGCGCGCTATATCCAGCAGATGAAATATTCCGATAAGTTTTGGTTTACTCGCGATCTGTCGAAGTTGTTAGCCTCACGCATTGACCATCCAGCCCCGCTGATTACCAGTGTCCCTTTACATTGGACTCGATACATTCAACGCAGCTTTAACCAAAGCCAATTATTGGCAAACTACACCGCTCAAGAGTTAGGGGTGAAAAGTGACGTATTGTTTCGGCGAACTCGCGCCACGCTTTCTCAACAAGGGTTAACCAAGTCTATAAGGCTGAGTAACCTAAATGGTGCTTTCACGCTTGTCCCTCGCGACTTTGAAGCGACTGATTATCCTCACATTGCGATAATTGATGATGTTGTAACCACAGGAAGTACAGTGTATCAATTATGCCAATTACTACTTGAAGTGGGCGTGAAAAGGATTGATATTTACTGTATCTGCCGCACTCCTGAGCCCTCTGGATAAATAGTGAGAATCGCTACTTGTACAGCAATCCAACAAAAAAGGGCTGAATTACAAATCTGACAGGAGTAGAATGGCGCTAATAACCTACAAATCTACTCGGGTATTCGTCGTGTCAAATATTACTATTACAGAAACCGCTCAAACTCATTTTGCCAATCTGCTGTCACAGCAGCCTGAAGGTACAAACATTCGTGTGTTCGTGGTAAACCCAGGTACGCAAAACGCTGAGTGTGGTGTTTCTTACTGCCCAACAGATGCTATCGAAGCGTCTGACACAAAGCTTTCTTTTGAAGCTTTCTCTGCGTATGTAGATGAGCTAAGCCTACCATTCCTAGACGAAGCCGAAATTGACTTCGTTACAGACAAAATGGGCTCTCAACTTACACTTAAAGCACCAAACGCGAAGATGCGTAAAGTATCAGACGACGCAACTCTGATAGAGCGTGTTGAGTATGCAATCCAAACACAAGTGAACCCACAACTTGCTGGCCACGGCGGTCACGTTAGCCTAGTAGAGATCACTGAAGAAGGTGCTGCTATCGTTGCATTCGGCGGCGGTTGTAACGGTTGTTCTATGGTTGATGTAACACTTAAAGAAGGCATCGAGAAAGAACTTCTTCAACAATTCGAAGGTGAATTGACTGCCGTTCGTGATGCAACTGAGCACGATCGCGGTGAGCACTCTTACTACTAAGCACTTTACAACTAAGTGCTCCTACGACTTAGCACTCATGCAGTCTAAGGCAGTGGAAAGTTAAAGATTCAATGAAAAGGTTGATGCTCAAGCATCAACCTTTTTTGTGTTTAAAACAGCAGAGCGCTTCCGAACCGTCTGTTTTTCGTTCAATGCCAATAATGATGGGCGCGTTACCATTTGGAGTAAGGTATTCAAGTGATCGCAATCGGTTCCTGATTCAATAATTTCAGGATATGAAAACTAGGATCTAGGAACTCAACTCTATTTCCCCTATATTAGAATGACTTTATAAGAAAGAATTCCAATGAGCTAAGGAGCGAGCGCAATGACAAAAAGGACCAAGCCAGAAATTTTGGCTCAACAAACTGTCGCTCAATCAAAACTATTCTCTATCGAGTCTCTCGATTTACGCTTTTCAAACGGTAAAGAGCGCACTTACGAACGTATGAAGCCCAGCGGCCGCAACGCAGTAATGATGGTTCCGATTACTGAACAAGGCGATATTCTGTTAGTGCGTGAATACGCAGCAGGCACAGAGCGCTATGAACTCGGCTTCCCAAAAGGGTTAATTGATCCAGGTGAGCAGCCTAATCAAGCCGCCGTTCGTGAACTAAAAGAAGAGATTGGCTTTGGCGCTAATAAACTCACGCCTTTAAAAGAAGTAATTCTCGCACCCTCTTATTTCTCTAGCAAAATGACGCTGTTTATCGCAGAAGAACTCTACCCAGAGAAGCTAGAAGGTGATGAGCCAGAGCCACTAGATATTGTCCGCTGGCCACTTGCTCAAGCCGAAGAACTGTTAACGCATCTCGACTTTTGTGAGGCTCGTAGTATTACAGCCCTACTATTAGCCCTTCGTGTATTAAACAATAATTAGAACATTCAGGCTCGCTCGAAGAGTAAGAGAATATTTATGCCAATAACAAAAGATTTGTCTCACCTCCTACCCTCTATCATTGAGATTGCTCGCTCTGCAGGCCAACTCATCTTAGAGATTTACGAGAAAAAGGATTACGAAGAGTTCATCAAGAGTGATGACACTCCGGTGACCAGTGCCGATCTTGCAGCACATAAGCTGATATTAAAAAAACTCAGTGAATTGACGCCTGATATTCCCGTATTATCCGAAGAAGACGCCGACATCAGCCTAGAGCAACGCTCTCAATGGGATCGCTACTGGTTGGTTGACCCACTAGATGGCACGCAGGAGTTCATCGCAAGAAGTGGCGACTTTGCAACAATCATCGCCTTAATTGAGCACAACAAACCAGTAATGGGTGTCGTGTACGCGCCTGTTTCAGGTGTGAGCTATTACGCTTACAGTGGTAAAGGCGCTTGGAAGATCCCGGACCTTAATGACAGTGTGAAGATTAAAACACACCGCCATGAACTGCCAAACCAATCGATCGCGATGGCGATCAGTCGTCGACAAGACATCAATCGCATCACTAACCGTATGAGTTCTGCTTGGAATTACGACTTAGTTCCTCTAGGTTCAGCAGCGCTTAAGGCATGTTTAGTCGCAGAAGGTGCTGTCGATTGTTATCTACGTATTGGACCAACCGGAGAGTGGGATACAGCGGCAACCCAGTGCATTGTTGAAGAAGCGGGAGGCCGAATCCTGAGCACTCAATTAGAGCCGCTCTCTTACAATGAAAGGGATACTCTAGAGAATCCAAACTTCATTGTTCTTGGCGATGCTGACTTACCTTGGGCAGAAATCTTACAAGGTAAAGACTAAACTCCACGGCTTTGGTTGCGATCATGCAGTTAAGCAGTTAAGCAGTTAAGCAGTTAAGCAGTTAAGCAGTTAAGCAGTTAAGCAGTTAAGCAGTTAAGCAGTTAAGCATTCAAACAAAATGGGCACCTCATTGAGGTGCCCATTTTTATATCTCGTGACTTAATAACCAGCGGATGCGAGTTCAGAAGTAGATACCGGGTTAAAAACGACCTTGGTAGGTAAACTGGTACTTACCCTGGCTGTCAGGATTGCCCAACCACTTAAGTTGGCTCTGCATCGCTGGTGGGAATTCAGCACCTGGCTTAAACCATGCCGCCGAGGTGTAGCTTTGATTCGGCGTTACACTCGCTGAGAACTCACTGTCCACTTGCTCGCTCTTTTGGGTGCCTTTGGCGGCAATGGTGTTGTCTTCACAGGTAATATCCGCAATCACAGGACCGAGGTCTAACGAACCCACTGGTGAGTCGACTGCGGCACCAGACCAAGCAAGCGTACCTTCGCCCGATTGGCACCAAGGCTGAGCATGAACCGCATGTTTGATCGTCAATTCAACTTGTCCTGCAATAGAAACGGGTACTGGAATAACTGGCGCATATTTCATCACGTTTCTTGCTGGCATGGATGCCACTAAGTTTTCCGCGTAAGCACCGCTCATGCTATACCCAACACGACCTTTACCGGATAAGTTCATATCGCTGTTACGGCCAAAGCGAACTGCAAGTTCTGCTTTGGCTTGGAATAGTTTAGAGAACTGGAAGTCCCACTGCACTGAGCCGTAATTGACACGCTGCCAAGCAATATTGTTAGCGCGACCTTGCCAAACAGTGCCCTCAACGCCTTCGATGCTTAAACCACGCACAACGGGCGCATGCTTGAGAGCAAAAGCAGCGGGCAAGTGTAGCAACAAGCTTACCGAGAAAAAAACGATAAAAATGACGCTGAATAACAGACCATATTTGAAAGATAAACCGCGTTTCACATTAACCTCGTTTAAACTGTAGTCGGTTGATCTCAATAACCCCGGGGCTATCAGAGCGATCAATATCCATAAACTCAACCTCAACACCCTGCTTTTCTTTCAGGTATGTCAGCCAGTCAACGAACTTATTAAATGGCACAGGCTTAATCCACACTTGCAGCATCTCACCACGTGGTTGTACGCGTATCAGCTCGATGTTAAAACGGCGCATAGAAGCTGGCACAGATTGGTTTAAAGGCTGACTGGCACTGATGCCACCGCTGCCTCGTAGTTCAACTACTTGATTGGCTTTGTCCGTTACCCAAGCCAGAAGTTGCTTCTCACTTTGAATGCGGCTTTGTGCAAGTTCAGCTCGCTGACTGAGTGGCTGCAATAACCCCCAATAAACGATACCCAACACAAATAAAACTGAGCAACCAACGACTAATCGTTGCTCTCTTTGACTTATTGAAGTCCACCACGCTTGGAGTGGTTCAATCATATTTCTCATCACTGATCTCCTTACGCAGGTTATTGATGGGGTTTAAGAGTAAAACTGCCAAATACGGCATCGCCATTGCGGTTCAATGGTCCTTGCTCAACGACAAACTTCTCTTCGAGTTTCACCCTTGCGGTCTCAAAGTGTTGGAAGTCAGAACTTTTAGCCTGTAGTCGAACCTCAGAGCGGTTGCCATCATAACGAATACTTTCCACCTCGATCGACTTCACTTGCCCTAAGGTTTCTGGCAACAATGCTAGCCAACCGAGTAAGGAGTCACCATCGCCTGAGCCACCGTATTTCTTAGCTTCATCATTCATCTGACGCTTAAGGTAGCTTACTGTCGGAATTCGTTGTTTACCTGGCAGCACAGCTCTAAAAATACGTTCACTCTCGGCTCTGTAAGCTTCAGCTTGCGCTTCATACTGCTGAACCTTCAACACTTGTTGAGTCACAATCACGGCCACCAGCAAACAAGCAGCAATCGCCACTTTCTGCCAAACACGCCAATATTTACTGAATGAAGATTTGGTTTTAAAGGTGCCAGTCAGTAAATTTACGCTGCTTATGATCGCTTGCTGACTCAATAAAGACATCACCAATTCAGCAGGCTTAGCCTGCCACTCGAGACCACTTTGCTGCTGAACGTCGTCGCTCGGCATCGCGGTGTAGCTGAAAATTGTCGTCGCTTGATCTTCCTCACTAGCGACAACCCAGTCACTTTGCAGGAACATCGGTAACCATGCTTCGCTGATCGATACCGCTTGATAGTTACCTTGGCGCAATAGCCAATGTTGCTCTATCTGCAACGCACTGATGCCTTGTTCTTCGAAAGGTACGGCTAGTGTATCTGGTAGCACCTTACGGAAGGTAATATTGGCTTCGCGAAACAGCTCTAAAGCGTGTTTTAGCCATTCACGATCCACACCACACACGGTAGCGTGACTCGCGTCTTTATCCAAAATAGTCAGATGTAAGTCTTCGATATCTTGTGCCACTTCGTCTTCTAACAAAAACGGCAGCATAGAGTCGAACTGGCGAGCAGCACCTTTCGGGATCTCAACACGCTTAATTAAGCATTCATTTCCCGGCAATAAAGCGATACAGCTGCGCTTTTCAGCGTAAGGCGTTAACTCGTCAAGCTGTTCCCAGCTAGACAGTTCACCACTTGCTATCACTTCTTGTTGGCTTGTCGACCAAACTAACCACTGCACAGGGCTTTGTGGTTCGCTACTCAGTCGAACGGTCAGAAACTCGCTCACTGATTCCTCCAAAACGACGGCGTACTACCGTCACTGTTTCTCGATTACTACTATAGAAAAGCGTCCGTATACGTACACGTGACTGCTCAACTAATACCTCTGCATCTAGCTCAAAATAGGCACTATCTACAGTTAAATATGCTTTCGCTTTTTTGCTGACTTCGGCACTCACGCCAACAATGGCAGGTTCAGCCATAAATGCGTCGACCGTATCCCAGCCATCAAACGGGCGCTTGTCTATCAGCTGTTTTGCATCCGATTCACTTAAGCCTGGTGCAAACATCGCTTCCAATAAAGGTGCTTGTTTTTCCGTGAGTGTATTCACATTCAATCGGAAATCATCGGTGGGTAAAGCACAAACAAATGGACGAACCTTATTCATCACCTCACCAGTGACCTGATAAACCGCTCGTAACTCGGATTCATCCGCCATTAAGCCATTCGCCGCCAGATAAGATGGCTTCATCGCTTCATAAGTGCTGTCTTCTACGCCAGACGAAGAGGTAGTGCGGGTATCACTATCAACAAACTCCCAGCTGGAATTTGCGATAACCTCAGCCTGATAAGGCTCAACATCTTGGTTTTCCAATAAGGTTTGCCAAACCGTGACTAAATAAGGTGTCTGGTTACTTGAAGTGGTCGTCACCCCAGCCAATGCATTGAGATTAAAACACGCCTGAGCGTCGACGATTCGACCTGAGACTTGTCCATAATCCAATGGGTATACCTGCTCTTCTAACGCCCATGGTTGGCTTAGGTTCACAGTATCACTGTCTTTGTAGCTTTGCCTTATGCCGTCTTGCACAAGCGCTTCCACACCAATGCTATACCAGTAGGACTGTTGGTAATTCAATTGATTACCAACACGCTTGAATTGAGTAAACAAACGCTCAGACATGCTGCCAGCAATGGTGGCCATGATCGCCAATAGCATCAAAATAATGATCAGCGCGACACCACGCTGTTTGTGCCCGAAAGTTGACCTTGTCGCTATACGCTTGTTAGTTCGACGAATCATTATTCCCCTCACTACTGCCTGAAGAGTCATTGCTTGAAGCATCATCGGCCTGATCTAGGGTGCCACCAGGAGTGAGATAAACTCGCTCTATCTCACCATAGTCTTTCAAGGTTAGCTTTAACCTTACCGCCTTCGGCAGGGACTTATCGGTTTGCCACTCTTTTCCCCAGCGACTCCCGTCATAAAATTCGATTTCAAAACCTTCTACATCATCAAGCAAAGGAGTAATCACACCTTCTTGGCCTGCAGGTGTATCGGGGTAACGCCACCATACACGCTCAAGCGTTTCTTCTTTGATTCGGTAGCCAACCTTCGTCACCTCACCGCGAGGAAACTGCTGTTGTGGGTTATGCCACCCCAAACGAGTAAACATGATGCCAACACTGTCGGAATCCAGTAAATACTCTTTCATTAAGATCAGCTTAGATGATGCTTCTTCACCATTGGTACGAAATTTTCGCACCGCCATCTGGCGAAAATCATTATCTAAAATGACTAAACTGCGTTGCAGTTGATTCAAACGGGCACTGCGCTCGATTGAGAGCTCGTTGCTTCGCTGTACCTGATTAACCACCTGATAAGCCGCCATACTTAACGTGGCAAAGATAGCAATCGAGACCAAGACTTCAATTAAGGTAAAGCCTCCCCCTTTTGAAGATAGACCTTGTTTACGTGGTGTACGCTTATCTGCCAACATGCTCTTAGTTAGCGAGCTGTTCTTAATTAACCGCATACTCTTAGTTAACCACACGCTCTTAGTTGACCACATAACTACGCACCGTAACGACTGGAGACGCTTTCTTACTGGTTGCCGCACTCACATCAAACGCCTTTAATAGATTATCGCTGGTATCGATGGGAGTCACCTTCCAGAACCACTCTCTTCCCGCTAACTCTTGCGTGCCCTGCGCTTTTTTAAGCTTCTCAGGATGCAGCATCACTAAGGCCATTTGATTATCAACGACCATCGCCGCGAAGGTTTTTTCTTCTAGATAGCTGAGTGTATTAATGTGCTGGGTGACAGCACGAATCACACTGATCGCCGCCGTAGCGAAGATAGCAAGCGCAACCAACACCTCAAGCAGCGTCATACCACGAGAACGATAAGAAGAACGTTTATTCCTCTTCATCTTCTTCTCCCGGCTCTAGCAGTCGAATCACACCATTATCTAACACTCGAATACGCCAGCCATCTTGCACGGTATCACCGGTATTTGGGTAGAAAGAAAGCGTAAAAGGTGTCGTTTCAGCACTCGACAAGATGTAGATCTGTGGTGGCTTTGGCTTCTTTTCCTCTTCAAGATCCGCAAACATATCTTCATCAAATAAGCTTCCCGGATTAAAGAGGCGATCGTCGTCTTCCCACGCACCACCACCGAGTGTCAGTGTCAGTGCGAGGTCTTCTGGTAATTCAGTTGAAGAAGGGATCTTTTCGAATTCAGTTTCTTGCCAACCATCAGACTTCAAAGTCATCAGAACGTAGGTCGATTTCTTTTCATCAACACGAACACCAAAATCCAAGCCACTCAAAATAGCCTCTTCATTGAGTAGCTGAATTCGCTGATAAAAGCTTTGAGCGTATTTTTTGGCAACATCTTTGCTATTGGTAGGAATGGTCGAAATCACCGCGACCGCCGTTACTGACAGTAGTACCAACACCAAGAGAATTTCAATCAAGGTGAAACCTGGCTGTGTTTGCTTAGTTTTCACCTTTAGACTCCATCTGTTTACGTCCTACCATCAATAACGTATCACGCAACAATAACGTATCAAACAACAAGCCGAAGCTTATTGAAAATCCTGCATGTTCCAGTTACCGATATCCGCAGCGATACCTTCACCGCCTTCTTGACCATCAGCGCCAAGAGTGAAGATATCAATCGTACCGTTGTCACCAGGGCTTAGGTATTGGTACTCATTGCCCCAAGGGTCGTTTGGTAGACGTTTAATGTACCCACCGTCACGGTAGTTACGAGGTTCTGGGCTGCTTGGCTTTGTTACCAAACCATCAAGGCCTTGATCCGTCGTTGGGTAAACGCTGTTATCCAACTTATACATATCTAACGCGTTTTCTAGCGCCACAATATCAGTGATGGCTTTTTGTTGATCCGCTTTCTCTTTGTTACCCAAAAGGTTAGGGACAACAAAGCTTGCTAAAACACCAAGGATAACGACAACAACCATGACTTCTAATAGGGTAAAGCCTGACTGTTTTTTCATTTTATTTTTCATTATTTTCTCCAAATTGCAGATAGCGAGTTAAGGGAAATGATGTCCTTTTTCTCGATAATCCAAAAACTAACGTCTGATGAGCAGTAGGTTAACCACTCATTAAATTGTTCATTTCAAGCATTGGCATCAGCGTCGCCATCACGATAAACAGCACTAAGCCTGCCATCAACGCGATAAGGGCTGGGGTAAAGATACCTAGGGCGATATTAACCGTCGACTCAAAGCTTTGGTCTTGGTTGTCTGCCGCTCTTGTCAGCATCTGTTCCAACTGACCGCTCTGCTCACCACTGGCGATCATATGCAGCATCATCGGTGGAAAGAGTTTGGTTTGATCCAATGCTTTACGTAAGCTCGCGCCTTCTCGAACACTGTCTGAAGCCTGTAAAACTTGTTGTTTCACATGATGATTCGACATGACATCAACCGCGACCTTCATCCCTTCAAGGATTGGAATCGCACTCGATGTACAGATAGAGAGTGTTCGTGCAAAACGAGAGGTATTGATCCCTTTCGCTATCTTGCCGATCAGCGGGATACTCAATAGTTTGCGATCCCAACTCATACGAACGCCCGGCTTTTTCAGCCCGGTCTTCACAAGAACAATCACACCAAGGGTCAACAACAGTAGTTGGATACCCCAATTCTGGATAAATTCACTCGATGCTAATAAAAATTGTGTCGATTGAGGAAGTTCTTGGCCCATCTGAATAATCGGCTCAACGATCTTAGGCACTACGGTGGCAAGCAAGAAGGAGACTATCGTCACCGCAAACACCACCAGCACGATTGGGTAGATCATCGCTTGCAGCAACTTAGAACGCATTTTTTGGCGATTTTCAGCGTAATCTGCCAATCGTTCGAGGACCGCATCTAAGTGTCCTGATTTTTCCCCTGCAGCGACCATGGCTCTAAATAGCTCATCGAAGATATGGGGATAATCAGACAAGCTGTCTGCTAACGAATAACCTTCAGTCACCTTAGAACGTACCGCGAGTAGCATGGTGCGAATACGAGGTTTTTCAGACTGTTCGGCAACGGCTTTCAAGCACTCTTCCAACGGCATACCAGATTGAACGAGCGTGGATATTTGACGAGTAATAAGCGCAAGATCAGGCGTACTGATGCCGCGTTTAAAGCTGGTCGATGGCTGAGCACCTTTTGCTGTTTTTGCTTTAGCCTCGGTCATCTCAACCGGCATCAAGCCAAGCTCTTTTATTCTTTGGCGAGCCTGACGAGCATTATCTGCTTCAATTGAGCCTTTTTTACTTTTGCCTTTGGCATCCAATGCTTTGTATTCAAATGCCGCCATACTAGACTTCCTTGGTCACGCGCATCACTTCTTCTAGGGAAGTTACCCCTTTAAGAACTTTGCTCAAGCCATCATCTCGAATACTTGGTGTTGTGCCACGAATTGCTTTATCAATCGCCTGCTCACCCGCTTCACTGTGAATCAACTCTTGTACCGAATCATCAATCATCAATAGCTCATGAATACCGGTACGACCTCGGTAACCTTTGTGGCTACAGTGGTCACAGCCTTTAGCATGATAAAGGGTTAGGCTGTCTTTCTTCTTCAGACCAAACAGCTTTTTCTGTTCTTTATCGGCTTCGTAGGGTTCTTTACACTCGCTACACAAGGTTCGAACCAAGCGCTGTGCCAGAACACCGAGCAGTGAAGAAGAGATCAAGAAAGGTTCAATACCCATATCACGTAGACGCGTAATTGCACCTATCGCGGTATTGGTATGGAGAGTCGACATAACCAAGTGACCCGTCAAAGAAGCTTGTACTGCAATCTCGGCGGTTTCCAAATCACGGATTTCACCGATCATAACCACATCGGGATCTTGACGAAGAATGGCACGTAAACCACGCGCAAAGGTCATATCAACCTTAGGGTTCACTTGCGTTTGACCAATACCATCGATATCGAATTCGATTGGATCTTCAACGGTAAGGATATTTCGCTCATTGCTGTTGAGCTCTTGCAGACCAGCATACAAGGTTGTTGATTTACCAGAACCCGTTGGGCCAGTCACCAAGATGATACCGTGCGGGCGCTGAATAAGCTTACGGAAGTTCTCGTGGTTCTCTGCCGTCATACCCAAGCTGTGTAGATCTAGGCGAGTGGCATTTTTGTCCAACAGACGCATTACCACACGTTCTCCGTGCGAAGACGGCATGGTTGAAACACGAACGTCGACCGCTCGACCACCGATACGCAGAGAAATACGCCCATCCTGTGGCACGCGTTTTTCCGCAATATCCAACTTAGCCATAACCTTCACACGCGAAACCAACAGCGGAGCCAGTTTGCGGCTTGGCGCGAGAACATCACGTAATACACCATCAATACGGAAGCGGATAGACAATGACTTCTCAAAGGTTTCGATATGAATATCCGAAGCACCCTCTTTGATCGCCTCACCTAGCATCGCGTTGATCAACTTGATGATTGGTGCATCGTCTTCTGATTCGAGCAAGTCTTCGTCTTGAGGCAGTTCTTCTGCCAGAGAGAAAAAGTCGTCGTTGTCGGCACCAATGTCTTCCATTAGCTGGCGAGCTTCCGACGAGTCACGCTGGTACGCGTCCGTCAGTTTTTTATCAAATTCGTCTGCACCGATCGCTTGTGGTGTGAAACCATTTTTCACAACGCGGCTTACTTCAATGATAGCCGCCGATTTCAGTGGCTCAACATAATAAAGTATCGGCGCACGCTCTGGATGCTGATACTCCAACACCATCTTGTAGCGATTCGCAAAGCTAAACGGCAAGCGCTGATAAGTACGTGCCGCCCCTACCAATTCAGCCATTATTCTTGTTCCATTTGATCGATGAAGGCTTGTATCTCAGCCGGGTGATTCATGTCGGCACCAAATTTAGGCAATACCGGGATGTTATCGTCATCCATCAATTTCAGGCCTTGCTCTGACTTATACAGCTGCTCAGCACGGATAAAGTTGTATTTACGCTGAGTGATTCCATCGGCTGTCATGCCATCACGAATAATGGTTGGCTTGATGAAGACCATCAGGTTCTTTTTCTCAACCTGAGTGCTGGTTGATTTAAACAGGTGCCCAAGTACAGGGATATCGCCTAGGAACGGCACCTTAGATTCGCTTTCCAGTGCGCGTTCGTCAATCAAGCCACCAAGCACCAGCATTTGACCGTCTTGAACAATTACTGATGTATTTAGCTGTCGCTTAGCAAAACGCACATCAACCGCACCATTGGCGCCTAATACGTTCGATACTTCTTGTTCTATTTGCAACTGAACCGAGTCACCTTCGTTGATTTGTGGCACGACCTTCAGCTTAATACCCACTTCTTTACGTTCAACGGTTTGGAATGGATTATCGTTGCTTGAGCCTGCAGTCGAGCCAGTTAAAACCGGAACCTCTTCACCAACGATGAACGACGCTTCACCGTTGTCCATCACGGTAATGCTTGGAGAAGATAGGATGTTAGAGTTTGAATCGGTTGCTACCGCACTGATCAATGCTGTCCAGTCGCCCATGACGACACTCATTGCTGCGCCGTTCACACCAGAAAGTGCAGAAGCTAGGGTTGAATAGTCACCTTCTTCCGTAGTGGTTTCATTACGTAAGAATTTACCGTCTGAATCATAAACGGCGGTTGTCGTTTCGCTGTCTTTTGCTTCTTCTAAGCCAACCATCACACCACCAATCGAAGCGCCGGTGTTACTGTATTGAATCATGGCGCCCGTTTCTAAGTTACCCCATTGAACACCTAAGTTAACACCGTCACCTTCAGCCATTTCGACGATCAAGGCTTCAATCAAAACTTGAGCACGACGAATATCCAACTGTGCGATGACATCTTGCAGCGCGTTCATGATGTCTGGCTGGGCGGTAATCACCAAAGAGTTGGTATCACTGTGAGCTGAGATCATCACTTGATTACGTTGCGATGAACTGCCTTTGGTTGATGTCTGCTTCTCTGATTGCAGGTTATCTGACACGCCTTTCAGCACATCGACTAAATCTTCTGCTTTTGCGTATTTAAGGTAAATGACTTGGTTGTTGCCCTTGGTTGCCATTTCAACATCAAGCTGTTCAATCAGCCTTCTTAAACGGCTACGTACCTTAGGGTCACCTGAGATAAGAATCGCATTGGTACGCTCGTCGGCAACTAATTTAGGTTGTAGGAATGCAGGTGTGTTTTTCGCATCCGTGGTTTTGCTTAATGCATCGACAATACGCACCATTTCTGCCGCAGATGCATTCTTTAGCTCAACGACTTCGATCTCTTTATCACCCGCTTGGTCAACACGCTTGATGATCTCTGCTAAGCGATTTACAACGGCTGCACGGCCAGTAATTAGAATGATATTCGCAGGATCGTAATGCACAACGTTACCCGCACCCGCATTGTCATTCAGCTGGCGAAGCAAAGGAGAAAGTTCACGTACTGAAACATTACGAACGGTCACGACACGTGTGACAACATTGTCACCTTTGATCATGTCACTGTCACCAACAACTGGAATTGCCGACGTTTTAGAATCTTTGGCTTTGATGATCTTAAGAACACCAGAGTCCATTTCGACAACCGCGTAGCCGTAAACCTCTAATACGTTTAAGAAGAAGCTGTAATATTGCTCTTCATTGAGCACATCGTAACTACGAACATCAATTTTCCCGCGCACCGAAGGGTCAACGATGATCGTCTTCTCTAAGTTGCGGCCAACAATATTAATAAACTCTTGAATGTCAGTGCCCTTAAAGCTGGCACTAAAATCACTCGCGATGGCTGCGGGTGTGCAGATTAAGCTTCCTGCCAATAACCATGCACTTTTCTTAAACCAATGCTTCACGTACTTCTCCTACACTTTCGTCCTTCGTTAGACGCAAAGTTTTAAAATTCAATAAATACTTCATGTTGTTGACCATCTCTCTCGACCACCAGATTTAGCTCTGTCAGTTCTGAGATGGAACGGAATATGTTGCCCATAGCAGCAGGGTCTGTCAGGTCTTGTCCATTTAACTGAGTGGCAATATCTCCGTTTTGGAGCCCAACAGAGTTAAAAAGTTCTGAATCTTTGCCAGGGCTCACACGATAACCAATCACTTTATCGTCACGCTTCACCTGAGACAGTCGAACATATTGGAAGATTTGTTGCGGATCTTTCATTATCTTCGCTTTAATTTCATCAAGCTTCTCTTCTGCAGAAGCGGGGTTGTTGCCACGGACAGAAGAAGAGGCGCGAGGTGGCGCAGGTTCTGAAACGGCCAGACGCTTGTACTCAATGCCTTCAAGCATCAATGTCTCATCTCGACCTGAGTTATCAATAATTACGCGATCGACTAATACCGCTTTTAACTTAGCTCGCGTGCCTTCGATCTCTTCATTAATGCCGTAGGTTGCTTGTGTGCCGCGATTCGCAATCACAGCTAAGCTTAATTTGGGGGTCGAGCTGGCAACCGCCCCCACCAAAACCAGATTCAATCGTGTCTTTGGTGCGTCTTGGATAACTTGCTGCTCAACCACAGCGGGCGTGGTTGGGTTATAGGCACCAAAAAGGTTGCTCTGCTGCAAAGAAGAGATATCAAGAGTTGATTGAGGAGCAGAAGACGATGAAGAGGTTGCTTTCCAAGGCACGACGGTTTGCTCGGCAGGTTCGATAAACCATGCAAGCTGTCCTAAAATCCATGCAGAAGCTGCAATCAACACACAACAAAGAACAAGGCTCAGTTTCTGCTGGAGTAAAAATCCATTCTCTAAAAATCGGTTCAGCACCGGAGAGTTATCCATGCGAAGTTTGAGCTCTAAAAAGTTCACGTTCCCTAACCCTTTCTATAACGAATAAAGCTGTAACTTACTAAACTATCAGCTTTTTTGTTCATAAATTCTGTTCCAGCTTATTAAAAGCATAAGATCCTGAACTATATCATAGCAAATCTATAAATCGGCATTACCTGAGCTATTTTGTAATCTTCCTTGAAAAAAAAGCCAGTCGCCTCCACATAAGCTTCTACTAAATGTGATAAGCGTCATCAAATAAAATAAGTTGCATACTGTGGATAACAGTTAAACCGCATTCATTTCTAACTGAAAAGGCACTGTCCTATATGAAAACGACTAATGAAGCTGTCAGACTCGATAAATGGTTGTGGGCAGCACGCTTTTATAAGACTCGTTCAATTGCTCGCAACATGGTCGATGGTGGCAAAGTCCACTATAATGGTCAGCGCAGCAAACCCAGCAAAATCGTAGAACTTGGGGCAGTGATTACTCTGCGCCAAGGTAATGAAGAAAAGACGGTCACCATAGAGAAAATATCCGCACACCGTGGCGGAGCGCCAGTCGCTCAAACACTCTATGAAGAAACCACCGAAAGCTTGGCAAAAAGAGAAGAGTTTGCACAACAGCGCAAGCTTAATGCTCATAGCCCAGCACCAGAACGTCGCCCAGACAAAAAGCAACGTCGTGACATCATCAAGTTCAAGACTCAATAAGCTAGAAGGAATAGCCAAATGGCAGACCCAATGTCTACAAGTAATGTTTTAAATCGCTACCTATTTGAAGACCTATCAGTACGTGGTGAATTGGTACAGATGGACGAAGCGTACCAACAGATTATTTCTAGCAAGGAATACCCAGCGCCAGTACAAAAACTGTTGGGTGAGCTACTGGTTTCAACGACGCTACTAACGGCGACTCTAAAGTTTGAAGGTTCTATCACGATGCAACTGCAAGGTGATGGTCCAGTATCTCTAGCTGTTATTAATGGCGATAACGATCAGAAGATTCGTGGTGTTGCTCGCTTTGACGGCGACATTGCTGACGACGCTGGCCTGCACGATCTGATGGGTAAAGGCCACCTAGTGATCACTATCGACCCTAAAAAAGGTGAGCGTTACCAAGGTATCGTTGGTCTTGAAGGTGACACTTTGGCTGAAGTACTTGAAGGTTATTTCGCAAACTCTGAACAGCTAAAGACTCGTCTGTGGCTGCGCACGGGTGAGCATGAAGGCAAAGCACACGCTGCTGGTATGTTACTGCAGGTTATGCCTGACGGTACCGGTACTCCAGATGACTTCGAACACCTAGAGCAATTAACTGACACCGTAAAAAATGAAGAGTTGTTCTCTCTAGAAGCAAATGACTTGTTGTACCGTCTATACAACCAAGAGAAGGTTCAAGTATTTACACCTCAACCAGTTGAGTTCTTCTGTGGTTGTTCTCGTCAACGCAGCGGTGCAGCTATCATTACCGTTGCTCAAGAAGAGATCTACGACATCATCAGCAGTGAAGGAAGTGTGGCTCTTCACTGTGATTACTGTGGCACAAACTACTCGTTTGATAAGAACGACGTTGACGCTCTGTACGCAGAAGCAGCAGATAAAGGCGACAATACGGTTCATTAATTTACAGCGTACCAAAAACACGTAATTTACCCCACAAAGGTCAGCGCTCAGCTGGCCTTTTTTGTGATCAAAACAGCGCAAACTCCGTAACATCTCGTAATAAAATCACCGCTTAATTTTAATCAATTAATAATGTTCTCGCCCCTAGCGCAAAGGTTTGCGTACAGGATAGACTAGTTAGGCCAATATGTGACGAGACGCTTAAAACCCCAAGATTAATATGGATACTTTTTGAGCTGTATCCCTGTTTCCCCAGAGTCTCGTTGCTAGCATGGTGAGCAGATAACAATAAAAAATTAATACAAAATCCCTACAAAATATCCTACAAGGAGCACCTATGACCGTTATGGAACATACTAAGGCTGCACAAATTGATCTAACTAAGCACGGACTGACTGGCGTTACTGAAGTTCTTCGTAATCCTAGCTACGAGCAGTTATTCGTTGAAGAGACACTGCCAGGTTTGGAAGGCTACGAAAAAGGCGTAGTAACGGAACTAGGCTCTGTTGCGGTTGACACTGGTATCTTTACTGGCCGCTCACCAAAAGATAAGTACATTGTTAAAGATGACACTACACGCGATACCATGTGGTGGTCAGATCAAGGCAAAAATGACAACAAACCGATTACAACTGAAGTATGGGATGAGCTTAAAGAGCTTGTGACAACTCAGCTATCTGGCAAGCGCTTGTTTGTCATCGACGGTTACTGTGGTGCTAACCCTGATACGCGCTTAAGTGTACGTATTATCACTGAAGTAGCGTGGCAAGCGCACTTCGTTAAGAACATGTTCATTCGTCCAACTGACGAAGAGCTAGCAACGTTCGAACCTGATTTCGTGGTAATGAACGGTGCTAAAACAACTAACCCTAACTGGGAAAAGCAGGGTCTAAACTCTGAAAACTTCGTTGCTTTCAACCTAACAGAGCGAGTTCAAATCATCGGTGGTACTTGGTACGGCGGTGAGATGAAGAAAGGCATGTTCGCAATGATGAACTACCTACTTCCTCTGCAAGGTATTGCTTCAATGCACTGTAGTGCTAACGTCGGTGAAGAAGGCGATGTAGCGATATTCTTCGGTCTATCAGGTACAGGTAAAACAACCCTATCAACGGATCCTAAGCGTGAACTAATCGGTGATGATGAGCACGGTTGGGACGACGATGGCATCTTCAACTTTGAAGGTGGTTGTTACGCGAAGACGATTCGTCTATCTAAAGAAGCGGAACCAGAAATCTACAATGCAATCCGTCGTGATGCATTGCTAGAAAACGTAACGGTTCGTGGCGATGGTTCTATCGATTTTGATGACGGTTCAAAAACAGAGAACACTCGTGTTTCTTACCCAATTCACCACATCGACAACATCGTTAAGCCAGTATCGAAAGCCGGTCACGCTCAAAAAGTTATCTTCCTGACTGCGGATGCATTTGGTGTGTTACCACCAGTATCTAAGCTGACTCCGGAGCAAACTAAGTACCACTTCCTATCTGGCTTCACAGCTAAGCTAGCAGGTACAGAGCGCGGTATTACTGAACCAACACCAACGTTCTCTGCGGCATTTGGTGCGGCGTTCCTTACACTTCACCCAACTCAGTACGCTGAAGTGCTAGTGAAGCGTATGGAAGCAGCTGGTGCTGAAGCTTACCTAGTAAATACAGGTTGGAATGGCACTGGCAAGCGTATCTCAATCCAAGATACTCGTGGCATCATCGACGCTATCCTAGATGGCTCTATCGACAAGGCTGACACTAAGGTTATCCCTATGTTTAACCTTGAAGTACCGCTAGCGTTACACGACGTTGATCCTGCGATTCTTGACCCACGTGATACGTACACTGATCCACTACAATGGGAAAGCAAAGCGAAAGATCTAGCGGAGCGCTTCATCAACAACTTTGATAAGTACACAGACAACGCTGAAGGTAAGTCACTGGTTGCGGCTGGCCCTCAACTCGACTAATCCAATCATCTGCTCGGGTTTAGCCAAAAGCGAACGCCCAATTTAAAGTGATATTTTTGTAGCAAGCCCCTCTTTTGAGGGGCTTTTTTGTTGCTGCTTGCCCCTTTTTGTTCCACTCTGTTTTAAGACTATTGAAATTTAAGGCTTTCAGGGAATGAAAAAGGTATTCATGGTGTTCGGCATTGTGTTGGCTATCGTCGTTGCAACTATCGCAGCGTTGCTATTAAGCCTGCAGACCCAATACCGTGCGGATGTTGCTAACTTTTTTATCAAACATACGATTGAACAACCAGTGCTCATTGAAGATGTTGAGTATCAGGCGCCTTATCACGTCACTTTAATGGGCATTACCCTGCCCCAAGCCCAACCTGAAAAGCAGCCATCTCTGTACATCGACAAAATCGATATCTGGTTCAGCCCTTACTCTATAACGGAAGCCAAATTGGTGTTGGATTCTGTGCTGGTAAGCGGTCTACAGCTGGATACCAACAACCTAAAAATTCTCGATCCCTTGTTCGCGCAGCAACATATCAAGCTCCACCAACTCGCTCTTCATGACTTAGATTTTTCAACGCCGGACTTTAATGCGCGTGGCATCGACCTGCAGATCTCCGATCCCACTTGGAATAAACACAGCTCAATACTGCCCTACGGAAAAACACAACTCACTGCCGCACAACTCTACTGGCAGGACGAAGCCTTTGACAACTTATTGATTGACCTCGATCTAAAGCCCAATGACAGCACCCTTTATGGCGCTTCATTTGAATGGCGAGGGGCCAAGATTTCTGGGCAAGCTGAACAATATCAGCAAGGTTGGTCGCTGGTAAATGT
Source organism: Vibrio bathopelagicus (assembly GCF_014879975.1). Lineage (NCBI taxonomy): Bacteria > Pseudomonadati > Pseudomonadota > Gammaproteobacteria > Vibrionales > Vibrionaceae > Vibrio > Vibrio bathopelagicus. The sequence goes on along the minus strand of NZ_CP062500.1, from coordinate 138,245 downwards.
AACCGCTGACGGCTTAAGGCTCGATCAACAACAAACCCAAAACCTATTAAGCAAAAATTGGAACGTAGAAGGCATCCAAATAAACCACATCAACAGTTTAGATATCTTGCGTAGCGATGTGGAATGGAAAAATGGCCACTTAGCTGGCTTCGATGCTTCATTAGAAAATGTTCAGTTGCCGTTTCAGCTGTGGCAGCAGCAACAAGCCACCTTTTCCCTACAAGCAGAAGGCGTCACCATCGATGATGACTTGTTCATCGACCCGAGTATTCAGCTAAACCTTCAACCGGAGCAGATCCTGATTGAGGATTTCTATACCCAGTGGCGACAAGGCAGTATCCAAACGAACGGGGTGGTAACACCAAGCTCAGTTGAACTCGCGCAGCTTGATATTCAGGGCATAAAATGGATTACAGAAAGCCAAGATGAAAATCTACCGGCCACTCGTTTAATACCTTGGCTTACACAGCTACAGCAAGCCTCTATTCACCAACTAAACATAGAGCGTAGCCAACTCATCCAACTTGCAAAAAAACCTTACTGGCAGGTCTCAGGGCTTCATGTCGAGGGGCATCAGGTTCAACTGCTGCAAGATAGAAAACTAGGATTGTGGCAAGGCAAGTTAATGGCCAGCGCCAACGATGCCAGCTACCAAAATATCCTCAGCGCTCAGCCTGTGGTTGAAATGAATAGCGATCAAGGGAAATGGACACTGACACGCCTGTTTATGCCACTAAAACATGGCTATGTTGAAGCGAATGCAACGCTCGACTTTAATCAAATAAGTAAACCGTGGAGCTTAGATATCTCTGCCGATGGCTTGCCTATCTCGCCAATGCTGCAGCAACTAGAATTACCTCTGGATGCGACTGGCTATGGTGAATTCGAACTTCAAGCTGCAGGTTTATACGGCGATTCATTGATGCTGGTCTACTCAACCACAGGTCAACTCACTGGCAGCGTCCGCCAAGGCGTGATGACCTTTAACGATACGCTTTCGGAGACCTCAAGCAATAACGTGTTTGAGATCCCCGAACTCAACGCGAATTTTGACCGTGGCCGCTTTACTCTCGAACCAATGCACATTATTGGTGCATCGGCAGTAGAGGAAGGTTCGCAAAGGGTTCAAACACTGAATGGTGAAGTCTCGGGAGAACTTGATTTGCTGGAACAAGAGCAACATTCACTCTCAATTACCCTTTCCGACCCATGCCACCAAATCTCAGGAAAGCTTGACCAAGTTGAATATTCTGAGATCAATGACTGCCAACAAAAAAGCGCCACTCCACAGGAGTAGCGCTTTCAAAATTTATCTTCAGCTCTTACAAAATGAGTAGCGCGGTTAGCTACTCACTCATATTCGAGTCTGTTGAAAGTATCTTTTTATAATCAGGGATCAGCATATAGGTTCCCGTAAACTCTACCGCTTCCACGTCACCACTGTGAATGGTTACATGAATGATGATACGAGCCTTTCTGCCAGAGGCAAGACGATCTAAGTCTCCACTGATCCCATCCAATGAGGTCGATGCGACTGGGTTTTGCTCTACCGGGTGACGATAACGAATATTACTGTCCGCCAACACGATATCACCGGTCAGGCCACGCTCTTTCATCAATAACCAAGTCATGCCCCAGCCCGTTAAGGTCGCTAGAGTAAAGGCTGAGCCTGCAAACATAGTGTTATGAGGGTTCAAATTGGGATTCAACTGAGCACTACACTCAAACTGATAACCAGTGTATTGGTTAATCTTGATGCCCATCTTGTCACTGATCGGGATCTGATGTTCCCAGCGCTGCTGAAGCTCGTTACACCAATCAGGTTTACGCAGTACGTCAGCCATTGGATCAAGGTGCTTAACCATCTGTTGGTGGCGCACAGGCCCGCGTTGATCGTTAATCTCACCACGACGCTCAAAGTCATTCTTCTCGTAGAACGAGATCGCGTCTTCACGCGCATTACACACCAAGCGCTTTGCGCCCTCTTGGCGAGCCAATGACTCAAGCGCAACTAAAATCAACGAACCCATACCTTTACTGCGGCGAGAATTCTTAACCGCCATGTAGCGGATCTGACCTTCTAGATCAGGAGTGATATAAAGACGTCCAATCGCCATAGCGCGACCTCGACCATCGACAATCATGCGATGGTGACTCATGGCGTCATATTCATCGCGCTCGGAGCCTACCGGCATTCGCCAAGGCTCACGGAGCATCTGCCAACGAAAGTGGTAATACTTGTTCAGTTGATTTTCGGTGGTTGGGGTTATGAGTTTAAACATGCTTATTCCTTTAAGCCTAAACTTGTAGCCAGAATGTCACTGGACCATCATTAACTAACGACACTTTCATGTCGGCTGCAAATCGGCCACGTTCTGTTGGCAGTACTGATTCACATTGGTCAGAGAAATAGTTGTAAAGACGCTCTGCATCTTCAGGGTGAGCACCACGAGAAAAGCCCGCTCTCGTGCCTTTCTTAGTATCGGCTGGCAGAGTGAATTGAGACACCACTAATACTTTACCTTCAACCTGCTTCACATTGAGATTCATTTTATCATCCTCATCTCCAAAGACACGATAAGTGGTCACTCGTTCCATCAAACGTTTGGCTTTGGCTTCGTCGTCACCTTTTTCTACGCCTAATAGAACCAATAAGCCTTGCTCAATCTCACCCACTACTTCGCCATCAACACGGACGGCAGCTTCACTTACTCTCTGGATCAGTGCTATCACTGTTGTTTCCTTGCTCTGTAATTTTGTCGTTATCCGTTGAGTGTACCATTTCTTGCGGGTCACTCCACTGTTCCTGCTCACCAAGGGCAGCCGTCACCTCGGCACCAACCAGCACGATCAACCAACACAAATATACCCAGACAAAAAGAATCGGAATCGCCGCTAATGCGCCATAAATCAACTGGTAAGAAGGGAATTGTGTAATGTAGGCCGCAAAGCCTTTCTTACTGAGTTCGAACAACAGAGCCGCAACCAGAGAGCCCGCAGCTGCATGAGAAAAGTGTATCTTTTTGTTGGGAACCAACAGGTACAAGCCGAAGAACGCAAAGAAAGAGAGAATCAAAGGGAGTTTGCGGATCACGGTATTAAAAGCGCCAGAGACAACTTCATTTTGTAGCAGGCTTAAGGATGTCACATAAGAGGTGGCTGCAATGCTCGCACCAACCAAAATAGGCCCAAGCGTTAACACCATCCAGTACATAGAGAAAGACAACACCGCTCGTCGCTTCTCATTAACACGCCAGATGTAATTTAGGTTCTTATCAATATTGGAGATCAGCATCAACGCTGCAATGAATAAGAACACACTACCGACCGCCGTCATTTTTCCAGTATTGGCAACGAACTCGAGTAAGGCACCGTGCACCGCATCTCCTGAGGCTGGGACAAAGTTGGTAATGACGAAATTTTGAATCACGATACCAACATCAGCAAAGATGGAGAATGACGACAAGATAGAGAGCAGAACCGTCAACATCGGGACGATCGAAAGCAAGGTAATGTATGCCAAGTAGCCCGCATTCACGTTGACTCTATCGTGCGTCATTCGCGCCAAAAGATAGCGAGAAAACTGAATACTGAGTGTGGCGACCTTTTTTATCTTCAACTTGTAACTCCCTTGTAACTCGTTCATAGTCCTAATTAATATTCCGTCACTTAACTATAGGAAACTAGGATGCCTTATTTAATAGTTATAGTCCTCTCTATTTTTACTCTTACTGGATGCCAGTCAGCTTATTACTCCGCCATGGAGCAAGTGGGTTACCACAAGCGTGACATTATGGTCGACAGAGTAGAAGACGCGAAAGAGTCGCAGCAGGATGCTCAGGAAGAGTTTGCCAGCGCACTTGAAGCCTTGAGTAGCCTGACTAACTTCAGTGGTGGCGACCTTGAAGATATGTACAACAAGATCAATGATAAATACCAAGACAGTGAGAAAGCCGCACAAAATGTAAGTGACCGCATTGCTGCGATTGAAGATGTGTCCGATGCGTTGTTTGAAGAGTGGCAAGGTGAGTTAGATCTCTACACCAGCGATTCACTGCGTCGTTCAAGTGAGCAAAAACTGCGTAAAACCAAATCGTCTTACCAAACCATGTTGTCAGCGATGAAAAGAGCTGAGAAGAAAATGGATCCGGTACTCAACACTCTTCGCGACAACACGCTTTATCTCAAGCACAACCTCAATGCGAGTGCTGTCGGTTCGTTGCAGGGCGAGTTTATGAGCTTAGAAAAAGACATCGCCTACGCGATAGAACAGATGAATGCTGCGATAGCAGAATCGGATAAGTTCTTAGCTCAACTCAACCAGAAGTAGCGCTACAGAGAAACAACACGATGCAGCCTATCATTATTACTGGTGGTCCCGGAGCCGGAAAAACAACTCTGATTAATGCCTTGGGTGACATGGGTTACCCAACCTTCGCTGAATCCTCTCGCCAGCTGATAGAAGAACAAAGTCAGATTGAAAATGGAATCTTACCTTGGTTAGATCTTCGGGGGTTTGCTCACTTGTGCTTAACCGTGATGAGTAAGCAAAAAGAGCAAGCGAGGCAGCATTCGATTGCGTTTCTCGACCGTGCTATCCCAGATATCTGTGGTTACTTAGCTCAAGCTAACCTCGAAATAGATGCGATCTATCGAGAAGCGAGTAAAGGCTATCACTCCCAAGCCCTGTTCTGCCGCCCTGAAGCTTCTATCTATGTTCAAGATGAAGTGCGCCCTTATCCGTTTGAAGAAGCATTAGAGATTCACCACGCGTTGGTTGGAGTCTATCAAGAGCTAGGGTATGAGGTTGTCGAGGTGCCATTTATGTCAGTTGAAGAACGGGCTCTATTTGTTAAAAGCCACCTAGGTATCAAAAACTAGATCCCCAACTCAGTCGTTCCTCCCTCTTGAGGATTACTAACATTTGAACGCTCTTCGTATCTCGCATCTCGTTTACTCATACCTAAGCAAACTTCCGTCATTCCCTACAGCGAGGAACGAGCGTGATAGGGAGTCTCTATATGCCGTAACAGAAAGATTCCAGATATCTCGTCCCTCGATTCTGGAATGACAATTCGATGAGTAGATATGGATAAAAGAGAACGGTTATCGAAGATCTCATCCTCTTAGTATCTGGCTATATCCAATCTAAACAAACTACCGTCATTCCCTACAGCGAGGAACGAGCGTGATAGGGAATCTCTTATATACCGTAAACGAAAGATTCCAGATATCTCGCCCCTCGATTATGGAATAACGATTCGATGAGTATATAAAGCACGCTCTTCGTATCTCGCATCTCGTTTACTCGTATCTACGCTAGCGCCATACAAAACAAAAGCCCCGAGCAGCTAGGCTACTCGGGGCTTTCTTACTTATTCTAGAACGTATTGCTTGATAGCTAGAAGCTAGTCAGCTGGCAATTAAGCCTTAGCTGGACGTGCTGCACGCTTACGTTCGTTCTCAGTAAGAAGTTTCTTACGGATACGTACGTTAAGTGGCGTTACTTCTACTAGCTCGTCTTCATCGATAAACTCAAGAGCTTGCTCTAGAGTGTGCTTGATCGGTGGAGAAAGAACTTGTGCTTCATCAGTACCAGATGCACGAACGTTCGTTAGCTGCTTACCTTTTAGACAGTTTACTGTCAGGTCGTTTGAACGGTTGTGAATACCGATTACTTGGCCTTCGTAAACTTCATCAGCGTGCTCTGTGAATAGACGACCACGAGCTTGAAGGAAGAATAGAGCGTAAGTAAGAGCTTTACCCGTTGCGTTCGAGATTAGAACACCGTTGTTACGCTGACCAATGATACCGCCTTTGTAAGGGCCGTAATGATCGAACGAGTGGTAAATAAGACCAGAACCAGACGTCATTGTAAGGAATTCAGTTTGGAAACCGATAAGACCACGAGAAGGCATCATGAAGTCCATGCGAACACGGCCTTTACCATCTGGTGCCATATCTGTTAGCTCACCCTTACGTAGACCGATGCTTTCCATGATCGCACCTTGGTGCTCTTCAACTACATCGATAGTAACCGTTTCAAACGGTTCCATTTTCTGACCATCTTCTTCTTTGATGATTACTTCTGGACGAGATACAGCTAGCTCGAAACCTTCACGACGCATATTTTCGATCAGGATAGAAAGGTGAAGCTCACCACGGCCTGATACGCGGAAACGGTCTGGACTTTCAGTTTCTTCAACACGTAGTGCAACGTTATGAACCAATTCTTTTTCAAGACGCTCAAGGATGTTACGTGAAGTTACAAACTTACCTTCTTTACCCGCGAACGGAGAAGTGTTTACTTGGAAAGTCATTGTTACTGTTGGTTCATCAACAGACAGTGGTTCCATTGCTTCAACATTGTTTACGTCACAGATAGTGTCTGAAATTTTCAGCTCACCAAGACCAGTGATTGCAATGATGTCGCCAGCGTTAGCTTGTTCTACTTCGTGACGCTCAAGACCAAGGTAACCAAGTACAGTACCTACTTTACCGTTACGTTTCTTGCCTTCAGCATTCACGATAGTTACTTGTTGGTTTGGCTTAACAGAACCACGAGTAACACGAGCAACACCGATAACACCTACGTAAGAGCTGTAATCAAGTTGCGAAATTTGCATTTGTAGTGGACCGTCAAGGTCAACTGCAGGCGCTTCTACTGTATCAACAACAGCTTGGAACAATGGTTCCATGTCTGTGCCAACTGCGCCTTCTTCCATTGTTGCCCAACCGTTTAGAGCTGAAGCGTAAACAACAGTAAAGTCTAGTTGCTCATCAGTAGCACCTAGGTTGTCGAAAAGGTCGAATACTTGATCCATAACCCAATCAGGACGAGCACCAGGACGGTCAATCTTGTTGATAACAACGATTGGCTTAAGGCCGTGTGCGAATGCTTTTTGCGTTACGAAACGAGTTTGAGGCATTGGGCCGTCAACTGCATCTACGATCAGAAGAACTGAATCAACCATAGACATGATACGCTCAACTTCACCGCCGAAGTCCGCGTGTCCCGGAGTATCTACGATGTTGATGCGGTAATCATTCCAGTTGATTGCTGTGTTCTTAGCAAGGATTGTAATGCCACGCTCTTTTTCGATGTCATTCGAATCCATGACACGCTCTTCAGCTTCACCACGAGACTCAAGAGTGCCTGACTGTTGTAGCAGTTTATCAACCAAAGTCGTTTTACCGTGGTCAACGTGCGCGATGATCGCGATATTTCTTAACTTATCAATCTGTGGAGTAGACATGGATTCTCGATTCACTCATAAAAGGTAGCCGTCAATTATCTCAATTGTTTGGATAATAACCGCTAGCTTGATTTAAAAAACGGTCAATAATATACCAGATTTTAGAAAAAAACCCAGAAATATGTGATCTGAACCAAGGCTTTTTTCTCTATTAGCGATTCATATTCGCTTAACATCGATTCAATACAGTATAGAACAGCTAAATTCGTACGATTTTTAAAATCATTGCGCGCTAACTTCGAGCCAAATCTACCCCGAAAAAGAAAAGTGGATTGACAACGTACTCAATTCGTTGCTGAATGGTATTCGTTTGTGATTCATCATATTGGTGCACATCAAGCGCATTGCACCAATACAGTGCACGTAGAGATCATTTTGGTGCAAAACTCAAAGACAAACGCAAACAAAAACAACTAAGCAATTGAAATTAATGGAATAATTTTTTTGGCACGCTTTTGGCAATAGACAAATCAGCATCGATTAATGCACATACAGACATTAATCAATGCTAGTTTCAACCGAATCGAGCTAATACCGAATTAATAACACTGGAGGTTATCCAAGATGTCAGTAGAAAATGTACTATCCCTGATCCAAGAGAACGAAGTTAAATTTATCGACTTACGTTTTACTGATACAAAAGGTAAAGAGCAGCATATCTCTATTCCTTCTCACCAAGTTGACGCTGACTTCTTTGAAGAAGGTAAAATGTTCGACGGCTCTTCAGTAGCAGGTTGGAAAGGCATTAACGAATCTGACATGGTAATGATGCCTGACGCATCATCTGCAGTTCTTGACCCATTCACAGAAGACGCAACGCTAAACATCCGTTGTGACATTCTTGAGCCTGCAACAATGCAAGGTTACGACCGTGACCCTCGCTCAATCGCTAAACGTTCTGAAGAATACCTACGCTCTACTGGTATCGCAGATACAGTTCTAGTAGGTCCTGAGCCAGAATTCTTCCTATTTGATGATGTTAAATTCTCAAACGACATGTCTGGTTCTTTCTTCAAGATTGATGACGTAGAAGCAGCGTGGAACACAGGTTCTGACATCGAAGGCGGTAACAAAGGTCACCGTCCTGGCGTTAAAGGCGGTTACTTCCCAGTAGCTCCTGTAGATTCTTCTCAAGACATCCGTTCTGCAATGTGTCTAGTAATGGAAGAGATGGGCCTAGTTGTTGAAGCTCACCACCACGAAGTAGCAACTGCGGGTCAAAACGAAATCGCAACTCGCTTCAACACGCTAACAACAAAAGCTGATGAGACTCAAATCTACAAGTACGTTGTACACAACGTTGCTCACGCATTTGGTAAAACAGCGACATTCATGCCTAAGCCACTAGTTGGTGATAACGGTTCTGGTATGCACGTTCACCAATCTCTAGCAAAAGACGGCGTTAACCTGTTTGCTGGTGATAAGTACGGCGGCCTATCTGAAATGGCGCTTTACTACATCGGTGGTGTAATCAAACACGCTCGTGCAATCAACGCATTTGCTAACCCATCAACAAACTCGTACAAGCGTCTTGTACCTGGGTTTGAAGCTCCGGTAATGCTTGCTTACTCAGCACGTAACCGTTCTGCTTCTATCCGTATCCCAGTAGTACCAAGCCCGAAAGCACGTCGTATCGAGCTACGTTTTGGTGACCCAGCAGCTAACCCATACCTATGTTACTCAGCAATGCTGATGGCTGGCCTTGACGGTATCAAGAACAAGATCCACCCAGGCGAAGCTATGGATAAAGATCTATACGACCTTCCAGCAGAAGAAGCGGCTGAAATCCCAACAGTTGCAGAATCTCTAGAAGTAGCGCTTAAAGCGCTAGACGACGATCGTGAGTTCCTAACAGCTGGCGGCGTATTCTCTGACGATTTCATCGATTCTTACATCACTCTGAAGTCTGACGACGTACAACGCGTGAACATGGCTACACACCCACTTGAGTTTGAACTGTACTACTCAGTTTAATTTTTAGTCGGTCTTCTTACTGCAATAAGTAAGAAACTCTAGAAAAATATTAGGCTCGCCTCGCAGGTGGGCCTTTTTTCTATTCTCCCTACCTCTCCTTCCTCGTACCATACTCGATACCAATCGTAGTAAATAACTGCTCACCCTAGTTTGTTAAAACGCTCGATAACATCGTTAGAATTTTTGATTGTAGAATAACTACTTATCGAACCTACTTGCCGAAAAGCAGCGCCTTGTTCTCAAGCCTTTTTCCTGCACTATCTCTGATCCTTGACTTACTGTGATTGGTATTAGACAAAAGCCCTCAGAGGTTGTCGCGCTAAACACTATAAAACTGACACAAAACCAACGCCAAACGTGAAAACACCTAACGGTGGAAAGAGGCTAACGATATGAAAAACATACTGTTCCTAATCGGGTTAACAGTCGCATTCTCGTGCTCTGCTCAAACGGTATATACCTGGGTGGATGAAGATGGCGTACTGCACTTTAGTGATACCCCTACCGATCAAGGTGCTAAGTCTCTTCGCCTGCCTGATGTACAAGCGTCAGCGCCAGCCCCTAAATTTGAGGCCTCGACGCCTGTTGACGCTGCCGCTGCCGCTCCATCTACAACTAAAACGGCAACGCCAGCTCAGGCAAAAACAAAAACTACAGAACGCGAGGCACCAGCTCAGCTAACACTTACTATGCTGACTCCCATTCATGATCAAACCATCCGTAACAACCGTGGCTTAATCCCGATTCAGATCGAACTCAACCGCAAGCTAGGCATTGGCGAGCAGTTGCAATTAATGCTCGATGGCCGACGTTATGGTGCTCCGCAAACCCAGCCGATTTGGGAATTGAAAGACATCGATCGAGGCACTCACACCATTGCAATTCAAGCACATAGAAGCGGCAAGCTTATTGCATCTACTAGTCCAGTCACCGTGTATTTACATCGAGCGACGCTCAAGTAGGCCAATGTGTTAAAAGAGACTAAATTTCCTCTACTTTTCACCTAATCGAAGCAGCTTTCAGCGACTCTAATGAATTATCTTTAGCTTCTGGTTGATATGCGCCATACTTGAACTTAGCTACGCACCAATTTGGTGCAGTGAGAAAAACACCAGTTCAAGGACGAAATAGTGAATCGATCAGCCCAAAGCGACAGCATAGATACACATCATCTTTCCAACGCCATTCTCGACAATATGGTGACCGCGACCTTGATGCTCGATGAGCAATTGTTCGTGCGATACGCCAACCCTGCGGCTGAACAACTATTCTCTCAAAGCGCGAGACGCATCGTCGATCACCCACTAAGCCAGTTGATTCAACATGCTTCCCTCGACTTAGCACTTCTAACTCAGCCTCTACAAAGTGGCCAAAGCATTACCGACAGCGACGTTACCTTTGTTGTCGACAACCGCCCACTGATGTTGGAAGTCACCGTAAGCCCAATATCTTGGCAGCGAGAGACGCTGTTATTAGTTGAGATGCGCAAGATAGACCAGCAAAGACGACTTAGCCAAGAGCTTAACCAACACGCACAACAACAAGCGGCGAAGCTACTGGTGCGCGGGTTAGCCCATGAAATAAAGAACCCATTAGGTGGTTTAAGAGGAGCGGCGCAACTGCTTGGAAAAATGTTGCCCGATCAGTCCCTCAATGAATACACACAGATCATTATTGAACAAGCCGATCGCTTGAGAGCCTTGGTCGACCGTCTTCTTGGCCCACAGAAACCAGGTAAAAAAACTGAAGAAAACCTTCATCAAATTTTAGAAAAAGTTCGACAGTTAGTAGAGCTTGAAGCGGGCTCGACACTCGCTATCGAAAGAGATTACGACCCTAGCCTGCCGGCGATAGTGATGGACTCAGCTCAAGTTGAACAAGCGATGCTCAACATCGTGAGTAATGCTGCACAGATTCTGAAGGCGCAAGAGTCCGGTAAAATTACCATTCGCACCAGAACGGTGCATCAGGCCAATATTCATGGCAAGCGTCACAAACTCGCAGCTCGTATTGAGATCAGCGATAACGGTCCGGGCATCCCCGATGAACTAAAAGACACCCTCTTTTACCCAATGGTAAGTGGACGCGAGGGTGGCACTGGCTTAGGGCTATCGATATCTCAAAACCTGATCGATCAGCACAACGGAAAAATAGACGTTGAAAGCTGGCCAGGTAATACCACATTCACGATTTATTTGCCGATATAAGCGAAGCCTTGATTCCCACAGGAAACAACGTTTCATCGGCAACAACGAATACCGAACAATAAAAACAACAATGATTATCACAATAGATTTGGCTGCAAAGGAATTGAATTATGAGTAAGGGATACGTTTGGGTCGTCGATGACGACAGTTCTATACGCTGGGTCGTAGAAAAGACGCTGTCATCTGCGGATATTAAGTGCGAAACATTTGCTGACGCAGAGAGCGTCCTGCTGGCGCTTGAGCGCGAAACGCCAGACGTATTAGTGTCGGACATTCGCATGCCCGGCATTGATGGGATTGAGCTGTTGCATCAAGTTCATCAGCGATCTCCTGACCTGCCGGTGATCATCATGACAGCGCACTCCGACCTTGATGCTGCAGTGAATGCTTATCAGAAAGGGGCTTTTGAGTATCTGCCTAAGCCGTTTGATATCGATGAAACGCTTACTTTAGTAGAGCGAGCAATCGCACACAGCCAAGAACAGAAGCGTGAACAAGCCAGCGAAGTCACTGAAGAGACCAACGCTCCCGAAATCATTGGCGAAGCACCAGCGATGCAGGAAGTTTTCCGCGCTATTGGTCGTTTATCTCGCTCATCCATTTCTGTTCTGATTAATGGTGAGTCCGGTACGGGTAAAGAGTTAGTAGCACACGCCTTACATCGCCACAGCCCGAGAGCAAAGAAGCCATTCATTGCCCTCAACATGGCAGCAATCCCTAAAGACTTGATCGAATCTGAGCTATTTGGCCACGAGAAAGGTGCCTTTACCGGAGCCAACAGCGTTCGCCAAGGACGCTTCGAACAAGCCAACGGCGGCACTCTATTTTTGGATGAGATCGGTGACATGCCACTCGATATTCAGACTCGCTTATTACGTGTCCTGTCAGATGGACAGTTTTATCGTGTGGGCGGTCATTCGGCTGTGAAGGTTGATGTACGTATCGTTGCCGCAACACACCAAGATTTAGAGCGATTGGTGCATGAAGGGGGGTTTCGTGAAGACCTTTTCCATCGACTGAATGTGATTCGAATCCATATTCCTGCGCTGCGTGAACGTAAACAAGATATTGAGAAACTGACTCATCACTTCTTAGCCTCTGCTGCTGAAGAACTCGGTGTAGAAGTAAAAACACTGCACCCAGAGACGATCCTAAAGCTCAATCAACTGAATTGGCCAGGTAACGTGCGTCAGCTGGAAAATATTTGTCGTTGGCTCACAGTGATGGCCAGCGGTAGCGAAATATTACCTTCTGATCTGCCTCCTGAGTTATTGGAAGAGAAAGTAGTCACCACTTCAGGCTCTGGTGATAACTGGCAGCAACTGCTGGCTAATTGGGCAAAGTGTGCGCTTGATTCAGGAGAAAAGGAGCTGCTAACTTATGCTCTACCAGAGTTTGAACGTATACTGCTAGAGGCTGCACTCAACCATACCAATGGTCATAAACAAGATGCAGCCAAGGTTTTAGGCTGGGGAAGAAACACCCTAACCCGTAAACTCAAAGAACTGTACTGACCTGATATGACTTTCGATGCAGCTACTTTTTAACCAAAAAGGGTCGCTTGGTTTGAATAGTGCCGGTACAATTAGAGTATGCCATTCACTAAAGTTGTAGCTAAAGATGTCTTTGAAAACACAAATTACATTGAGAACCGCGGTGGTTCTCCCATTCGTGATGATTTTTCTGTTCACTATGGGCGTATTGGTTTTCACTCAAAAACAAAGCTACAAAGAGATGGTGAGTGATATTAGTACACGTCAGCTAGCATCACTCACTGACAATGTTCATAAAAGCCTATCCGAATTTTTAGAAAAGCCGTTTCACGCCAACCTTTCACTCAGCCACAACATTGGCTATCACCACCTCTACCAAACTGGGAATCTCAGCAAGGTTCAAGATTACATTCTTTATAAGTTTTCCGATCACTTCACGGCAGTTCCGCAACTTGATGTGATTGGTTTTGGTTCTGAAGACGGTAATTATGTGGGTTTTCGTAAAGAAGCAAACGATGGCTATACCCTGATGGTGCAGGATGACCGCACCCAAGATCAGCTGGTTATCTACCGTGGCAGTAAAATAAGTGAAGATATTCGCTCTGTGATATCAGGGTATGATCCGAGAGTGCGTCCTTGGTATACGCCGGTTGTAAACCAGAAAAAAGCCGCGTGGTCGCCCATTTACGCCAATGCCGATGAACGCCAAGAGATCACCCTATCAGCCCTTGCACCCATTTATGAAGACAACGAATTTAAAGCGGTTATTGTCAGTGATATCAAGATCAATACCTTCAACGCGTTCTTGAGAGACCTGAAAAATAATACCGATGCTTCTGTCTACATCATCGACAACCAGCAACGTTTAGTTGCTCACTCGGAAGGTGGCAGTGTCGTGTCTTGGGGAACCGGAAAGACCCACAAAGGCCAACGTCTACTCGCTACAGAGAGCGCTAACCCCGTCATACGAGAGAGTGCCAGCTACGTCGACCAATTCCATTTGATTGAAAGCATGGGTGTCCAACGTTTCAATTTTAATCTCGATGACCAACGATACTTCAACCAACTCACACCTTTTGAAGATGAGCATGGCATCACTTGGTTCATTGGCATGTCAATCCCTGAGTCCAACCTTCTCGGTGAACTACCAGAAAACCAAAGAAACAGCTGGCTACTTGGGCTTGCGCTCAGCTGTATTGGCATCATCGCAGGGCTAATTGCCTTTAACCGCGTAATTCGACCTATCACCTCAACCGCCGACGCTGCAAAACGCCTAGCCAATGGCGATTGGAATAGCAGCATGCCGAAACCGGGTAATATCTACGAAACCAGCATGCTAGTAGCAGCCTTCAATGAGATGGCCAACAACTTAAAGGCTTCTTTCCAACAATTACAGTCTCAGCTGACCTATGACTCACTAACCAAACTGTATAGCCGAGAAGGCTTTATTGATGCTGCAAAGAAAAGCACCGAAGCAAAGGAAGGAACGCTTTATTTGGTTGGTATCGATCGTTTCCGTGATATCAATGACAGCCTAGGCCATTACAATGGCGACCAACTGCTGATCATCGCAGCCGCTCGACTGCGCGGTATTCTGCCAACAGACTACTTGTTGGCTCGCACTGGTGGCGATGAATTCGCGATCTACGCACCCAATGTAACTCAAGACGACGACGTTCAGCTGCTTGCTAACCGACTACTCCAAACCTTTGCTTCGCCATTTTCCATGGAATCAGAAAGCGTGGTGATTAAGGTGTCCATTGGTGTCGTTCACGTTTCAAATGACCAAGACATTACCTTATGGCTTCGCAACAGCAGTATTGCACTGAGCAATGCCAAGCAAGATAAAGCTCGTGTCAGCATCTACAGTCCAGAAATGGGCAATGCCTCTAGGCACCGAACCAAGATGCTAGCCCGCCTCAACAAAGCGATCGAACTGCAGCAATTCGAACCCTTTTATCAACCTATTATCGACCTAGAGTCAGGCTCAACGATTGGCGCAGAAGCCCTAGCCCGCTGGATAACTGACGAAGGCATTATCTCACCATTGGAGTTCATCCCACTCGCAGAAGAGACTGGGCTCATTTACGATATCGGTCAGCAAATTCTGCATAAGTCTTGTCGAGATACCGCGATCGCGATTGAATCAGGAAAATGGAGTGAAGACTTCTCTATTCACGTTAACTTGTCTGTCGACCAACTGAGTGAAAGCGGATTCATTGACTTGGTTAAAAACACGCTGCGTGATACCAAGTTACCCGCCCAAAACCTGACGTTAGAGATCACGGAGTCACGTATCGTCGACAACGACCCGACCATCATCGATAACATGCTGACACTCAAAGCGCTGGGGATTTCGATTGCGATTGATGACTTTGGCACCGGTTATTCATCGCTTGCCTACCTGCAGAAGCTACCATTTGATTGCCTTAAAATTGATCGCAGCTTCGTCTGTAAGCTCGAACAAGAAAGCTTAGACAGCTCAATCGTTGCGGCTATCGTTAACATAACCAAAGGCTTTAAGGTGAACTTAGTTGCGGAAGGCGTGGAAACTCAGCAGCAGGCTGACTTACTCAAACAACTGCAATGCCCGCTCGCGCAAGGCTTCTTATACAGCCGTCCGGTCCCGTTTGATCAGTGGCCAACCGATCTCATCAATGTTCAAAAGAATGCCAAGGCTAAACAGAATACCAAGAGTAAATAAAGCGTCAAAGAGAGCGCTATCTAGCCAGGTGGTAGACAGTCTTAGGGTAGCAATACACAGATACAAAAATGCCAGCATGATGCTGGCATTTTTTATGTTTCTATTCTCAATCGAACGATTAGATAACGCGAGAGAACTGCTGTTGGCGAGCCTTAGCACGTAGGTATTTATCGAAACACATACAGATATTACGAATCAACAAACGACCACGTAGAGTTACGCGGATTTCTTTATCGTCGACTTCAACCAAGTCATCGTTAACGAAGGTTTGCAATAGCCCTAGGTCTTCTTTGAAGTAGTGATTAAAGTTAACCGAGAACTCAGACTCGATCATGGTTTTATCAAGCTTGAAGTTACAGATAAGCTGCTTGATCACTTCACGACGCAGTAGGTCATCACTGTCTAGAACAACACCTTTCCAAAGTGCATGACGCAGGTCGTTAACTTGTGCGTAGTACTTCTTCAGCTCTTTTTGGTTTTGTGCGTAAGCATCACCCACCATAGAGATAGCAGAAACACCGAAACCAATTAGGTCAGCTTCACCTTGGGTAGTGTAGCCTTGGAAGTTACGATGCAGAATACCTTCACGCTGTGCAACTGCTAGCTCGTCTTCTGGTAAAGCAAAGTGATCCATACCAATAAACTGGTAGCCCGCGCCCGTTAAAGTCTCAATGGTATCTTGTAGGATTGCCATCTTCTCTTTCGGTTCCGGTAGGTCTTCGTCTTTAATCTTACGTTGCGCAGCAAACAGCTGAGGCATGTGAGCGTAGTTAAATACCGATAAACGACCCGGTTTCATCTCAAGTACTTGCTTCAATGTTTCAGCAAATAGCGCTTGAGTCTGCTTTGGTAGACCGTAGATTAAGTCTAGGTTGGTTGAGCGGAAACCCAACTCTTTGGCACGCTGAACCATCGCAATGATGAACTCTTCATCTTGCTCACGGTTAACCAGCTTTTGCACTTTTTTGTTGAAGTCTTGAACACCAATACTCAGGCGATTAAAGCCTTCGCTACGCAGGTGGTCAAGGACATCTAATTCGATTTCACGTGGGTCAACTTCGATACTGATTTCAGCATCAGCCGTAAAGTTAAACTCATCACGTAGGATCAGCATCAAACGGGTAATTTGAGCTTTAGTTAAGAATGTTGGCGTACCACCACCGAAGTGAAGTTGAGTCACTTCGCGGCCATTCAGTAAAGACGCGCGCTGACGAATCTCATGTTCGATCACATCCAAGTACTCATCGGCTTTATGCGAATGACGAGTAATGACCTTGTTACAACCACAGTAGTAACAAAGCTTGTGACAGAATGGGATATGTACGTAAAGAGAGAGAGGACGCTCTGGGTACTGAGTACACGCCATGTCGTAATCAGCGACGGTAAACGCTTCATGAAACTCCAACGCTGTTGGATATGAAGTGTAACGAGGTCCCGAATAGTTGTACTTGTTTAAGATCTCTTGATCCCAAACGATTTGCTGATTCGTTGTTACTGGCTTGCTCGACATAGCGGTAATTCCAATTTAGATCCGCGAGAACCTAAGGTCTCTCAAATCATTTTACATACATTAAAATATAGACGGGTTATTTTGCCACACGACCAGTAAGGTCGTTCCAAGACAAAATCAATTTTTCAGACAAAAACTCAGAACTGCTAGCTTGATCACTAACAAAGCGTCGGGATTAACGAGACGCAAAAGGTAAGAAGGCTCATTTAACATTGTCTATTAAAAGACAAGGCGACTTAAAAACACTAGGCATTTAAGGCAAAGCGTCTTAAATGCATATGTATTAAAAGCAGCGTGTCTTAAAAACTGAATGTTAAACAAGCCTCTATATTAAAAGTCTCAGTGACTAGATCATCTGAATATTGATTTGATTGTTGAGAGGCTTAACCTTCTCCTGCAACCTTTTCAAATCTTCGATAACCGCATCATTCAAGCGAGTCTCTGCCTTGTGGCGAGTGAGATTCTGCTGCATGCGTTCTTTCTTGGTCAGTTCCTGCCTTCCGTCTCCGCGCGCCATATCTTTAACGATATGGTACAGCTCAGAAAGAGCAGGATATTCAGAATCAAAATCGACACGCTCATCACCCTGAACGTTATCCATAATGATACACACTCGGATACTGATCTCAGGTAAATCACACTGGCCTTGAATACCCGCTAAACACAAGGTATTTACGTTGTCGTAAATCGTTGCGTTACGTTTTTCAATGGCAAGTGCTTGATACTGCTTTTGCAACTCCGTCTGCTTCTTCACTTGAAGTAGAAGGTAACCTGCATAAGAGCCCAAGCCGAGAATGATAATTCCACCAGCAATTGCTAATAAGGTTACATTCATTTCGTCTTAACCTTTAAAGCTGTCTAAATCGATATCTTCGAATTGAGACAACAAGTCTTCATCAGAACTTGCTTTCTTCTTCGATGCGATTGGCGCTTCTTCGAAGATCTCTTCTTCATCGTCTTCTGGCTCTAGCAGACCTAGACGGCCCATTAGGTGTTCAATACGATCAAGTTTCTCATCAACGAACTTCTGTAGACCTGCACCTAGGTTTTCACCATTTTCGATACGATCTAACAATGTGTTCAGTTGAGCATCATTCTCAAGCATCTCTAACTCTTGTTCGTTAGATAGCTTGCGCTCTTGTTTCGTCGGCTTCTTAACAGGCTCAACAATCAGCGGAATTTTTTTCTTGCTGCCTAAACGAGGGTCACGATCTTGTGCAGCTTTACGCTGTCTCGCTTCGCTACCATCTGAGTGACGGCTACCAGATTTAAGACCTTTGCGCTTTTTAACACGCTTGCGTTCACGACCTTCAACATCAGATTCACTACGGTTTCTAGTTACCATAGGTTCAGGAGCACCAAGTGCTCCCGGCTTTCTTGATTTCTTACTACGACCCATTACTGCACTTTCCTCAGTAAAATTACATCACTTCCAAAAAATTCTAGTTCGAGCTTATCCCGCTCAGCCAAAAACTGGAATGTTTGACGACTAAAGAAGACGACATGAGTCGGGTCATTCTTATAGTGCCAACCAGCAAACGCATCTACGTCTATTACTAGCTTAGTCATGAGACCAATCCAGCCCTTGGGTTTAACTAAATTCAACCATTGCTGCCACACTTTGTCTGGGTGATAAAGATGCTCTATCACCTCGGTAGCAGTCATAAAGTCATACGTTTTCTCCAACACAGAGGTCTCTGGATGGTAATAAATATCGTACAACTCCATGGTGTGTCCGGCTTCTTCTAACATAATAGATAGCGTAGGGCCTGGGCCACAACCAAAATCCAACCCTTGTGAGTTAGATGAAATTTTGTCTGTTAAGGGATCCGCGATGCGAGATAAAAAGCGGCGGTAGCCCGCATCACTAGGATCGTTCTCATGGAGATCATAGTGTGCTTTTTCTTCTTTTGCTTCTAACCTTTGTTCAGGTTTAACAAATACCAGCTCACATTGCTGACATTGTAGATACGCTCTACGTTTGTCTTCAAAATAGTGATTCACGCCTTGGTGATGGCATAAGGGACAAGTATACATAGCACATCCTTAAACAGGGATGCGAAACATACCAGAAACTGAGTTTATAGTGGAGGGGTATTGGGTGTTTTTTCATCAAATCAATAAAAAAAGCGATAGGAAAACCTATCGCTCTCTAAATCTGCCTATATCGGCCAAAATTTGTATACTCAACTTGGTACACAAATCTCCATTTGTTATTGGTGCTTTCCATGCCAAATTTATTTGTTGTTCATCGTCCTGATGAGTTTTGGCTATCCTTTTCTAACACCTTGTTGCTGGGCTGTCCTAGCCTGATCCGTTTCTGTCTATACCGTTAGACTAGATGACCATCCATATCTAAGTCAGCTCCTAGCTGATGGCGGTTACTTTACCGTGTTACAAAAAGACTACAAGAGTGCGACTTCACACTTTCGTACACAAATCGAACACACATTGATAAATTAGACATGAGATAAAAACGCATAAATAAAATCAATAAAAAAGAAAACGCCCCAACCATTGCTGATTAGGGCGTCTCTTCAATCTTGCTCGAACGTACATTTCTTTGTTCTGGCTAAGAACAAGAAACCGACATATTAGTGTAAACCACCAACGTACTTCGATAAGGTATCGATATCTGCGTCTGTTAACTTTTTAGCTACATCACGCATCATCGCATTCATGTCGTTATTACGGCTACCATCGCGGAATTTCTCAAGTTGAGCCTTGATGTAATCTGCGTGTTGGCCTGAAATTTTAGGGAAACCAGAAAGCTCGGTACCGTTACCACGTGGACCGTGACAAGCAATACACGCCGTTACGCCACGTTCTGCGTTACCCGCGGTGTAAAGAACCTTGCCTTCATCTACAACATTTTCAGGTGTAGAGTTGTTCGAGATAGGTAGAGATGCGTAGTATGCCGCTAGGTCAGCCATATCTTCTTCAGATAAAGGCATCGCCATTGCACCCATTACAGGTTCATAACGACCTTGCTTACCACCACTCGTCATACCTAGCTTAAGCTCTTTAAGTTGCTTTTCTAGATACTTCTCATGTTGACCAGCCAGTTTAGGGTACTGCGTGATCAGACTGTTGCCGTCAGCACCGTGGCAGGCAACACATGTTTGTGATTTGGCTTTACCAGCTTCAATACTACCTTGAGCCCATACTGAGCAGCTGGCTAAAAGACTCAAAATTAGCGCTAATTTCTTCATGACATTCCATTATAATTATCAAGCTTCCAGTACCACTCTATGTTGCCACTCATGGTACAATAGGCGACCTTATGCCGAGCACGGTTATTTTACACAAATTCACAAAAAAGTAATCAATCGACTACACAAAGTCGAGATGGAGTTAACAGTGAGCGTAAAAATTCATTATCAAAACACGCATTTCATTACCAGTGCACCTGATATTCGTCACTTACCAGAAGACGAAGGGATCGAAATTGCGTTTGCAGGACGCTCCAATGCTGGTAAATCTAGCGCACTAAACCGCGTTACAAACCAAAAAAGCTTGGCGAAAACCAGTAAAACCCCAGGTCGAACTCAGCTAATTAACCTATTTAAGGTTACCGACGGCTGTCACATTGTCGATTTACCTGGATATGGCTTCGCTCAAGTACCGCTTGAGATGAAGAAAAAATGGCAGAAGTCGCTAGGTGAATACCTACAACGACGCGAAAGCCTAAAAGGTTTAGTGGTATTGATGGATATCCGTCACCCAATGAAGGACCTTGACCAACAAATGATCTACTGGGCTATCGATAGCCGCATCCCAGTACAGGTTTTGTTAACAAAAGCAGACAAACTGAAGAGTGGCGCGCGCAAAGCACAGCTACTGAAAATCCGTAACGATGCGAAATCTTTCGGTGGTGATGTTGCAGTTGATGTCTTCTCTTCAATGAAGGGCATCGGCGTTGACCAGCTGCGTGCCAAGATGGATGAGTGGTTTGCTCCGGTATTTGCCGATCAAATCATTGATGAGTTAGCTGACGAAGAGCAAAACGACTCAGAGTAGTTCCTCTATATAGATCTGGGTTAAAGCACTGACAACAAGTGATTTAGCCTTATCAATACCCTGCCTTTTATAGGTGGGGTATTTTTTTACCCACAAATTAGTGAGTTAAACCTAGATCTTGAGAGTTGAAGACAAGATTAATCAGTTAGAAGAGAGAGAAGTGAACCATACTAAAAGACAACCTTTGACAAACAGAATAGTGAGAAAGGAATACTCATGTGGAAAAAAACCTTGGCTACCATCGCGCTTATATTGATCTCATTTTCCGGTGCAACGTCTGAAGCGGAACAGCCCAAGACCGAGGCCGCTCTGGTCAATGTTGATATGACCTTAGATCTCGACGGCATGGAGAAGTACGCTCAGGAGGCAAGTGAATCTCTCGAGGTGATATCACAATCGTTGCAAGCCATCGTCAACAACCCCAACCTCAGCGATGACCAGCAGCAAGCATTGAATCAAACTGTTGAGAGCATTAATAAGCTTGCCAGTTCAACCAAAACATCCCTCAACCAACTGCCGCAAGCCTTAGACAATTCTCGTATCGCCTTTAAGAAAACCAGTCAATTACTGCTAGATGATATCCAAACTAAAATCATTATTGCGTTGGCGGCGGTGATCGCGGTCATTGTTATCGCGTTGACCGCTATCTATCTACTTATCCTTAAACCCATGCAGCAAACCTTGGTGAAAGCGACCCATAACATCTCTTCCATGGCGCACTCAATACAGATCACAGCCGAAGCACTTAAATTCAGTACCGAAAAACAACAAGAAATCATGGATTACATTGAGCATTCACCCACTCAATGTACTGATAAATAAGACGTAAGTGATCAATGCATTATGAGTAACTTGTAAAATAAAAGTTATTTCCAAGAATAAAACAATCCACTTAGAGACGGATTTAAATTACCAATTGCTGATCAAATTCCAGATTTAAGACAAATCAAGTGATAGAGAGAAAGTTTCGAGAAGAATAGAAAAGGTACTAAAAAGAAGCAGATTAACGAGGGAATTATAGGTTGGAAATATTTTTCTTTCGCACAAGAAAAAACGCCCCAGCCAAATGCTGGCTGGGGCGGCTGAATCAGCCTAATCCAATAACGTGAAACAAAAGGTCTGAAAGATAGAACATCTTACCTCTGTACCCTACGAGATTAATGTACAACAATTGCTCAGGAATGAAAACAATTTTTGTAGTTTTTTTTCATGAATGTTTTATTAAAACACCTAACCCCTTTCTACAACTCAACTTTATTCGAGACAAAAAAAAGCCAGCGTTTGTGCACTGGCTCATACTAATTTAGTCAATAAGGTCGAAAACTGATTAGTGGGCTTGATCCCAGTTGTCACCGTGGCCAGCTTCCGCGACTAACGGTACTTCTAGATCAGCCGCTGACTCCATCAATTGTTGTACTTTACTTTCAATTTCGGCTAAAGCTGACTCTTGAACTTCAAATACCAATTCATCGTGTACTTGCATCAAGAGCTTCACACGACCATCGCCTTCGGCTTGAATCCACTCATCCACTAACAACATCGCTTTCTTGATGATATCTGCCGCCGTACCTTGCATTGGCGCATTGATAGCCGCACGTTCAGCCGCTTTACGACGCATGCCATTACGAGATTGGATTTCAGGAAGATGCAAACGACGACCGTAAATGGTTTCAACGAAGCCTTGCTCTGAAGCAGCGCTGCGAGTGTCTTCCATGTACTGCATAACGCCAGGGTAGCGTTCGAAGTAAGTGTCCATGTAGTGCTGTGCTTCACCACGAGGAATGCCCAGCTGCTTGGCCAAACCGAAGGCACTCATGCCGTAGATAAGACCAAAGTTAACGGCTTTAGCACGACGACGTTGTTCAGTGGTCACACTCTCAATATCAACGCCAATGATCTCAGCAGCGGTTGCCGCGTGGATATCTTTACCTTGT
Source organism: Vibrio bathopelagicus (assembly GCF_014879975.1). NCBI lineage: Bacteria > Pseudomonadati > Pseudomonadota > Gammaproteobacteria > Vibrionales > Vibrionaceae > Vibrio > Vibrio bathopelagicus. The sequence goes on along the minus strand of NZ_CP062500.1, from coordinate 115,147 downwards.
TGGAATGCTTCCAGTAACGCTTTATCACCTGATAGGTGCGCCATGATACGCAGTTCAATTTGAGAGTAATCGACCGCTAGGATCTTCCAACCATGTTGTGCGACGAATGCTTGGCGGATACGACGACCTTCTTCATTGCGAATTGGGATGTTCTGTAGGTTTGGATCGGTCGAAGACAAACGGCCTGTCGCCGTTACCGCTTGATGATAAGACGTGTGAACACGACCCGTTTCAGCGTTGATCATCTTCGGCAGCTTATCCGTGTAAGTCGACTTCAGTTTCGCCAGACCACGATACTCAATGATCAGCTTAGGTAATGGGTAGTCCAACGCTAACTCTTGCAGTACTTCTTCGTTAGTCGAAGCCGCACCTGATGGCGTTTTCTTGATAACTGGTAAGCCCATTTTCTCAAACAGGATCGCTTGCAGCTGTTTTGGCGAGTTCATGTTGAACTCTTGCTCAGCAATCTCGTAAGCTTTCTGTTCTAGCTCATCAAGACGAACTGCAATCTCTTGCGATTGAGCACCTAGCAGCATGTCATCGATGAATACACCGGTGCGCTCAATGCGAGACATCACGGGAATTAGCGGTACCTCGATTTCTTCATAGATCGATTTTAGCTTTTCATCTTTCTCGATATTTTCCATCAGGCGATTATGCAGACGTAAAGTCACGTCAGCATCTTCCGCTGCATATGGAGAAGCCTCACCCAGCTCAATCTGGTTGAAAGTAAGTTGCTTCTTACCTTTACCTGCGATTTGCTCAAATGAGATACAGCTGTGTTGTAGGAAACGCAGCGCTAGGCTGTCCATGTCATGCTTGCCACCTACGCTATTGAAAACGTATGACGCCAACATGGTATCGAACTTAATGCCTTTCATCTCGATACCGTAGCGCGCTAACACACTCATATCGTATTTTAGGTTTTGACCCACTTTTGCTTGCGCGTCATCTTCTAGAATCGGTTTCAGCTGCTCAAGCACCCAATCGCGATCCAACTGTTGCGGTGCGTCTAAGTAATCATGAGCAACAGGCACGTAAGCGGCAACGCCTTCTTCGGTTGCGAATGATAGACCCACAAGGTTAGCGACCATGTAATCGAGGCTGTCAGTCTCGGTATCAAAGGCAAACACGTCTGCGGCTTTGAGCTTCTCTAACCAAACATTGAATGACGCTTCATCTAGAATCGTTTCGTAGTTACTACGGTCAATCGTCACTGCAGAGGTATTCATTTCTACGGTAGAAGTGGTTGATGTCGTGCTGCTGCGTACCGAGCCAGATTTCTCATCTGCCTCAACGACACCGCTGCCACCTTCAAGTAGCTCGTTCAGCCAAGATTTGAAGACCAGTTGGCCGTATAGTTTAATGAGTTCATCGGTATTTGGTTGTGCTTTAACAAGAGACTCTGGCGTGTCTTCTAATTCAACATCGAGTTTAATCGTCGCAAGCTCGTAAGACATGTCAGCATTGGCTTTATTATCAGCCAGCTTCTTAGCCATCGTCTTCGAACCACGGAAACCAAGTGCCGCAATATCATCAAGGTTTTGATACAGCTTCTCGATACTACCAATGCCTTGCAGTAATGCCGTTGCTGTCTTATCACCCACACCCGGAACACCTGGGATGTTATCGACTTTATCACCCATCAGTGCAAGATAATCGATGATCAACTCTGGCGGGATACCAAACTTCTCGATAACGCCTTCACGATCCATCACCACATTGGTCATGGTATTGATCAAAGTAACGTTGTCATCAACCAGTTGGGCCATATCTTTATCGCCAGTACTGATGAGAACAGGCATACCAATCGCAGAAGCTTGAGAAGCCAGCGTACCAATTACGTCATCAGCTTCTACCCCAGGGATAGAGATAAGCGGTAGACCCATTGCACGAATTACGTTGTGCAGTGGCTCGATCTGACAACGAAGATCATCAGGCATCGGTGGACGGTTTGCTTTGTACTCTGGGTACATATCATCACGGAACGTTTTCCCTTTCGCATCAAAAATAACCGCAATACGATCAGAAGCAAATTGACGCATCATGCTGCGCAGCATGTTAACCACGCCATAAACAGCATTGGTTGGGATATCACCATTACTCATGGTGCCAGGGTAAGCATGGAACGCGCGATATAGGTAAGAAGAGCCATCGATCAAAATCAATGGATTATCAGGAATACGAGCCATAATGTTTGTGTATCCAGTAAGTACAGAAATAATCTGTTAAGGATGCCACGTCTGCTAATTGGATTCTACGTTGTCGATCCTTATCCGTTGACTCGATTGTATTCGTTGTAATCAATTTATTGTTATTTTTTGTTCCGCGACAGGGCCCACCTGTGGATAACTCTGTTTATATTATTTATCCACCCTGTTGAGAACTCGACTAAGCCAAGCAAAAAATAGATATAAACACATGAAAATAAAGAACTAATTTACAGATCGAACATATGATCAACGATCTTTTTTAGATCTTGGATTGTGGAAAAGAATGCTGATGGCGTTTTATTCATAAAAATACGTGCCACTAAATATGCATCTTGTTGAAATTGAGATATAAAAAAAGCGACACCCGAAGATGTCGCCTAGCAAAAACCGGTAAAGCTATTCAAATTGAATATCACAGCTTTACCTAAAAGCTATAAATTACACTGGAAGCAATGTGAGCAATGTCGTGTCAAAAAGAACTTAGTACAAGTTCGCGAGAATTCTGTTGAGTAGCCAAGTAGATACTTGAGTACTTAACATCCTTGTGAACATTTCCTCATTCCCTAAGACGAAGTTAATAATAATGATTCTCATTTAATAGTCAACACTTAAATGATAATAAATCTCATTTAATTTCTAATTCTTTAATTATAGTGCTCAAATTTGCTTCAAAAAATGAATTCTATGGGCATTAATGTCTTCTTTTTCTTCTAATTTTTCGATTAGGTAACCATTTCTCAATAACAAACGCAGCATGGCTGGAAACTGATTACGAGATTTCACTTTCAGTTGTTGATAGCCCTGTTGCTTCACCCACTGCTCTTGAACATCAAGTTGCGCTTGCGCCACACCCTTGTTCCTCGCCAATGATGAAACACCACCAAACCAGCTATAAAATGTGTTTTCATCCAATTCATAACCGATCTTAAAACCCAGTAACACACCCGCTTCTTCAGCAACGAGGATCAGGCTTGTTTTACCCGCTAATCGCTCCGATAAAGATGCTACACTCTCTTTTTTGGCAAACTCGGCAATCTGTTCAACAACAGAAACAACCTCTTCTAACGAGCCTTCACGCACAATAACAGACATATTGTGTCATCCTCATAAAACAAAAGGGCTGGCACAACGGCCAACCCTTTTAGTGATCAATTAAGCAACTCTAGATCGTTACTTTTCTTTTAGGTGCTCTGCTGCTTGTGCATTGTCTTCGGCAAGCCACTCAGCCACATCTTTAGCGAAATAGGTCAGAATGCCATCCGCACCAGCACGCTTGAAGCACAACAGTGATTCCATTACGGTTTCGCGCTCTTTCAACCAACCATTTTGGATCGCAGCTTTATGCATCGCATATTCGCCAGACACTTGGTAAGCAAAAGTAGGCGCTTGTAGCTCATGCTTAACACGGCGCACGATGTCTAGGTAAGGCATACCTGGCTTAACCATCACCATATCCGCACCTTCATTAAGATCCATGGCCACTTCGTGAATTGCTTCATCGCTGTTTGCTGGGTCCATCTGGTAGTTCTTTTTGTTACCACCTTTCAGGTTCGAAGCACTGCCTACCGCATCACGGAACGGACCGTAGTAACACGATGCGTATTTCGCAGAGTAAGCCATGATTTGGGTATGAATATGACCCGCCTCTTCTAGGGCTTCACGAATCTTACCAATACGACCGTCCATCATATCTGATGGTGCAACGACATCTGCGCCTGCTTCAGCATGAGACAGAGCCTGCTTGATCAAGACTTCAGTCGTCTCGTCATTCATCACATAGCCATCTTCATCGATGATGCCATCTTGGCCATGAGTGGTAAACGGGTCGAGTGCTACATCAGTAATAACGCCCATATTTGGCACATGCTCTTTGAGTAAGCGTACTGCACGCTGCACCAAACCTTCAGAGTTATGAGCTTCAGCGGCACATAAGCTTTTCGCATCTTGGTTCACTACCGGAAACAGAGCAATCGCAGGAACACCCAATTTTGACAGGTAATCCGCTTCCTCAAGCATAAGGTCGATAGACAGACGCTCAACACCTGGCATTGACTCTACAGGCTCACGGCGCTCTTTACCCATCAAGATAAACATTGGGTAGATTAGGTCATCTACAGACAATTGATTTTCTGCCATTAAGCGACGGCTAAAGTCGTGTTTACGCATACGACGCATACGACGACCTGGGAATTGACCTTGAATTGAAACAGACACTAGATTCTCCTTGCCTAGTCTAAACACCAAAATGCTTAGATATGAAAAGTGCTAAATACTGGCAAAAGCATATCACTGATGGCTCAGGACGCTAGCAGTAAAGCGAAAAACCCATTCAAAAAAAGGGATAAATGGCAAAAAATGACCTTCTCCTCACACTGCCGTATACTCATGACAACTCAGTACAGACTGCTTTCAGGACAAAATAATGATCGACACCCATGCCCATATTTACGCGAGTGAATTCGACGAAGACCGCGAACAAGTGGTGCAGCGCGCACTTGCCAAAGGTATTGATACGATTCTATTGCCTAACATTGATTTAGAATCTATCGAGCCAATGCTCGCGACGGAAGCTCAGTTTCCAGAGGTATGTCGTTCAATGATGGGCTTACACCCTTGTTATGTGGATGCAAATATCGAACAGACCCTGAAAACGATTCGAGCTTGGTTCGATAAACATGATTTTATTGCCGTCGGTGAAATCGGTATCGACCTGTACTGGGATAAAACCTTTAAAGCAGAACAAGAAATGGCATTCGTGACTCAACTGCAGTGGGCAAAAGAACTCGATCTACCTGTCGTGATCCACACGCGTGATTCTATTGAAGAGACACTTGCCCTACTTCGTACAGAACAAGATGGCAGCTTACGTGGCGTATTCCACTGCTTTGGTAGCAGCTTAGAGGAAGCTCAAGCGATCAACGCACTCGGCTTTCACCTAGGTTTAGGCGGCGTATCGACCTTTAAGAATTCAGGGATGGATAAGGTGATCCCACACCTTGATATGAATTACGTCATTCTAGAGACAGATTGCCCATACTTAGCACCAACACCGAATCGCGGTAAACGCAATGAACCAGCCTATACAGAATTGGTGGCAAAACACATCGCCGAATTGCGTGGTATTACTATCGATGAAGTCGAAAGCATAACCACAGCGAATGCTAAAGAGCTATTTAATTTGCAATAGAACTATTAATAATTGAATTATATGAGTTTTTAGCCAATTTATTTGTTATAACAAGGCGATCTGTATACTATCAACCACCTGCATATGGAGGTAGTTGATATGTGCGACCACTCACAACACTTACAACGTCAACATCGAACTCTATGGCATAAAATTTTGGGCATCAAAGAGCTCTATATATGTCAGAACTGTGGCTATCAGTTAAAGATTCGATAAACAGACATAATAAAAAAGCGGCCTTGGGCCGCTTTTTTATTATGTGATTTTTTGCTGAAGGACTCTAACGCTTATGCTCTTACAGCACTTTGCGAATTAAGATTCAGTTTCTTCCTCTTCATCGGCATCTGGTTTGCGCACATAGAAACGCGCAAAGAACAGGCCAATCTCAAACAGGATACACATCGGAATCGCCAACAGTGTCTGCGAGATCATATCAGGCGGCGTTAGCATCATGCCGACAATAAACGCACCGACAACAATGTAAGGACGCTTCTCTGACAGCTCTTTTGGTGTCGTTGCCCCCGTCCAACATAGCAAGATAATGGCGACTGGCACTTCAAAAGCAATACCAAAGGCAAAGAACAACGCGAGTACAAAATCAAGGTAACTCGATATGTCGGTTGCGAACTCTACTCCCCCTAATGATATGGCGGTAAAAAAGCCAAACACCAACGGGAATACAATGAAGTAAGCGAACGCCACACCACAGTAAAACAGCAATGAGCTTGAAGCCAATAACGGCATGATCAAGCGCTTCTCATGCTTGTATAAGCCCGGAGCGACAAAAGCCCACACCTGATACAAAATAAACGGAACCGCGAGAAATATAGACGCGATCAAGGTCAGTTTTAAAGGTGTGAAAAATGGCGACGCAACATCGGTTGCGATCATCGTCGCGCCTTCAGGTAAGCGATCTACCAAAGGTGCAGAGACGAACTCATAAATATCATTAGCGAAATAAATTAGCCCAACAAACACCACCAGAACCGCAACAATCGCACGTAGTAAGCGATTACGCAGTTCTAGAAGATGGCTAATTAAAGGCTGTGTCTGCTCAGTCGAAGACATGTCAAACCTCTTAAACAGGAAGATCGAAAAGGAGCCGCACGTATCTATCCACTTGAATAGCTATCGACTTAAACATCTAGCGACTCAAGTATCCGGCGACTCCTCCTTGCGAGACTATTCGGCTTTCTTATCTGACGGTGCTGAAGCTTCGCTGTTGACCTGAATGGTTTCAGATTCAACAGTTTCCGTGACACTAGGTTTAGTCTCACTTGGCTTATCAGACTCAGGCTTAGCATACGGACGTTGAACTTCAGCAGCGGCCTGCTTGAGTTCATCGACTGACGCTTTTAGGTCTGGAGATAAATCTTCCATACCCATTTTTTCCGCCTTGCGTAGGTTTTCTTGCAGTTCTTGAACCTTAAGCTCATGAGAAAGTTCATCTTTCACACTATTTGCCATGCTTTTCGCTTGCCCAACAAACTTGGAGATACTGCGAATTGCAACGGGCAAACGCTCAGGCCCTAAAACCACTAACCCAACGACAGATATTAATACCAGTTCCCAAAAACCGATATCAAACACGATTTACGCCTGCTCTTTGTCTTTCTTTGTTTCAGCAGTTGTTTCAGCGCTAGCTTCTTTCTTCTGCTGTTCAATATTCTTTGGTTCAAAGTCTGCATCTTTCTTATCTGCAGGCTTATCTTCATCGCTCATTGCTTTTTTGAAGCCTTTAACCGCTGAACCTAAGTCACCGCCCATACCGCGCAGCTTCTTCGTTCCGAATAGCAAAATTACAATTACAGCAATGATTAGAAGTTGCCAAATACTGATACCACCCATTGTCATTGTCCTCGGGTCTGTCTACACATAAAAAATATTAAGGAAGTCTACTGTCTAACGACGGTAAGCTCGCCAACTTAGCAGCCAAAATGTGACACCTGCGATGCCACAGCCCATAGATAGCTGCTCATAAGGGCTTGAAACTAATATTGCGGAGCATACGACTAAAGTTGCTCCAACGCCAAACAAAAACTTTCCAGTTGCTTGCTGACGCTTACTATCTCTATAGCCTTGATAAAGCTGATCCATTCTGTGGTTCATCGCTTTACCTTGGCGCAAGCTGTCATAAAGTAGCTCTGGCAGCTCTGGCAGTTTTTCTGCCCAGAATGGCGCACGCTCTTTTACTGCGTTAATCACAGCTTGCGGCCCCACCTGGTTCATCATCCAGGTTTCAAGGAAAGGCTTAGCCGTTGCCCACAGATCAAGTTGCGGATACAACTGACGACCTAGGCCTTCCACATACAACAAGGTCTTCTGCAGAAGCACCAACTGAGGTTGAACCTCCATGTTGAAACGTCTTGCTGTATTAAATAAGTTTAGCAACACATGGCCAAATGAGATCTCACCAAGTGGTTTTGCAAAAATCGGCTCACACACCATACGAATCGCGAATTCGAAATCGTTGACGTTGGTGTCGTGTGGAACCCAACCAGAATCAACGTGAAGCTCTGCGACTTTTCGGTAATCTCGATTAAAGAAAGCCAGCAGGTTTTCGGCTAAATAGCGCTTATCTTCGCTGTTCAGCGTGCCGACAATGCCACAATCCAAGCCAATCCACTGCGGGTTATCTGGATTTTCTGGGTTAACGAACACGTTGCCCGGGTGCATGTCTGCATGGAAAAAGCTGTCGCGGAACACTTGGGTGAAGAATACCGTCACACCGCGTTCAGCCAGCAATTTCATGTTAGTGCCATTGGCGTTCAGAGTTTCAATATCTGAAACTTGAATACCATAGATTCGCTCTGACACCATCAAGGTTTCACTGCTTAAATCAGGGATAACCTCTGGGACATACAGCTCTTCGCTGCCTTCAAAATTACGTCGAAGTTGAATCGCATTGGCTGCCTCGCGGCGCAGGTCTAGTTCATCAAGTAACGTTTTCTCGTACTCGTGAACCACCTCAACAGGTTTCAAACGACGTGCTTCAGGAAGCGACTTAGCGACTATACGCGCCATTCGGTGCATCAGTTTTAGATCTGCATCAATCACTGGACGAATATCAGGGCGAATTACCTTCAGAACAATCTCACGACCGCTCTCTTTAAGCTTCGCAGTATGCACCTGAGCGATAGAAGCTGAAGCCAGTGGCTCGATATCAAAGTCAGTAAACCAGTTATCTAAGCTGCCACCTAGGGCTTTTTCCATATCTCGCTTAGCTAATTGGCCATCAAACGGCGCCACTTGATCTTGCAATAGCGCCAGCTGATCAGCGATATGAGGAGGAAATAGGTCGCGACGCGTTGACATCATCTGACCAAACTTAATCCAAACAGGCCCTAATTCTTGCAACGCTAAACGCAAGCGATGGCCTAATTCTTTATCTTGATGCTTATTCTTGAGCCAAAACAGTGATTTTCGCGCCAGCAAAGGGGCTTTGGTCAGCTGGTGCTCAGGCATCAATTCATCAAGGCCGTATTCCAACTGTACCTTGATAATATGATAAAGACGTTTCAGTTCTGTTGGGGTCATGCTTTCTCCAACAGAGCGTTCAATTTAGCTTCAAGACGTGCAACTGAGCTTTTCACGTCATCAACCTGATCGCAAAAATGTGCCACTTCTAATGGCGCTGGTGCAATCTTCCACTCTTCAGTTAATACCTGAGCGAGGTGGTTTTGATGCTTAGTCGCTTGCTTCGCCACAAGGCCGCCGACATTCTTAACGCCTTGTACCAAGGTATGAGCAACCACATCTCCAGTCACACGCGATAGCCACTCTTCCAAGTCAGGCTTGCAGTCTGTCATTAGCTGAGCAAATTTCTGAGCCAGTTGAATATCACCCTCTAAGATCAGCTTATCTTGCTTGATCAACTTAGTGATGTTCGATTGCTCACGCAGTTCTGGCAGTACCGATAGGTTCAAAGATAGGTAGCAATCAGGTTGTCCTTCGTATTCAGACAACACATCGATTTGTTGGCTAAAAACGAAAGTGAGTGTTTTATTCAGCTCTTTCAAATTAACTTGAATGATCTGCCCCTTTAAACGAGACAAACGACGAACCAAAGCTGGATCATCGTTCACGAAAGTATTTAAAGAGGTTTCAATAACCGCGGTGACCAATGGATCAAATGGCATGACTGTCCTTACCTTTTAAAACGGATAAGCCATAACCTATCCGTTCTATCTTTATTCTTATTTTTTAGCACACTCAACGAGCCTGCTACCAAGTTCGACTAGAACTTGTAACCGCGGTGCAGCGCAACAATGCCGCCCGTTAGGTTGAAGTATTTAGTATTTTCAAAACCCGCTTCTTGCATCATACCTTCCAAGGTTTCTTGGTTAGGGTGCATACGGATTGATTCTGCAAGGTAACGATAGCTGTCTGCATCGTTAGCAATCAGCTCACCCATTTTTGGCAATAGGTGGAAAGAGTATGCATCGTAAACCTTTGATAGTGGTTCAAGTACGGGCTTAGAAAACTCAAGAACTAACAGACGACCACCCGGCTTAAGTACGCGGTACATTGAACGCAGCGCTTTGTCTTTGTCCGTAACGTTACGCAGACAGAAGCTGATCGTAATGCAATCAAAATAGTTATCTGGGAAAGGCAGCTCTTCAGCATTCGCTTGTACGTAATGTACGTTGCCAACAATACCGCTATCACGCAGCTTATCGCGGCCAACATTCAGCATTGAGTTGTTGATATCAGCAAGAACCACGTGGCCTTTTTCGCCAACGATACGCGAGAATTTCGCAGTAAGATCGCCGGTACCACCACCAAGGTCTAGGATACGTTGACCAGGGCGTACGCCACTGCAATCAATCGTGAATCGCTTCCACAAGCGGTGAACACCACCCGACATTAAGTCATTCATGATGTCGTATTTAGCGGCTACAGAGTGAAATACCTCTGCTACTTTCGCGACTTTTTCGTCTTTCGCGACTGTTTCAAAACCAAAGTGTGTGGTTTCTGACTCTACTGCTGAATTTGTCTGCACGCTTGTGTCCATAATGCTGTTATCTACCATGGTAAGTTCTCATCGACAGTACACTCTCTGTTTAGAGGCGCTGCGGCCGATTAGTTTACTTTATCCTCAGCAGGTTGTCTTTCTACTAAGGAGGCATTTTCTGAAAAAGCCTCATTTTGAGCGATTTCCGCCAAGCCAACCGAGATAGGTTTCTTCACTTCAACACCCAATTGCTTAAAGCTCTCTGCCTGACGAATCACGTTACCGCGCCCAGTCACCAGCTTATTCATGGCACCTTGGTAGCTTTGGTTGGCTCTGTCTAATGAGCTACCAAGGCCTTCCATATCATCAACAAACAAGCGCAGCTTGTCGTAAAGCTTGCTCGCACGCTCTGCAATGATTTGTGCATTCTGGTTCTGCCTTTCGTTACGCCACAAGTTATCAATGGTACGCAGTGCCACCAGCAGGGTGGTTGGGCTGACCAAGATGATGTTTTGCTCCATCGCATCTTTAACCAAACTAGGATCAGCCTGAATCGCCACTTGGAATGCAGGCTCAACTGGGATAAACATCAATACATAATCAAGGCTCTGTATGCCTTTGAGCTGATGATAGTCCTTTTGGCTCAAGCCTTTAATGTGCGCTCGCAATGAAGCCAAATGATCACGCAGTGCTGCGTCACGTTGTTGATCGGTCTCAGCGTTGAAGTAGCGCTCAAATGCCACCAACGCCATTTTTGAATCCACCACCACCTGCTTATCTTGTGGCAAATGCACGATCACATCCGGTTGGTAACGCTTTCCGGCATCGTTTTGCAGGTTCACCTGAGTTTGATATTCATGGCCTTCTCGTAAGCCTGAATCCGCCAACACACGAGCCAGTACCACTTCCCCCCAGTTACCTTGTTGTTTATTATCACCCTTTAGCGCCTGAGTCAGGTTAACCGCTTCACGTGTCATGCTTTCATTGAGACGTTGCAGGTTTTTAAGCTCGTGTACCAAGGTGTGACGCTCTTTGGCTTCTTGACTGAAGCTATCATTAACCTGCTTCTTAAAGCCTTCCAACTGCTCTTTCAGCGGTGACAACAAACCTTCGAGGCTCTGCTTGTTCTGCTGATCGACCTTGGCGGTTTTGCTCTCAAAGAGTTGATTTGCTAACAGTTCAAACTGCTGCTTAAGTCGAGATTCTGCTTGCTCTAACAATTGCAGTTTTTCACTGTTGGCGAGATTTTCTTGGTCGTGCCTCGCCTCTTGCTCGCGCAGCTCAGCCTCCAACTCAGACTTATGCTCCTTAAGAACATTGATATCATCGGCATACTGCTGACGCTCTTGCTTCACTGCTTCAAAATAGCGCAGCTTCTCCATCGCAGCCATCACCTTGCCATGGGCCTGCTTAAGTTCAAATGCCGCTTTGTCTCGATCATCATCCAGCTCATTGAGCTCTTGTTGTGCCTCTGCGAGTGAGGATTTGAGCTGAGATTGTTGTGACTCATGCAGCAAACGGTCGGACTCTAGTTGCTGTTCAAGAAGTCGCTGCTGAAAAGAGAACTTCTGTTTGATCCACCAGCCCACCACACCGCCGCTGACGAGCGCGCCGGAAATAGCAGCAATAAGCGTTGCCTGATGTTCGATAATCCATTGCATGATAATGATTTAGCCTAATAGGAGATAACTCATTAAATGGTATTTTGATACTGGATAAATGTCCAGTTTGCCGTATTAAAATTCGACAGATAGACTAGGCGCTCCGTATTCTGTCCCATCAAATTAGAATGAGTTGCTATGAACGAACGTCGTGCCTTGGGCTTTGGCCTTGCTGCGGTATTACTGTGGTCAACAGTCGCTACTGCTTTTAAGCTGACCCTTGCTGAGTTTTCACCGATTCAAATGCTGACCATCGCCAGCATTGTGTCGTCGATTGCGCTGATCGCCGTTTGCGCGTTTCAAGGTAAGCTTTCTCAACTGAGTACCACGTTTCTTTCAAACCCTTGGTATTACTTACTGCTTGGTTTGGTTAACCCTCTAGCCTATTACCTGATTCTATTCAAAGCCTACGACTTACTGCCCGCTTCTCAAGCGCAAGCCATCAACTACAGTTGGGCGATCACGCTGACTCTAATGGCGGCAGTGTTTCTAGGACAAAAGATTCGTAAGCAAGATTGGGTGGCGTGTACCTTCAGTTATGCAGGCGTAGTGGTTATTGCCACTAAAGGCGATGTGTTAGGAATGCAGTTCGATAGCCCACTCGGTGTGGCCTTAGCTCTGCTTTCAACGCTGCTGTGGGCGGGCTACTGGATTTTAAATACCAAAAATAAAGCTGACCCTGTGGTAGGTGTATTGCTTGGTTTCTTAGTGGCATTGCCATTCGCGATCGGTTTAACCATTTATGAAGGCGAGAGCTTTAGCCAAATTACAGCAAAAGGTTGGATGGCCGTGACTTATGTTGGCTTGTTCGAGATGGGCATTACCTTTGTCTTGTGGCTATCAGCACTCAAGCTAACCAACAATACGGCACGTATCAGCAACCTAATTTTCGCCTCACCGTTTATCTCGCTAATGCTACTTTCGACCATTATTGGCGAAGAGATTCACCCAGCAACACTGTTTGGTTTGATGCTGATTATTGCTGGTCTTGTTATTCAACAGATCAAATGGGGAAAGAAAAAGGCCCCGATTAAAACTGATAACTAACTCAAAAAATGGCTAGTTATTACGCTAGCCTTTTCAGTATCCCTCGGCATAATTTCAAGTTTGCCAAATTAGTTGTTTAAAAGCGTTGACCTTACTGTTACTGGAACCTTCATGCTACAGCCAGTTCAAAAAAACGCATCCAACAATTAAGGCAACCTCTACTATGAACACCAAAAAACTTTGTAAAATCACCTGCATATTATGTCTAGGTCTACCTGTAGCATTTTTCTTATTCGCAGGTAATCTCTCGACCGAAGCTCTAACCGGTCTTGCTATTCAGGTGATTCTTTGTGGTGTGATGATGTTTGCGATGATGAAAATGATGGGCTGTAATAAGCCAAAATCAGAAACTGATGAAACCAACGTTGATAACGAAAAACACAATAATCCATCGTAACCAGCAGAACCTAATAAGATTACTTAGGCTTCACACTCCGGAGTCTAAGCCCGTACTTTCGATCTAACAATGACTGTTAAGTTAGTCTGTGTCAGACAACGAATGAACAATCGGGCAATCTGGAGAATCCCCGCCCTTACATTTGCTCGCTAATCCTTTTAAAGTGTCCAACATAGAATTTAATCGCTCCACTCTAAGCTCTATCTCTTCAATCTTCTGTAACGTAAGATCCTTAACCTCCCCGCTCGCACGGTTCTCATCCCTTTGCAGATCAAGCAACTGCTTCGTTTCTTCTAAGTTAAAGCCGGCTTCTTTTGCTTTAGCAACAAAACCCAATTCATCCACAATAGCTTGAGTAAAGAAGCGATACCCATTTTCAGATCTCGGCGGTGTACTAATTAGACCAATACTTTCGTAATAGCGAATCGTTTTACTGGTTAAGCCCGTCTGTTTTGATACTTGGCTAATATTGAGCATTAAGATTCCTTGAACACTGAGTGGATTGGCCTTTACAACGAAAAAAACCGACATCCGTTAAATGATAGTACCTACATTAAAGCATTTCTTTGCCACCAATATATAACCCCGTTAATACGTCGTGACCAAAGGTTTCTATTTGAAATGGTTATGAGTAAGAACAGAGCACTGAGTGCAGAATATAATTCACATTTTCCCAAAAAGTCATTGACCTTCCTGTAGCTAGAACCTTCAAAATCAGTTCCGTCAACACGACAATTCACTTTAAAGATTAAGGGAAAACTATGTTTGGATACCATGAATTTCACTGGCTAATGCCAATCTCGATGGCTCTTTTTTGGGGAACAATTATCTATATGATTTTTTCCAACAACGACTCAACCACAAAAACAGTGAGTGCTGCTGATATTGCAAAAAAGCGTTACGCTAACGGTGAGATTTCAGTAGAAGAGTTAAATGAAATTAAAAAGAACCTATAACTTACAAAGCGTTATATACTCTCAACAACCCTCATACTTATCAATGTAGGCATGAGGGTTGGTCTATCAAAATCAGAACAAAAGAGGCTAATATTCAGAGCTACTACGGGCGGGCTTTATTGTCTCTACACTCTTAAACCCACTGGCCTGCTGCGAAGCCTGAGCTCCAGCACCATTGGAAGTTATAGCCACCTAACCAACCTGTTACGTCCATTACTTCACCGATGAAGTAGAGGCCAGAGACCGTTTTACATTCCATGGTTTTTGATGACAAATGATTGGTGTCCACACCGCCTAATGTTACTTCAGCAGTTTTCCTAACACAGTCCATAAGTTGTCAAAATACAATTTATCAATTCTGTATTTTATGCTTCAAGCTTAACTTGCAGCGCTGTAAGTTCTCAAGAAACCGAACTGATGTAAAAACCAAATTAGCAGTTCAACAATGGTTATACCCACATTTTTAAACCGCATTGGGGAGATGTCATGGGCTTTGCTAAGAACCCGATAACATCAAATAACAATGCATAACTATTCAACTAGTGTATTACATTGGTTGGACTGAATTAGCCAAACGCTTTTCATGCCCTAAAGGTGTAGTGTAAAAACGCTGCTCAATACCGTAGAGCAAATATTTCAGCTCATCGTCTGAGTTGATTTCAAACTTACTGTTTTCTTTATCGAACGTTAACTTTTGCTCGCAGTAACTATGAATATACGAGTACATTTGATCTCGTTCTTCCACTGGTAATGCCGCCAGTGTATCCATTGCCAATGCGATACGTTTACGATTAGGCTTCGATACTTTAGAGGTATCATAGCCATCAGAAAGCTCAATAAAGTCCTCTTCTAAGAACTTTTCAACCTCTTCTTTTGTTGCTTCTTTGTAGAGCTCATCAATGCCTTTAAAGATGCTAGATATTGTCGCTAGACTCTTAAATACCAACTTATCCTGCGCTTTGTAGTAGACAGCATCAGCCACTTGATTAACAACCAAACGCTTTTCAGTACTTTCAAGCTCGGCGGCTTCACCGAATGCAATCATCTTCTTGGTAACAAAAAGAGAAGGCGTTATTTTTTGAAAATAGAAATTATTGCCTTGAATCGCATAAAGCTGAGCAATGTCTTTAAACTTAGCTTTTGGAAGGTCGTCATAATCTTTTGAATCAAAATCGACTTTAAGAATATCAAGACAGTATGGCTGTTGACTAAAGTTATCGATTTTAAACCACGAATCCTCGTCTAGGTTGTGGTCAGGGGCATACTCGACACAGGCATCATCAGTAACGAGCAACTCTTCGAACAGCGTTTCATCTGAAAGCAGCTTAAATACATTCTTTTTACTGCGACCTTTAACTTTAGTCAGTACTGAATCCACAATTACCCTCGCTCAATAAATGTATAATTATTAATACGATAAGCTTTATCGATCACTATATCACTTGGTGTTTTATAGCGCTCTTGGCTTATCAAAAAGATGGTTGCACCATTTTTCGTTTTGATGTTATAGAACTCAAATCCAAACAATAAAAACAGCGGGTTGAAGTAAAGTGCCTGTGACAAGAAGGTAAACACAAACAGAACACCATATACAAAAAACAAGGTTTCCCAACTGCCAATGCTTAGTGCCACAAAAAAGTAGCCTAAGTAACTAGGAAGAAAACTGTTATTAGCGTGTTCAACCTCCACCACCTGGCCTACTTTGAATTCATCCTTACCAAGGTATCGACAGAGGAAGATGCTCAGCCCACTTAACGCTATTGGTATCAAGAGATAAAAAATATATGAAATTGCGTTCGGCAGAGTAGCTAAGTAGATACACTTGTCAAAAAAGTAACCTAACGTAAAACCTTTTTGCACCACAAAGATTATCAACAACAAAGATGTTGCGGTAACAGTGAGCAATAGCCGATACGCAACATTCATCATTTTACCGTAACCTGCCCATTCATTAGCATCGGTAGAAGCCAGTCTCGTAAAGCTTCCAACTCAGAGTTCTCTTTGAGTAAGTTCTGTTTTTTACTCTGTAATGGGCTAACAAAATCGTAAAATTTCTGAGCTAAATTTTCTGGTGGCATAGCAACGCTGTACTTAGTCACAAATGAATCAAACAATAGATTTTTAATTCCACTAGTTTTACCTTCCCAGCCAAATAAAATTTCATGATCGTAAATCCACTGCCACATGTAAGTAAAATTATAAAAATATGAAATATTTTTCAGCGAGATCGACTTGCAGAAATTAGAACAAATGACAGGATGCTCAAAGCGTTCAAGTACTTCTTTCGTTATTCCAGATAATCGACCTGTAGACTGAGTCGGACTACCGCCAGAAATTTCAATTACAAAGTCAAAAGGTGAAAGCAGTTTATGTTCATTCTTCTTGAGGATAAATCGGTTTGGGGCAGCTACTTTTCCTGAACCATTGACCCCATTAATATCCGCACCTCTAATACAGTCGACTCGCAAAGTGTAATTGCCTTCTTGAGCCTCTTTTCCCCAATCGCCTGTTTTATCAGATTTGATCCAATCTGATAGAAAGTTCACATTCCATTCAACAGGAATCTCTCGATCAAGAGATTCATTATAAACCATCTTCCCACCAGATGATTTATAAGGCCTTCCGTCTGTATCAGGAAAGTCAAACTGTACAAACCAGAAGTCATATAGCGTTTTCGCAATAGCTTCTAATTCGCTGTTGATACAGTTGTTTAGTTCGATTTTATCTTCAATAGAATAAATAACGTTCGCCAACTTCTCTTGAATTTCTTTGACCGGCCCATTAAACGGTACGCTAGAAAGAATGCCTGTATTCAAGTTTGGCATTGTAGCCCCAACGGCTTGCTTAACTATCCAATTCTGAAGTGTTGGAGTGCTCAGATATTGAGTTAAAAACCTAGAATCAAATTTACTTCCTGGACGCAGTAATAGGCAGCCTGTACCACAAAAGTAACCAGCTTCTTTCTCTCGAATTAAAGCTTTGAGTGTTACATTTCCTCTACGGCTATAAACAATGTCCCCTTCCTTAACGATATACTTCGAGAGGCGATTTGCATCTTCCTCTGTGATAAAAGCTATATTTGAAAGGTCAACCCTATTATCTTTCATATTGGCAGGCATAATACATGGCACACCAACCTTAACATAGTCTTCAGCATGCAGCTGACTGCCAAAAGGACCTGTATGAATTTTCCCCCCTCCAGCCTTTACTAAGTCCCCAAGTTTATCATTAATGGTACTAATCATATTTTAAACCCGCTAACTGCTTTTTAATTTCAGCCTGTAGAAAGGTTGATTGACTGAACATGCTATCCAAATTATCGCTAAAAAGTCGCATTTTCTCTGAAAATTGTTCTTGCGTCATGTTTACGTATTCAACTTTAACCTCAAAATACTGCCCTGCACTCAGGCTATAATTCTTAGCTTCAATATCTGCATAGTCAACAGCTACAGAGAGGTCCTCTACAGTTTCTTTGACAGTGAATACATCGATAATTTGCTGCTCTTCCTCTGGTGACAATACCGTTTTTTGGTTTTTGCCTTCTTTAACCTTTTGGCCAAGGTTAGAAGCATCAATCAACACAACCTTGCCATTGTTGCTTTTATCAATAAACAGGATAGACACATTGGTGCCTGTGGTAGCAAAGATGTTTGATGGCATTGATACCACGCCCGCAAGCATTTTGTTATCGACTAAATACTGGCGGATCTTTTTATCGATACCTGATTGCGCTGTTATGAAGCCTGTAGGCAACACTACTGCCGCTTTACCATTAGACTTTAATGAATAAATGATGTGTTGTAAGAACAACTGATAGATAGCCATTTTATCTTTAGCTTTTGCTGGCACTTTTGGCACACCAGCAAAGAAACGCTTTTGGTGCTCTTTCCCATCTAGCTCTTCATGAATCTCACTAAAATCAAGCTTAAATGGTGGGTTTGATACGATGTAATCGAACTGCTTTAACGCTGCACCATCTTTGTGGTGAGGATGACGCATAGTGTCACCTTCAATCACATTAGGAATTGAATGCACAAGGTTATTTAAGATTAAGTTCAATCGTAGAAGGTTCGATGACTTCTTCGAGACATCCTGAGTAAAGATAGAACAACGACTTTCACCAATAGCGTGTGCAACGTTCATCAACAAAGTACCTGAGCCGGCTGATGGGTCATAACAACTTACGTTACTAATTTTTCCTTGCTGCTCTTCTGGCACAAGAATATTAGCCATAATGCGAGCCACGGCATGAGGTGTATAGTACTCGGCATATTTGCCGCCTGAATTGCTGTTGTAATCTTTGATTAGGTATTCAAAAATCACTGCATAGAAGTCGTACTTTTGGGTAAAAATACGCTCAAAGCTAAACTCAGCAATACTATTAATGATTGCGCGACAAAAGTCATCACGCTTACTAACGGTCACATACTCACTAATCGATTCGAACAGTGCTACCTTCTCGCCAGAATCGGTCATTACTGAGAAGGTATCACTGTTGATCATCGAGATATCGCGTAGTGTGTCATCGAACAACTTAGCGAAGTCAGCTTCATTTTGTTTCGCAAATAAGGTGGAGATGAAATGCTCTTGTTTTAGCTCTGCTGCATCAGCTGGCAACTGCATCGCAAGCATTTCTCGCTCATCATCGCTTAGTGCGATAAACGCTTGCTCCCAGTTATCACTGCTTTCCAGCTTAGGTTCAATTTGTTTCGTTTCATAGGTGAACTTATCGTTCAATAGCTTATACAAGAATACCTGAGTAATGATCTTAAACTCACTCGCGTCATTACCTAGGCCATTACGAGCACATGTTGATTTTAAATCATCGATCAGCTGTTTAGTTTTACTTTGGAAATCTTGTTCTACCATTTTGTCCTACCACGGCGTTCTGCCGTTAAATTCGTTTAAATACTCACGTACTACCAACGTGTTGATATGCTTCGCGGCTACGGGAGTTAAATTGATTTTTTGTTCCGTTTTAAACTGTTTGATGGTGTTAGGCATCACTTTACGTTCAAAATAGCTCTCGTTATTGAGCAGCTGCTGATTGTTCAACACTTGCTCATCGGTTAGCTGCTTGATTGCTGCTAGCGCTTCAAAAATACGGCGTTCAACTAAGTTTTCAGTGCTCTCAAACAACTTACTATGTTGGCCTTCTCCTCGTTTCCCCTCAAGGAGTCGCTTATGAGTTCTAGCGTACTTTTCATCACCTAAGTATTTAGCCTTATAACGGCTGTTTTCTTGGTTAAGCACCTTTACTCGCTCATGAATTTTGCGCAGCGCACCAATGTTCTTGTCCATCTGTTCTTGGCTTACTTCACTCAAATTCTTGGTTTTAAATAAGCGTTCTAACTCTTCTTTCAAAGCAATAAATTTCGGATCAGCTTGGTCTATGTTGCCAGCCAAAGCCTCACGGGTTTTACGTAAGGTGTTTTTGAGTTCGTCAGCTAACTTGAGTTCACTTTCACCGACCTTAGTGAACATAAATACTACATCTTCTAGCGCCGCGTTTAATAAGTTGGTGGTATCCGTACTGTTCTCTATTTGCTCTTTTAAGTTCAAGCTTCCCAAGTGATCATTGGTATATCTGAATAAGACGTTAAGCTTAGCGAAATCTAGCTCTTGAAGCTGCTCAGTATCCCCTTGAAGGCGGATGAGATTATACAGGTCTTTGGCACTTTCTAATGCTTTCTTTAAGACTAATATTTGTTTGCGATCTGAGATTTGGCTAATCTGTTGCTGGAACAACTCAGTGTTCTCAGTATCGAATTGGAATAGCACATCTTTTATGTGCTCAATCTCTTCGCACACTTCTTCATGACTTTTGAACAAGTTTGAATAACTGTCCATTTCATCGCCCAGTTCACTTTTTAGCTCATCAAAATAGGCTTTATTGGTCGCGTCAAATTCAGCGCTGATATCAGCAAAATCAACTACGTAACCATAGCGGAACTCTTTGTAGGTGCGGTTTACACGTGTTAACGCTTGAAGTAAGTTGTGCTTTTTAATGACTCGACCTAAATAAAGTTTTTTCAATCGTTTAGCATCAAAGCCCGTAAGCAGCATGTTGTAGACAAACACGAAGTCTATTTCGCCTGCTTTATATTGCTCTACCCACTCTTTACGCTCTTCCTTGCTACCTACGTCATGTAAAATCAGAGCAGCTGAATGTACTTGGCTATCTCGTTTTAACTTTTCGTTGTAGCTAGCCCTTGGCTTATGAATAGCACTTTCTTTTACTACAGCGTCTTCTGACTTTGAGCTAGCAGGCAATACAGGTTTAGTGGCATAAATAGCATTGAACTGTTCAAACAGCTCTTTTGCTTGTTCAGAGCTATCACAAATTACCATTCCACCAATGCTGTTATCTCCCCACGAAGAGCGGCTTTTTTCAAAGTCCTGAACGATGTAGTTCAACATAGGTTCTACGAATCTAGGGTGGGCATAGGCTTGCTTTTTATCAATACTGCCTTGCAGCAACTCGACCTCTTGCAGAGCTTCACGCATTGCCATGACATAATTGCTAGCAATCTCTTCACGAATTAAACGTAAGGTATAGCCATCAGCAATTGACGCGTTGTAGTAATACTTATGGATGTAATTGCCAAAAATCTGTTTAGAACTAAATGCTTTGGACTCTTTAGTTGGATCTTTATCCTTTTCCTCCAGAAGCAACGGAGTACCTGTTAAACCGATCTTAATTGCATTGGGGTCTGACTGGGTGAGGTTGGCTAAGAAACTACCTTTAGGGTTGTAGCTACGATGCACTTCATCTAAAAAGTAAACACGTTGGATACTGACGTCATAATCAACTGTTCGTAGAACACTAGGGTCATCCTCGAACTTTTGAATATTAACAACGGTGATCTCCGGCTTACCCGAATCATTATGGATCACCTTAGTTGCCTTGATACTCTGAGCAAAAGCTTCTCTAGAGTTCACAGTATGAACCATTAACCCACGACTCGTAAATTCACGCTGTGCCTGAATAAGTAGATCAATCCGGTCAACAATAAAATAGAACTTAGGGATTATGTGTTGCTTTTGATAGTAGTCAGTTAAGTGCCTTACGTTGTAATAAGCCAGAGCCGTTTTTCCACTTCCCTGGGTATGCCAAATAATGCCTTTCTTAATGCCTTCACTTAACTTATTTTCAATCGCTTTGGTCGCAAACAGCTGTGGATAACGCATCACGTGTTTTTGTAGACCATCAGTTTCTTTAACGTACGCTAGCGAATATCTCAGCATGAACGCAAGGCGCTCTGGGTTAAGAAGTGACGTGCATATTCTATTGGTTGGCGCGTCATAGTCTTTGTTGGTGAGGAATTCAGGGCTATGTTTAATAACAGTGTAGTTATTGTCTTTTAGAACAAAGTTCTCAGTCTCATCGGCTAAAGGCTTAAGTAGCTTAGTAAGATTAAGAACTTCTTCTTCTCGGAAGTAGTTGAAGGTAGGCTTTGTATAAGATGAACTCGCATAGAACGCCCCTTGAATAGGCTCGGGGCTACCATCATCGTACTCCATGTTATTAGAAAACAGCATGAGCTGAGTAATATTAACGAAGCGTCTAAATTTGGGATTTTGGAAACGTTCATTGATTCGCTTGCGTTCATCTAGAACACCATCTTTATTATTTGGTTTTTTAACCTCAATAAAGACTAAAGGCATACCGTTAATGAGCAGAATGATATCTGGACGAAACTTTTCATCACCGTTCTTGTATGTAAGCTCTGTTACTACGTGTAGGCTATTTTTTGAGAAGTCATCAAAATCGATGAGTTTTGTACCGGAACGACTCGTCAGTTTTTCATAAAAAGCACGGCCTAGATCTTCATTGTCTAAGCTTAACTTCAAGTCATCCAAGCAACGTTCAATATCCCCACCATCCATTCCAGGATTAATACGTTCAATCGACTCTTTGAAGATATCCGGGAAAATGTTGGTATCAGTGCACCAAGTAGCCTGCTTTAAAGATAAGTATTTATACCCTAAACGGGTAAGGTGCAATATGGTTGGTATCTTTACCCGTGTATCTTCGTTTTGTTTGGTCATGACGTTCCTGCTCTGAAGTAAAGCCTTCATTCAATCTAAATTCCAGCCACACAGAGAATATTTGAAAATCTATCACCTGACCACAATTAGGTGCATATATAAATCAATAACGTTAATCCTATCTCTTACTTGACCGTTGCAGGAACAACCAAATTAAAAACAAGACACTAGATGGTTTTCATTCCACATCGCACCCTGCGAATCGCAACTTGCGATGTGGATAATCATGTCAGAATATTCAGGGGGAAATGAGCTAGTTAGTATCGAATTCATAACTGACGGGCATTCCTAATGCCAGCTAATGCTTCAATGATTTGTCTAGTGCTCAATCAACAATTTGATGAACTCAAGGCGTTCTGTTGGAGTTGTATATGTTGCTGATTGTCTGGTCGGTAGACATAATTTGATCAGTTTCTAGAAAACTTCTAGACAAAACGGTTTAGGGTTGCAGACCTAAACCGTACAGTTAGGACAAGTAGAATTTAGAGTTCTGTGAAGAACTGTACATAGATAGACAAAGTGATCGCCTAGAAAAGCAAAAAAGGCGCAATAGCGCCTTTTTGAAGGATTGGTCTCGAGCCTTCTCGGGATTAGACCTCAGCAGATAGGGGAGACCGTTTTTTTCGGAATCAATGGCTTAGTGAACCATTGATTAAAATACTTTATGATTGTGAGAGTATAACATTAAATTCTGAGAATTCAATTTTGAGATTAGATAAAGGGTTAGAAAGAAGCAAGTTTACTAAACGTGAGTTGTTCTTCATGGAGTGTTGGTTCAGCCTGTGTCATCTACATAGTTTGGATAATGACCGAGTCTCACATAACAACGTCCTAAACGCCACCAATGAGTTACTTCAACTCTACCTATTCAATGACAAGCATGGGAGTGTTGATAAGAGAGCTCTGGTGACACTGGAGATGGTTGAACTTATGGAGTCAGACCGTCAGCTTGAAAATGCTCTCCTCTTAGGGGTTCCCCAGCATATTTTAGCCTTGTGTGACAAAAAAATATTAAGAGATCCCACTAAATCTGCAGTTGAATGTCAGCGAGAGCTAGTGGTTAGTTTAGTTACTCAATTCAGAAGTCTTCTGATGGAGCACTATCGCTTTCTTGCTGCTGAAGATCTGGAGTATCTACTAAAAGCTGAACTTGGTGATAAAGAAACTGAAGAGAAAAGGTTTGAGAAAATCTACTCTGTCACGGAAGCACTAATCAGTCATGTTTTGACTCTAGGTATGACGGTTGCTGAATGTTTTATGCTGTACAAGAACTGCCTTAGCAGCGTTTCTACGTCGTTTGAGGAAGCTTTTTCTCTACTGAAGAAAAGTGTAACGAGAGCGCAGTCAATTTACCAAGTGTCTATCTTTTTGAGGAGCCAAAAGCTCTATGAACTTATTGGTAAAGGGAGATCGCGGAAGTATCAAGACAGTGTATTTTATACTCTCGATGAAGAGGACATCACTGCTGATGAGACACTACCTACTGATATCAAGAAGCGAAAAAAATCGCTAGTGCAGGTCGATATCGAAGTCAGTGCAATATCGATTTTTTCTGCCAGAACACAAGCAGAATTCTCACTGAATCAATCGTTAGACAGAATAACGTACATGGTAAAAAGAGAACCAATAGAAAGGTTGAATAGCTTTGGGGCAACTTTTCTTGATGGGAATGATAACGAAATTAAGAAGTTCTTCTACAACTTCGAGAAACCTTTACAGACATCTTTAGATCGATTGGGTGATGATGAGTTCGAGCTGTATATGGAAACAATGGATAGAGTGCAAAGGCAAGCGTCTAAAGAAACAATATCAAAAATTAATGCTGCTTTTCGTTACTTTCAAAATGGTGTTTCTGAAAGTAGTCAAGAGAGCCAACTAAGTTCTCTTTGGTCTGCTTTGGAGTCGATTACCCAAGGGGTCTCCAGTAAAGGAATGGGCAAAGATGAACATGTCCATTTCACAGTTTTACCATGTATTGCATTAGACTACCTAATAAAGCAGCTTTTTGCTCTCAAAGGGGTAAGTAAAACTCTTAACTGGAAGAACATCGAATTCGAAGGGAAAAGTGTTGAAATACAAACACTTAATTTAGGTAACCTGTATACACTTCTTAAAAATCAACATATAAAGCAAGAGATTGTCCAAAGGTTAGACGACTATCCATATGCTCAGTATAAATTCTCAAGGTTTATTGAGCTATGCCAATGCCCTTATAAGTTGGCACTAAAAATGGGGGAGCATAAAAATAAGGTTTCTATGCAGCTCAGTAGGCTTTATCGATTCAGAAACGCTATCGTACACAACTCTCAGACCGGTATGCGGCTAGATATTATACTCGCAAATTTAGAGCACTATTTACGTAGTACCCTTAACGCAATGATCTACACCATGCATCATGCGACTACTATCAGTTCTCCGGAAGAGGCATTCATTAGATATAGGCACATGTTCGAAGCTATTACAAATGAAATGAATCCACTTCAGGGGCTTACAAATAAGGGCGCAATTGAGGGCATGAAGAAGCAGATTGAAAATGGAAATGCACCTATACGAGACTCGTTACTGACGAAGTGGTTAGAGGTACATCAATAAACAAGATGTTTTAGATAGATTTGCTATAACGGGACAAAAAAGAAAAAGGTCTGATTGGTTACTAACCTCTCAGGCCTTTAAATTTGGCGACTCATCCCAAACTTGAACTGGGACTCGATTATGAGCTTAATCTAGTATTAGGAGCGGAGAAATGCTAACCAGAGAGCTTTTGACTAATTTCTGAATTTAACATTAGAAAAATCATGAAAGCTCACTAGGTTAACGTGAAGATATTTGTCGTCGCCAACAGCTAATGATGACCGTGTTGGCATGTCTCTGGACAGAGTAAGCTTGCCACATTCGGTTCTTAGCTTTAACCTAACGTTGAGAGCCTCGGGTATCCCTGCTTTTTCTTGGAGTTACTACTTACTGTCTGATCAGAAGTAATGGTATCGAATTGAACTTGGCTTAATTGCAAAGCAGACCACCGAGGACATACGATAGCCCGGCCCTCTTCCGCTTATAGAGTATTGACCACAGGTTACGCGTAATAGAGCCACTACAATTAGTGGCTCTTGTCGTTTCTGGCATTCGGAAAAAAAGCCCCTACGCCATCGTTAAGCTTACTTATAGTACTGATAACGTCGTTTAGAATTATGCTTCCAACTTTTTGCTAGGTCATGCACATACGCCGGATAGTCATCCCACGGGTTAGCCAAAGATCTTCCTCGCGCAGCCCGTAGTTTAATCGGGTACCCTCTGCACTCAATCATGTGAAGAAAGTAATAGCCCTTCTCCTGTTTTGTTGAAAAGTGCTTGTGGATTCCACTGCGAATGCTGGGATAAAAGCCCCAAAGATATTGACGCTGGTATTTAATTCGTTTTCGGTACTGCTGTTTCAGTTTTTTCATTTACCCTCCTGGCTTACATTACCTAGAAGGGGTCCTTTGCAAAGTAATTCATTTCATCACCTCAACGTACTTATCATAAATCTAGCCCATGCTTTCCCCCGATCACATAGAGGTAAAAGCCGAAATCACTCTCCGTTTAAAAGCACCAAGCCGCAATTCATCAAACGTCCCTAGTGTCCCGTAAAGGTTGTTTGAATTGCCGGTACGGCTTTCCCAGGATACTGTTGCGTCGATACTATTTAGAGGCTCTCTCGAAAGCTTAGCAGTTAAATTATTCTGTCGATTAACTAGCTCTGTCTCCATTGGTTTTCCCATATTCACATAGATACAAGATTCTGGAATATCATCTTCAATTCGCTCTGCAAACTGAATGAGGTTTTGTTCCGCAAACGTAAATAGCCATGCTTGCCTAGCCATGGAAGAGTCTATACGAAGAATACGTCCTAGTACTTGTCTGAAATATAATTCCGTTTTGACAGAACTCATATGGCAGCACACTTGGAGTCTAGGTATGTCTGTCCCCTCACTTATCATTCCGACACTAACAATCCATTGAGAGTCACCTTGTCGATAACGGTCTATTTCTGCGAGTGGTTCTTCATGCCTATAAGTGACAATTGAAACGGTTTGGCCAAACTTTAAAGAAAGTATATCTTTGATAGCTTGAGCATGTAGAACCGACGCAGCAACAACTAATCCACCGGCATTGGAAGAGTCAATACGTATTTTTGCTAGCCGATCACATCCTAAACCGAGTAAATACTCCATCGCTTCTTGGTTATGTATCACACTCTGATAAGACGCTTTCGTCTGTTTAAGCATCTCTAAGATCGATGAAAATGACTCCACTTTTTCGCTACTACAGACAGACAATTGCTCATTATCAACCAATACAATATTAGGTGCTCTACAGACACCATCATCAATAGCCTGTTTAAGGGTGTACTGGAAGTCGACAAGGAGCTGTCCGTCTGGGTCACTGTATTCACCCATAACAATAGGTAAAGAGTCAGAGCGCCACGGAGTCCCCGACATAGCAAGAGTATAGGTCGCTAGTCCCTGAATCTTAGTGAGCACTTGCTGCCCCCAGACGTTCGCATTTTCAAGCTCAGTCCCAGAACAATGGTGGATCTCATCAAATACAACAAACACTCGATGATTACGTAACGTCTCCCAAAATTCATCGTTAAGAAATTGAATGGATTGATATGTTAACGACTGTCCGATAGAGCCTAGACCACCGTTAAAAGTGCAATTAAGAGTCTGAGAAAAGGTTTTTTTGATTCCCTCAGAAACCGTTAAAGATGGAGAGAAGCACAATACAAGATCGACCATATCATCATTAAGTAATCTTGATGCGACAGTTGCAGCGAGCACCGTTTTTCCAGAACCAGGCGTTGCTTGGCAAAAGAAGTGTTGCCGGTTTCCTCTGAACTTCTGCAACGCATCTTCAGAACATTCAACCTGCCACTGCCTCAACACGATTGATTGCCCTCAGAAAGAGTTTTAAGAACATTCTCTAATCCATTCATCTTTCCAAGCAAGTGCGCAGAGCGTTCTCTTGCATGTTGTAACAATGGCATTAATCGGCTCTCGAGTTCAGGAAACCGACACCTTAATGATTGATATTCATCTATTTCACCAAGAACGAGCTCCAATTCACCTTTGTATTCATTACTCTCTCGAAATAACACGGAATAATCCGGTGTAGTCTGTTTTGTAGAAGCTTCTCGTTCAACTTTTCTTCGGGGCGCGGCTTCAAGCTCCATAAATTGCTCAGTTTGAAAGTATCTTTTGTTTCTTCCTTCTCCTTCACTGTGCAGCCAACCCCTTTGTTGGTATTGCCATATTTGCCGATAAACCTTCTTCCGAGCTTCATCAAGGTTTTGTGTACCATCCCCATCATTTAATGAAGCATCCCTTGCCTCTATAACAGAAAAACCATCCATTCTTTTTTCAATCAACAGCTTAAACATTACCGCACTGATTCTAGTAGAACGTTTCACTTACTGCCTACACCATTCAAAAATACTAAGGATTGCTTAGTATACAGAAATCAGTAAAACTAAGAAAATCTTAGTTACATAGAGCCTATTAATATGAATTCTAAATGTCGATCGACAACCCTATTCCTGTGCGGCTCAAAGAAGTTCGCAAAAAAGCAAAGATCTCCCAAAAAGAATTGGGGATGCGTATTGGTATCGATGAAAGTTCGGCTAGTGCGCGAATGAATCAGTATGAGAAAGGGAAACACACTCCAGATATCAGTACGTTAAAGAAAATGGCTGACGAACTTGGCGTACCTTTAAACTACTTTTTTTGTGAGGATGAAAGCTCGGCAGAACTAGTTTGCCTGATAGCAAAAATGAGTAAGGCTGAAAAGCAGAAGCTCATCAGCCTTATAGGTGAAAATATTCAAGATATTGAAAGTAAATAAGTCTTATGCGTTTTGGCCTGCGACCCAACCAGACGACCAAGCCCATTGGAAGTTAAACCCTCCAAGGTGACCTGTCACATCAACACACTCACCAATAAAGTAAAGCCCTGGTATATCTCTAGCTCCCATTGTTTTAGACGATAAATAATTGGTGTCAACACCACCAATGGTCGCTTCTGCTGTTCTATACCCTTCAGTCCCATTAGGTTTAATTTCCCAAGAGTGAAGAGCAGAGCTAATATTCTCTATCTCCCGTTTATTCAATTGGCGAAGTGGTTTATTTTCAAACACATTAAGTTCGATAAAATACTCGACAAGGCGTTTAGGTAACACTTTAGACAGCGTTGTTTTAACCTCTTGTGCAGGGTTGTTTTCTGCTGCTTTTTCAATCAGTTCAATAGCGTTCAGACCAGGTAGCCAATCAACTTGAACTACATCGCCAGAGTTCCAATACGAAGAAATTTGCAATACTGATGGGCCAGAGATACCTCGGTGAGTAAATAAAAGAGCTTCTAGGAACTCTTGATTGTTGCAGCTAATTCGGACAGGGAGAGCAGTTCCAGTTAATTCTGTTAACCCTTTTTCTCGACCATCTAATGTGAACGGTACCAAGGCTGCTTGAGGAGAAACAACCCCTAAACCAAACTGTTCAGCGACTTTCCAGCCCAAAGGGGTTGCACCTAAACGTGGCATTGAAAGTCCACCCGTTGCGACAACCAAAGACTTACAATTAAAAATTCCATTGGAAGTCTCTACTTTAAAATTGTTATCTGCTACACGTTCAATTGAAGTAATTTCACATTGGTACTTATATTTCACGTTACCAGTTTCATCACACTCATTAATTAGCATTTTTACGATATCTTTCGAGTCATGATCATTAACACAAAACAATTGCCCATGATCACGCTCTTCAAACTCAATACCATGCTTGTAGATCATCGAAATGAAATCCCAATTGGTATATTGAGCCAGTGCAGATTTAACAAAGTGGGGGTTTTGACTTAAAAAGTTTTTTGCTGTGACATCATAGTTGGTAAAGTTACAACGCCCACCTCCAGCAATAAGAATCTTACGACCAGGCCGTTTACCATGATCAAGCACAAGAACTGAACGCCCGCGTTGACCTGCACTAGCTGCGCACATTAAACCGGCGGCGCCAGCTCCAATAACAATAACATCTGACTGAATAGCTGACATGAAATAAGACTCTCAGGGCTATGAGTGGTAAATAAAAGAGCGACATAGTACGGAAAAAGGCATTCACCAGCAACAAGCTCACGCAGGTATCAACACACCTAGTCACTTATCAACTAGAAGATTCGACTCTTCTTCAATCGCATTTAAGTTTTCTATTATAGGTTTTAAATCAGCCCCACTATAATTTAGCCCCTTTATCTGCGCTCTAGCATCACTCACCAGTTTCGATATTGCACTAAAACGTGAGTGTAAATTCTTCATTTGATAAGCGTACTCAAAGACATCTAGCTCTTCCCAAGCTAGATCAATATATTCGTTCAAGCTTTTATGGTCTTTATGATCAGTGAAACTAGCAACTTTCTTAAGAATGGTTTCATAATCTTTATCATTAAAATTATGAGCGCTCTTCAAAGGGCTTTTATCCATGAAAGAAACAAGATGTAGCTTAACCATGTTAGTTACAAAACGATGTCTAAACATACTTTGACAAGTTTTAGTCACGATACCAGCTCTCAAGCTCAATCGCTTAAAATCCATATAAGCTGCGGACTGTTTTACAGATTTAGCTGTCTCTGAATTCAAATATATAAAATCATCCACCTCAGACTCACTAGATATAAGCTCATACTTTATCAACCTCTTGATGAACTTCTCTCTATGCACTGACATAAAAATCTCGATCCTCATAGCAACACTACGCTCTAAGGGAATTATACGAAATCGTGCCTCTTCACGTTTGTATGTAGGAATTTCAAGCTTTGCCTCTTCAATGTGTTCTACATTCGAACTATAGGGAATTCGAACAAGTTCTATTGGTCTCAATCCCGTAGCTTCAAGCAATTCAAGCTGAATACGCCTTCTGTGGTACATATAATCAAGGTGAGCCTCTTGGTCTTCCTTGTCAAAAAGTTGAAATAAATGGTCATTTAGCCGCATCACACCCCTTTCGCAATTCAATGTATCCCATAACCTCTTTATGACAGAGGCGGCAATAGCGGTTTTTGGCTTCGTTGCTGAAGTTGGTAAACGTGTAGGAAAAACTTCGGACGGTCCAAAATTTCGACCTTCCCGGCCTCTTTTTTGAATTATTTTGAGCTTAACTTGATACCTTTGCTTTGGTCTATCAACACCGATAATGTATTGAGTTGGGTAATGCTCAGCTTGAAGCCATTTCAGAAAGGCTACAAACTTAGGAAGAATTATAAGCCTAATAGTGTCGTTGTTACGTGCACGCGTTAACCCATCCGATTTCTTTTCAGCAACCAACTCACTGACTAACTCATCGATGTGTATTGTTGTTAGATCCCAAAATTCAACGTTCTTCTTATAACAATAACGGACCAGGTGAGACAGTGCAGAGGCATAAGTGCCAACTGTCCCCCCATCTTCTCGAGTAATTGTTACTGCACCTTCAGAAACTAAGTGCGCAAGATACATTTCAACAGGAAAGCAAGTAGTTCCATCAGGCCAACGAAACTGGTAAATCCCCTCAGATATATCTTTATTTGTTAAGACTTCACCTGAGCTCTCATCAAAACGAAGTATTGAAGGAAACTCTACATCAGAAATGAAGGTGTATAGTTGACTTTTATTTTTCATTATCAACCTCTTTCTTTAACCCGAAATGATCTGCATACAAGTTTTTATGCTTGTTGTATTCAAGAGCATTTCCATTCGAGTTTGCAAGTAAATCAAGTACTAAACGATTAAGGTCGTTATAAGCCCTAACCAAAATAGCTTGGTCACGTTGCAAGTTATCAATAAGTTGCTTGGCCTCCTCCATCGGTGTCAGGTTTGGTCCTTCATTACTTGATTCTAAAGGGATATTTTTATGCCTTTTTATTAGCTCTTTTCTAAGGTTATCAACGACTTCATAACCATTAAGGTTCCCTTCACATAGAATATAGTCTGCACAATATTTCTTGAAGGAGTTCAGAGACATCCCTTCAATGCCTCTTCCCTTACGCTTAAGATTGGCAAGGCTTTCTTGACGATCACATTTCGAGATTAGCCATGTATAAGTATTAGAGTTGTCATTGATGGCTTTTTTCATCTCACTGTATAGATTAATGACTGACTGAGCTTTTTTATTTAACATTACTTTCCTCCTCCTCAACCTTGGTTACTTGGAAAGCAACTTTTGCCTTTTCAATCAATCCATTACGCTCACCAATACTATAGAAAACAATCGAAAACTTACCTTTTCTCAAACGAAGCGCTATGTAAGCTGCAAGATCATCTTCAGGGATTGATGTGTAATCTTTAACCTTAAAGTGCTCACAAACAAGCCTATATAGTTCCTCAGTGTTTTTCATTTCAAGTAAAGAACTTTGTTCATGAAAGTAGGTGACTTGTTGACGAGCATAATCAGCTTCTATCTCTGTCATTTCAGAGCCTGGATTGTTGGATTCAATATAAGAAAGGATATGTTCTGAGTTGGCATGACCTGCGATCCATCGGCATGCATCGATTGAGGAATGTTTTAAAGACCAAAAAAATGTCAGTAGAAATGTTTTCCTCATCTCGTGAACATTAATATACCAACGTCGACCGTATTCATCGACAGTCGTCTGATAGTAATCACAAAATCGTTCCAGAGATCCGATTATCAAATCTGAACCGAGGATGCTTCCCATTCTATTATCTGAACCTGTATTTAATTGATAAAGCAGGTAACCCGACTCCCGCTTACTCACTTCATAAGCAAACTCCTGTGTGATTTTATTGAGTTTTTGTAAAGTCTGAATCGCTCTTGCTGTAATCTTAGGAATCGGTTTAGCTGTTTCAGGAAGCTGGTCATTCATTCCAGACTTCATGAGAGAATGAACCATCCAGTAACCATCTCCTTCTTTGTGAAATAAACAGTCATATGGCAAACGAACAATTTCTTCCATGCGAATCGGTTTCAATCCCGCAATCAAAATAAAACAAGACGCTTTCAATAGCTCTAAGAGACATACAAAAGATAATCCGGTTCGATCTTCATTCATTTTATTCTTTGAGTACTCTTTAAACTCTTCATCAAGACGAGAGAAGCTCACTATATTAAAGTGGCTTTTGATCTCATTAGGCAGCAGTGATTTCAATACATCAATTTTTTTGTAGTTGTAATTATTGTCTCTATCCAAGTGCCCCTTAATCTCAAGTTCTGTTAACAAAGCCTCATAAAACTGAACGATGTTATCTGCATGATTAATTATCATATCGATAGACTTATTAAGAGTAAGTAAACTGGTTTCCAAAGGTATCCAAGGAGTGTGCTTTGTTGGTTTCGATATCCTAGAAATGTAGGCTGAAAGCTCCCCAACCCTTATTGCATCAGGATTTGGTAAAAAGGCTTTAAACATATCCCAATACTGAAAACCTTTTCGGAAAAGCGTAACAATCGCTACTGCTGCAGTGTCTGTATATGTTTTTCCTCTTACATCTTTCATTAGTGGAGTTCGGTGAGATGGAAAGTCGGTATATTGATTTACTGGCAATAAGACCTGGTTGTTTTGCTCAAGTAGATCCGGCTCGAACTGCCTAAAGAACAAAGTTCCAGCATGCCCATAAGCATCTTGTGCAGAGAGAGAGGTGTTTTTATAGAAACTTTGTCGATCAACCACCTTTTTTCCGCGGCCGTTATCTCTATATAACTCGTTACTTTCAAAAAACGAAATGCCTTCTTTTATCGTTTTTTCATCTAACGTCAAAGGATCAACATGATGATCTAGATGTAGACCCATCTCAGCCATCAAACGATGACCAAAACGAAGAGCGCCGAATGAGCCACCAGATATAACTTCCTTTAAGAACAATTTGATATCTGATTGCGATAATTTAGAAAAACCATATCTGCTCGGTTCAAACTTGTCTTTATGAAGATACAGCCAGTTGACGAAGGTTAATATTCTTGACCCCATATGTTGAACAGATATTGAAGCCATTCTTTCCTGGTTAATAGGGTCATCAACTATTAAAAAGAACCACTTTTGTAACTGATGTAAGAAAGGCTGGTTAACTGTATCAGTGAGGGCTGTTCCGTCAGGCAACTGTCTATTCCAGTTAACACTGACTGTATAACGGTACATCTCTCCTGTTTTTTTCAGTCGCTCTTTATTGTTTTTTCTAGTTTTTGATGTTCTAACAACCCACTTTTCAGCATGAACATCCGAAAGCAACCACCGAGCTTTGTACTCCGTATGAACAAGGTTATCTATAGCATCAAAGGCCGAAAGAAAATCTACAATTTCAGCTTGCAAATGTGCTTGATTTGGTCCGATATGAACATTAATAGACTTCATTGCTCTTTTCCTTTAGATACAAATAAATCGCCCCAGCTTGTTTTATTCAATAGCTTGGTTGCCTGTTCGGTCGCTCTTATGTGTATTTGACTAATACGTGATTCTTTACTTGTCGGAAGGAAATTGATGAGATGGTTTGCAAGTGTAATAAAAGCAAGAGGTGATAGCTGAGTTGCATCATCTACTATCGACAAATCCTTTGAACTCACCGAACTATTTAGTGCAGCTAATCGGTATAGATATAGTGCAGTCAGAACATTTTCAGAAAGAGGAACATCTAATTTCCCTTTCACCTCACTGCTTACACCTTCCGAAGATAGACTACGTAAATACTCAATAAGAGGACTTTTATTACCCTCATCTTCTAGAAGCGTCAGAAGAAAATGGTGTATTTCTTGCCAAGAATTAAAATCGACAGCATCAAGACAGTAATCTTCCTTGAATGTCGCTGCCACGATAAGCAGATTCTGAAACCGTCGAACTAATCTTGTATTGTATTGAGCGATCAAAGGCTCTGGAATATAGTATTTAAGAGCAACTTTCTGTGTGTTTCCCAAAATTCGAGAAGCTGAAGCTATCGAACCAGTTCTGAACCACTCTAAAACACCTTCAGATGCTCGGATCTTAGAGTGATTTATAGCGCCCGGCCCTAACCCAATACCAAGTAATGAAGGGAAGTGACTTGATAAGTGTATCTGCTTATGACCTCGCTCAACTGTGCGTTTAAGTTCGGCTCCTGTTATGATTTTATCCACCTTACAAGAGTCAGGATTAACCAGTCCTTTACTCTTTCGGGAGTAAGCCAAAAATAGGAAGTTTTCTTGTTTCTTATTTTTTATTAAATGCAGGTGTTTTTTGCGGATTTCATGAAGAAATTCAATGATCTCTAAGCTAACGTCATCAAGGTTTTCTTTTTTCATATCTGACGCGCGAGCTTTAGTAATAGAGAACGACATTCCTAAGTCATCAAGCTCTAATAAAGGTTTATTATCTGTATATTTAACCTTAGCTTGCAACAATGATATGTAGGTAAATTTGGGGTTTAGCATCATCAAGAGTGCAATCAAACAGCCAATATCAGCATTACGAAGATAACCAAAACACCAATCAAAACGATGTGAAATATCAATATTATCAGTAGATTCAAAACCTAACTTAGGTAAGCACCTAACCGTGAATGCCTGATCTGATAGTGAGCTGGGTAATTTAGCTTTGGGGAAATCTTGTAGCTTAAAAATGCCATTACATTCCGAACCAACTACATACATGAATAGCATTGAACCAAATAGTGACGTTGGATTGGCTATATGTCTTCTACGCGGAGGTTTTGGTTTTCCATTTTTTCCTAAGTCATTCCGGTCATAGGAAAAGTCATAGAGATCACTATTTATATAGCGAGCCAATAATTGGGGGTGCTTTTTAGGGAACTCTTCCATCAAAGACTGAGCAAAGTCATAGTGTAATTTAATAGCTTGCCAGTATTTTAGTAAGCAATCATGCAATGCATTCCTTGAACGCTTCAAATCAAACTGTATCTCATCAAGGTATTCGGCATCACTTCTAGAAAGAGAAATTGGAACTAAGACATTGTTAATGGTGTCATCAACTTTAACTTCAGTCGCTTTTTTTTCACCTATCAGAACAGCCTTAAAGCTACTTTTTTTAGTAAGTTCACCTGTCTTTTTCATTCTAGGGATAATCACGTGGGGAGGTATAACGTCTCGATCCTTCAAGAACACTAAGAAGGGTTTGAGGTTTTTATTCCACTCATCAACACGAGTAGATAACGCCTTGTTGTTTGGGGATACTAGTGTTTTAGCATACGCTTGCTTCACTAATTCGCGCCACTCTGTGGCATTAGTTGGTAGGCAGTCTATGCATATATATTCGAATGTTGCATAGAGTGTACTGTTGATACGTTTAATCCAAGACACATAAGATGCAGATCTCTTGCCTTGGCAATAAAGAATCATTAGCTCAGATAAGACATCTCTATCTTTAAGCTGAAGGTGATAAGTTGAAAGCTCAATGAATCGATCGATTCCACGATCGCAAGTATAGTTAAAGCCTGGTTTACCGTTTTGGACATGATATTTCATGAACCCACCTAATTGTCATTATTTAAATCAAAAATAAACACCTAAAAATCAAGCAATATCATTATAGAACATATGCTTAAATTAAGTATTAACTCCGATTTTGACAACTTAGTGTGTTAGGAATATCTTAGTTCGATAACCTTCAGTACCGTTGGGTGCAATTTTCCAGTTCTCTAGATGCTCTACAATTTCATTTAGCTGCTTTTCGTTGAACTGTTTGAGCGGCTTGTCTTCAAGCTCTTTACGGTCAATCAATACCTCAACGAAACGCTTTGGTAATGCTTTCGCCAAGGTGTTTTTCAGGCTTTGATTTGGGTGCTTCTCGCGAGAGTTTGCGAGCAGTTCAGCCACATCCACTTCAGGAACTAAATTAATCGAAACCGACTGACCTGCTTTCCAGAATGAAGAGATTTGCAGTACCGAAGGACCAGATAGGCCGCGGTGAGTAAACAGTAATGCTTCTTTGAATAAAGTGCCGTCTTGCGCGGTGATCTCAGCAGGAATCGCGATTCCTGAAAGCTCTGCGAAAGCTTCTTTATCTTCTTTATGCAGGGTAAATGGCACCAAACCAGCGGTTGTTGGCACAATAGACAGACCAAACTGCTCAGCCACTTTATAGCCAAATGGGGTCGCGCCCAGTTTTGGCATTGAAAGGCCACCGGTTGCAATCACCAATGAATCACACTCAACTTCATCGGTGTTGAGATGCATCTTGAAGCCAGCGTCTGTTTTCTCAATAGAATGAACATCGCAGCGGTAACGCTCTTCAACCTTTGCTTGCTTGCACTCTGCTAGCAGCATGGTGACGATATCTTTTGAGTTATGGTCATTCACACAGAACAGTTGTCCGTGATCGCGTTCTTCAAATTCAATACCGTGCTTACTCACCATCGAGATAAAATCCCAGTTGGTGTATTGAGAAAGTGCCGATTTTACAAAGTGACTGTTATTACACAGGAAGTTATTGGCACTGACATCATAGTTAGTAAAGTTACAGCGACCGCCACCAGCAATAAGGATTTTTCTTCCCGGTTTTTTTGCATGATCTACGACTAGTACTCGTCGGCCACGCTTGCCCGCTTCTGCTGCACACATCAAGCCAGCTGCACCTGCGCCAATTACGATTACGTCAAATTTTTCACTCATTGCGGTTCTGCTTTCTTCACTTTTGCATCACGAAGCACGCCTTGTGCCCATAATGCCACCAATAAAAAAGGATGTGCATAACAGCACATCCTTACTAATTACTCGCTATTTTAACGGCAATTTTCAACTTTGCAATTGATGTTCATTCGTGCAAATACCTGCCAATATCCACAATATAAAATGGGTGGCCGATTCGGCAGTTTGAGCTCTAATTAGACACTCAAGTGACCTTAAAATTTAAACGATGAATGAAGACAATAGCGTTACACCGAGTAAAGATACGGACAATATAAACAACTGTCTCACACGATCACATTTTGTCGCAAATACTGTATCGTGATGATGGTGATATTCTTTACTTTTAATGTAACTGAACAAGCGCACTTGTTTAGTCATATTGCCATGGGTTGTGAAAAATCCACCACCGTCGACTTGTTGGTAAAGCAAGGGGTGAGCTTCTCGCATGATATAAATAAGCGTTCTTAGCGCAGTAAGATATCGCGCCCAGTTCACGCATGTCACAACCATTAGTGCAAATAGAATAGTGTCGCCGCTGATCATCCTTTCCTCCCTACATCTTCAAGGGAATACTCAAGAGAAAAAGATAATCAGTGTCTTTTTCTTACAGCCTAAACTGCAGGAGCTTCCATAATTGAAGATGAACCATCTTTTGCCAATTGCGCTAGGTCTTTATCAATAAAGAACAGTGCTTTACCGTCTTCACCAACGAGCTCTAGCTTATCCAATACACCTTTAAACAACTTCTCTTCTTCGTGTTGCTCTGCAACGTACCATTGCAGGAAGTTAAAGGTTGAGTAATCTTGTGATGTAAAAGCAACGTGAGCCAGTTTGTTGATTTTTTCAGTGATCATTTGCTCATGTTCGTATGTTTCACGGAACACGGCACCAAGGCTGTCGAATTCATGTTTTGGCGCTTCAATCGCACCTAGAATTGGCATTGCACCTGTTTCACTAACGTAAGTGAAAAGACGCTGCATGTGTTCCATTTCTTCTACTGCATGAACACGCAGAAACTCTGCTGCACCTTCAAATCCTTTGTCTTCACACCAAGCACTCATTTGTAAGTATAGGTTGGATGAGAAAAATTCTAGATTAATTTGATCGTTGAGTTGCTCAACCATTGTTTTAGACAGCATTTAAGTCTCCTGATTACACCTTGATTTTCTCTACTATATCACTATTTAATGAATATCTCGCTGACCATTACTTAACCAACAATTTGTGCAACCAGTACGCAAGACGATGGATATGAGATCACTTCAGCAAAAAAAGGCATCACATAGTGCTAATCTTTAATTAGACAATGAATAGGGAGGTAGCGATATGAGTTACAAACATATTTTGGTCGCGGTCGATTTATCTGATGACAGTAAATTGATTGTCGATAAAGCGGTAGCACTGGCTAAGCCATTGGAGGCAAAAGTCTCTTTTATCCATATTGATATTAACTATGCCGAGCTGTACACCGGCCTTATCGACATCAACATGGCAGAAACTCAGCATAACGCGATGGAAGCATCTCGAGTTCAGCTGCAAAATTTTGCTGAACACGCTCAATACCCTATCACCCACACCTTAGTGGGCAGTGGCGACCTGAGTCATGAGCTGTGTGACACCATCAACGAGTTCAATGTTGATTTAGTGGTTTGTGGTCACCATCAAGATTTCTGGAGCAAGCTACTTTCATCTACACGACAACTGATCAACGCCTCTCCAGTTGATATGCTGGTCGTGCCTCTAAGAGATTCAGAAGACTAATGATTTAAGGTTAGGTAACATACAGCTCATATCTTATTAACGAAGTTTTACTATGAGCTATTTAGCTGGTGTTACCCTCCTATGGGCCTTCTCCTTTAGCCTGATCGGCGTCTACCTCGCAGGTCAGGTTGATGCTTGGTTCTCTGTTCTGATGCGTGTCGCTCTTGCGGGTGTCGTATTTCTTCCCTTCCTTAAGTTTCGTGGTGTATCACGTAAGCTGATCGCTAAACTAATGGCCATTGGTGGCATTCAGCTTGGGCTGATGTATTGCTTCTACTATCAATCGTTCTTGCTGCTGTCAGTTCCTGAAGTCCTTTTGTTTACTGTTTTCACCCCAATTTATGTCACGCTTATTTATGACTTTCTCAAAGGGCAATTCTCCCCTTGGTACCTAGTGACCGCCGCTATAGCGGTATTAGGCGCGGTATTTATTAAATTCGCGGGCATCAATGAGAACTTTTTAGTCGGCTTCCTGGTCGTGCAAGGCGCGAACCTATGCTTTGCTATTGGTCAGGTTGGCTACAAGGTAGTGATGGAGAAAGAAGCGACTGAATTACCTCAACACACGGTGTTTGGTTATTTCTATTTAGGCGCTCTGTGTGTGGCTTCGGTTGCTTTCATGCTACTAGGCAACCCTGAAAAACTGCCTACGACCACACTTCAATGGGGAATCCTGCTCTACCTCGGCTTAATTGCTTCAGGACTGGGTTACTTTATGTGGAATAAAGGCGCGTGCATGGTAAATGCTGGTGCACTGGCGGTGATGAACAATGTACTGGTCCCAGCAGGCCTTGTGGTGAACATCCTGATTTGGAACAGAGATGTCGATTTGGTTCGATTGTCTATTGGTGGTGGGGTTATCTTGCTGTCTTTATGGGTTAACGAGACTTGGGTTAAGAAGCGTGTTGCGAGATCCGCAAGCAACGCCTAACTGCTTTCAATGAGCTGCATGAGTTAGCTCGGATAGCCCCAGAAAGCAAAAGAGCGACCGTAGGTCGCTCTTTTTAAATCATCTGTGTAGCAATAAGCTCTTCGAATTAACTTCAGTGGATGTGATTGTGGCTCACTACCTGAGTCTTGCTTTCAGTGAAGGTAACGTCATCAAGTTGTAGGTTGATGCGTTCAAGGTCACTTTCCAGTTTTTGGCTTTTCTTAAACAGCTTTTGCTGCTTCTTAATCATCTTCGCTAGCTTTTTGTTGTACTTCTCTTGTTTCTTGGCCGCTTTCTTCGCTCGTTTAAGCTCAGCTTTGTCATCGCCAACAGCCATCAATTTTTTCAATTTGGCTTTTTTCAGCGCGACTTTATCCGCTTTTTCTACGGTAGCAGGGTCAAAGATTTGTACGACTGGATCAGCGCTGTCCATTACCTCGATAAGAGACACCTCTGGAGTTGGCAATGTTTCAGCAAGTAGACCACACGCGGCTTTTTCTTCAACGGGTTTATTCTGGCAATCAATCGGTGGGATGGCTGTCGGTTTGCATAGATTCGCTTGATCCGCCGAAGAACGTGCACAAGAACGACACACAAACTTAGGTTCAGTCACCAAACTGTGGATTTCTCCCAAGTGTTCGGTGATATCTCGACGATTTAACTTACAAAAGCGTTTAGCCATGCTACAACTCCAGCTAAGAATAATAATGATTCTTAGTTAGATATACATCCGTAACGCGACTATCGCAAGTGTTAAATAGCAATTTATCGTATTTATGACGGGAAACTTTCTTTGCGTACTGCTAAGTCATTGATGCTTTCACATAGACATCAAAACGGTTCTTTTTGGTTTCGATCGCCATGCTTGGTTTTTGCTCACCTAACCACGCTGCGTAGTCCGGTCTTTTGACCACAACGCGCTTTGATGCCAACTTCATCGCTGGCTCAAACAAGCCATCAGCATCCAGATCTGCGCCAACTAAAGATTGGAATACGCGCATCTCTTTCTTAACCAAAGCCGATTTCTTTTTGTTCTCAGGATGCGGGTACATAGGGTCGAGATACACCACGTCTGGCTGTTCGAAGTCAGGATCGTTACTGAGCTTGTCTAGGGCATCATGGCTAGAAGCATGAATCAACTTCATGCGCTCACTCACCCAACCGCCGATGTCTGGATCTTGTTGCGCTCTCTGCAGTCCGTCATCCAATAATGCAGCCACAACTGGATGTCGCTCTACCATCTGTACTTTACAACCCAAAGAAGCCAGCACAAACGCATCACGCCCTAAACCAGCGGTGCCATCTAAGATAGTTGGTGTTGCGCCTTTGTTTAGACCTGCTGCCTTAGCAATTGCCTGACCTTTACCACCACCAAACTTACGTCTGTGACCGACTGCGCCTCCGACTAAATCAACAAAGATAGCACCAAGCTTCGGTTCATCGACTTTACGTAACTCAAGTCGCTCGCTAGTCAGTACCAAAGCGAAATCGCTGTTTTCATCATGAGATAAATTCCAACGGGTCGCTAAGTCATTTAGATGATCGATTTGGGTGGCATCTTCGCAAATCAGTTGTAGTTGCAAGGTCGTCTCCAACAGACAGTAGTATTCAAAACAAAAGAGGCAACCAGTTTACCTGATTGCCTCAACAATACATATTCGCGGTGCAAACTATTAGCTCTGAAAGCTATGAGCACTGCAAGTGCTAGTACTAAAGAACGGTCATCGTGTCGTTTGGTTCACTTAATCTGAGTGCTCTAACGCTCGCTCTTGCTGTAACTCTTCAACGAGCTCTGCGAGTGGCTTAGGTCGACCAATAATATAGCCTTGCGCATAGTTAACGCCGAGGTCGATCAGTTTGTCGATGATCTGAGTGTTTTCAACAAACTCAGCTACCGTGTGTTTACCCATCTGCTTAGCTAGGTCATTGATAGAACGAACCATCACATGATCCATTTCGTTGACATCAATATCACGCACAAACAGGCCATCAATCTTCACAATATCGACAGGCAATTTTTTCAGGTAGCCAAACGATGATAAGCCTGAGCCGAAGTCATCAAGCGCAATCATGCAGCCAAGCTCTTTGATTCTAGTGAAGAACTTGATCGCTTGTTTCATGTTGCTCATCGCAGCCGTTTCGGTGATTTCTAAACAAATCTTATGGCAAGGCACTGACGAGCTCGCCAAGCTTTCAATCAAGAATTCAACAAACTCTCTGTTACCCATCGAATGACCGGACAGATTGATTGAACACATCCCAAGTTCATCTATCACCTCTGGGCGCTGTTCTAACCAAGTGAGCGTTTGGCTCACGACTCGGCGATCAATCAAGTGCGCAATGTTATAGCGCTCTGAGGCAGGCATGAAGATCCCAGGAGAAATGTACTCACCCTTGATGTTCTTGATTCTCACCAAGATCTCGAAGTGCATTTTCTCACTGTCTTTGTCTAAACCAAGGATACGCTGTGCAAACAGCTCTAAGCGATCATTCGCCAAGGCCTCATGAACAAGGTTAACGCACTCCATTTCAAGGTGACGACGACGGATATCTTCATCATCTTGATGATAAAGGTTATAGCGATTGCGACCTTCTTCTTTCGCGGCATGACAAGCCGCATCCGCCTGAGCGTGCACCATTTGTGGTGAAGCGGCAGTATGGTCAATCAATCGGATACCGATAGAGCTGGTCAGGTTGAGGCGAATATCCCCCCACAAAAATGGGTTCTCGCTCATCATCGAGATGATACTGCGACACACATTGATCGCATCTCTCTCGGTGCAATCTTTCAGTAAAACCGCAAACTCATCACCGCCCATTCTAGCCAGCACCGTGTTGTACGGCAGTACCTCTTCCAATAGTTTGGCACTAAACATGATTGCGGCATCGCCCGCTTCATGGCCTGCTGTGTCGTTCAGTACCTTAAGTTGGTCTAAATCTAAGAACAGCATTGCATGAGTACGCATGTGGCTCTCGACTTCTTTAAGTGCCTTTTGCAGTTCTTGTGCAAAATGATTGCGGTTGAAAGTATCGGTCAGCAAATCATAGCGAGCCTGATACTCTAGTTTTTCAGAAAGCTCATGAGTCTCGGTGATATCTTCGCCGACAATCAACAACTGATCAGACTCAACCAATGGACGAATGTTTTCACGAATCCAGATTGTACTACCATCAGCATGACGATATTCAATATCACGACGCCAAACGCCACGAACTTTGTGCTGTGGTTGCAGCAAGATATGACGCGGGATCATCGCATTTTCATCGACATAGAACTCTCTTGGACGATGACCTAGCAATTGATCTAGAGGATAACCTAACACCTCTTCAGCAAACTGGTTTACTTGCTGAATACGGTTGTTACCATCCAGCGTAATCATCATCACGGGTTGCTTGTCGTAATACAGTTTGAGATTCGCTTCACGTTGGAACAACTTGTTTTCAGCGAGTTTACGAGAAGTCACATCACGCGCTTCAAATAAGAACTGGGTGTCGTCCTCTTCATTGCCCGGCATCGACTTCAGTGAAATTTCCAATACCATCACACCACGGTCACGACACCATACTTCAGCTTCAAAGCGCAAAGCAGGCGGCGTTTCTTTACTCGTAAAATACTCCTTCAAGATTTCACGAGCAGACTCTTCCCAATGCTGATGATTTTGAAGAGGAGTACCAAGCTTGTAGCCTTGGTTGTAGAGCAGCTCATGCAGCTTACTGTTACTCGACAACAACACCCCATTTTTGTCGATAATGCCCATAAATTGCAGGCTTTGATCGAATATCGACTCAAGCAACATTTGGCTTTTTCGGCTTGCCCGTTCACTTTTCTTAAGTCGGTTGAGGTAATACACCAAGGTGGCAATCACGCACGCCATGGCTAAAAACAGCAAGCCAATCGTACGAATCTCATCGCGATAGCGCGCGAGGAATGACTTAGGCTTATTTAGAAAAGTCACCGAGGCTTCATTCTCTGCGCCCAGATCCCAACGGGAGATCTGCTGATAATCGATCTTTATTTCCGGAGCGCCAGCTACCACAGGGGGAAGTGGGTTTGTTGGGTTAGCCAACACGTTCAATAGGACACGCCCAGTATCTCGACCTTGCGTCTCACCGCTCTGAATAACGCCTCCGATAGCGCCAAACCCAAGCCCCAAGTCATGCACCATATACAGGGGGATTTGAGTCTGTGTATTTAAGTTGCGCCAATCTTCATCGCTGCTGACTCGACCATCGGCATCGCGGTAATAAGCCCAAAACAGCAAGCTTGTTCCGAGATCGGCACGCTGAGAAAATGCCACGAGCTCTTGATAAGAATCAGGAACATAGTGTTCAACAAGTTCAGAAAACTCAGGGTGTTTTCTAACAAACAGATCGATTTGAGAACGAATGGCCTCACCCGTTACTGAATGATCGGTAACAATGTAGATTTTTTTGACTGTCGATTGAAGACGCTTGATGAGTTCAATATTACCGGCTAAATCAATATCTTCACTAATACCCGTCGCGTTCAAGCCTTCAATCATTTCAGGAGAAAAGTTGTTGATGCCACCAAAGATAACAGGAGTTTCTTTGAGATCGGGGGCGAGGCGCTTCATTAAATTGAGCGCGTTATTATCACTAACCACAACAGCAGCAAACTCTTCATGCAGTAGTTTGGTGTGATAAAGCTGATAAACACGCTCAAGATACTCAGGATTTTGAGAGCGCTTGCTATCGAGGTAAACGACACGGTAAGACAGACCATCACGGTCAAGTTCTGCCGCTAACCCTTTGTGGAAATCGTCTGTCCAGAAAAAACCTTGATGGTAAGAGTGGATCACCAACACATCTTTTGTCTGCGCTGAAGCAAAAGTACTCCAACACACCACAAGAAATAACAACCAAAATCGCACTGAATTCACCTTAACATCATCGTTGCTGCTAATATTATCACCCTTGGCTATGATATGTACTCTAGCCGGACTATTTTCATTCGATATAAGGGGTTACGCATGTCCACAACTACTGCTCGTCTGGATGACCTAGACCGCGCTATTCTCAAAACTTTGATGGAAGATGCGCGCACGCCTTATGCTGA
Source organism: Vibrio bathopelagicus (assembly GCF_014879975.1). Lineage (NCBI taxonomy): Bacteria > Pseudomonadati > Pseudomonadota > Gammaproteobacteria > Vibrionales > Vibrionaceae > Vibrio > Vibrio bathopelagicus. The sequence continues at coordinate 70,282 of NZ_CP062500.1, read as the reverse complement.
AATGGCAAAGAAATTCGATGTCAGCCCCGCGACGATTCACGTTCGTATCGAAAAGATGAGATCGGCCGACATTATTGAGCGAACCGAGGTTGTGGTAAACACAAAAAAACTGGGTTACGACGTGTGTTGTTTTATTGGTATCAACCTCAATGCAGCCCGTGATTACCACTCAGCCATTGCTAAACTAAACGCATTAGACGAAGTGGTTGAGGCTTACTACACCACGGGCGCCTACAACATTTTCGTTAAGCTGATGTGTAAATCGATAGAAGAATTGCAGTTCGTGTTGATTGATAAATTGCAGGCGATCGACGAGGTTCAATCGACTGAGACATTGATTTCATTGCAAAACCCTATCAATCGCAACGTGAATCCATAACTTATAGACGCACTCGATTATGTTTAGATGATCCAAAAAGAAAAGGCTGAACACAATGTTCAGCCTTTTTTTATCTAACTTATGTCGTCTCGAATCTAAGCTCTGTTGCCATAAATCTAAGCTATGTAATCACTAATATAAGGAATCACAAGCCTAAGCTTGAATGCCCGCATGACGAAGCATTGCATCGATTTGTGGCTCACGACCACGGAAGCGTTTGAACAGCTCCATCGGCTCTTCACTGCCACCCATCTCAAGGATGTTGTTCAGGAAGCGATTGCCGGTTTCAGTGTTGAAGATACCCTCTTCTTCAAATGCGGAGAACGCATCTGCAGATAAGACTTCTGCCCATAGGTAGCTGTAGTAACCTGCGCTGTAGCCACCAGCAAAGATGTGACCAAAGCTGTGTGAGAATCGGTTCCAATCAAGGCTTGGCAGTACCGATACCTTAGACTTCACGTCAGCTAATGTTTCTAGTACGCGAGCACCGACTTCTGGATCGTATTCTGTGTGCAGCGTGAAATCGAACAGGCCAAGCTCTAGCTGACGCAGGATAAACATCGCTGACTGGAAGTTCTTCGCCGCGAGCATCTTCTCTAGCATCTCTTTTGGTAGAGCTTCACCGGTTTCAAAGTGACCAGAGATAAACGACAGCGCCTCTTCTTCCCAACACCAGTTTTCTAGGAACTGACTTGGTAGCTCAACGGCATCCCAAGGTACACCGTTGATACCTGCCACAGCACCCGCTTCAACTTGCGTTAGCATGTGGTGGATACCATGACCAAATTCGTGGAACAAAGTCACGACTTCATCATGGGTAAACAGTGCTGGCTTATCACCGACTGGTTTGTTGAAGTTACACGTTAGGTAAGCCACTGGCGTTTGTAGCTCGCCAGATTGAGTAATACGACGACCGCGACAGTCATCCATCCAAGCGCCACCACGTTTGTGTTCACGTGCGTATAGATCTAGATAGAAGCTACCGCGCAATGTTCCTGTCGCATCAAAGATGTCGAAGAAGCGCACTGAATCGTGCCATGTATCCACACCTTCACGCTCAGTCACCGACATACCAAACACACGGTTTAGTACTTCGAACAAACCAGAAACGGCGTTCGATTCAGGGAAGTATGGACGAAGCTCTTCATCAGAGATCTCGAACAGGTTCTGTTTTTGTTTCTCGCTGTAGTAAGCGATGTCCCACAGATTTAGCTCAGAGACACCAAACTCTTTCTCAGCAAACTGACGTAGCTCTTCTACTTCGCGCTCACCTTGTGGTTTGGCCTTTACTGCTAGGTCGTTAAGGAAACCAAGTACTTGGTCTGGCGTTTCTGCCATCTTGGTCGACAGTGATTTCTCGCTGTAGGTGCTGAAACCCAGCATGCGAGCGATCTCGTGACGCAGCTTAAGTTGTTCAGTGATGATTTCAGTGTTGTCCCACTTACCTGCGTTTGGACCACGATCTGAAGCGCGAGTTACGTAAGCTTCGTACAGCTCTTTACGTAGCGCTTGATTATCACAGTAGGTCATCACCGGTAGGTATGAAGGAATGTCCAGAGTCAGTAGGTAACCTTCCAGCTCTTTAGCTTCTGCCGCGGCTTGTGCTGCTGCCAATGCCGATTCAGGCATACCGGCCAGTTCAGCCACGTCTGTCACCTGCTTGCTCCAACCCATGGTTGCATCAAGCACGTTATTTGAGAACTGAGAACCCAGCTCAGACTGGCGCTTGCTGATCTCGCCGTAGCGGTGCTGCTCGTCTGCTGGCAAGCCAATGCCTGACAATTCAAAGTCACGCAGTGCGTCTGTAATAGTTTTCTGTTGAGCTTGGTTTAATGCCGAGAATGCTTCACTCGCCTTGATCGCTTTGTAAGCTTCGAACAAACCTTTATGTTGACCAACCCAAGTGCCGTATTCAGAAAGTACAGGTAGGCAGCTCTCATAAGCGTCACGCAACTCATCGCTGTTCATCACAGAATTCATATGGCTTACTGGTGACCAAATGCGGCCTAAACGATCATCCACTTCATCAATCGGAGCAACGAGGTTGTCCCAGCTTGGTGAAGTATTACCTTCAAGTACTTGTTCTATCTTGTTGCGACACTCTTCAATCACTTGATCAACCGCAGGCTTAACGTGCTCAGGTTTGATTTGTGAAAACGGAGGTAAGTCCGTGAAGGTTAATAGCGGGTTAGACATATAAACATTCCTTTGGCTTTAGAGACTTTCGTCTTTTTTGTAATGAGGTCGTCTTACAGTCATCAGGCTAAGGGGCGCCCTAAAAAATCACCTGCGAATAATTATTAAATAGTGCCCATGAAGGCAAATTTCAATAGCAGAACCAATAACTAACTGCATATTGAGAACGACTGTTCCTGAATTGATCGAGAATTTATGGTCCATTGAGGGTTATAATAGTCTGATTAACCCCACCTACACTAACCACACTCTAATTCGAGAGTGTTACGAGAGTTTAATTTGTTAAGTTATCGCCACAGCTTCCACGCAGGTAACCATGCCGACGTAGTAAAGCATATCGTACAGAGCCTTATTCTTAATTCTTTGAAACAGAAGGATAAGCCTTTTGTTTATCATGACACTCACTCTGGTGTAGGTCGTTACGACTTAACGCATGAATGGTCTGAAAAAACCGGTGAATACAAGCAAGGTATCGCACGCCTATGGTCTGCAAGTGAAGCGGGGCAACAAAACCTTCCTGAAGACATTCAAAGCTATCTTGAGTCTATCTCAGCACTCAACAATGGCGAGAAACTTCGTTTCTACCCGGGCTCACCACGTGTTGCACGCGCACACCTACGCGACCAAGACCGCATGGTATTAACCGAGCTTCACCCTGCAGACCACCCTCTGCTTGAACAAGAGTTCCACCGCGATCGTCAGGTGTCTATCTACAAAGAAGATGGTTTCCAACGCTTAAAGGGCAGCCTACCACCTAAAGAACGTCGTGGCTTGGTGCTTATCGACCCACCTTACGAGCTTGCAAAAGAGTACCGCGATGTCGTGACTGCGATTGCTCAAAGCCATAAGCGCTGGGCAACCGGTATCTACGCAATTTGGTACCCGGTGGTAAACCGCTGTGATATCGAAGACATGATCGAAGGGCTAGAAAGCTTAGGCATCAACAAAATTCTACAAATCGAACTTGGCGTATCACCAGACACCAACGAGCGCGGCATGACAGCATCAGGCATGATTGTTATCAACCCACCTTGGAAGCTAGAAAGCCAAATGAACGAAATTCTTCCATTCTTGAAGGAAGCAATTGCGCCAGCGACCGGTCACTTCAAGGTAGAGTGGATCGTACCTGAGTAATCTCGAACTTAACGTCATCGTCTGACGAATACTCAGCAGACTGTGACGTGCACGAATAAATTTTAAACAGGGAGATTGAGTTCAACCGATCTGCCCTCAATATAATAATTAGACAATTTAAGAATCTATAGGACGTAGGTGTTCAGTGTGCTCACTGTACCCACAGCCTTTAATAAATGGAGAAAGTAATGGCGACTCATTTTGATTACATCTGTATCGGCGGCGGTTCAGGCGGCATCGCATCAGCTAACCGCGCAGCAATGCACGGTGCAAAAGTTGCACTTATCGAAGCTCAAGACCTTGGTGGTACTTGTGTAAACGTTGGTTGTGTTCCTAAAAAGGTTATGTGGCACGGTGCTCAAGTTGCTGAAGCGATCAACCTATATTCAAAAGACTACGGCTTCGACGTTGACGTAAAAGGCTTCAACTGGGGCAAACTGGTTGAAAACCGCCAAGCGTACATTGGACGTATCCACCAATCTTACGACCGTGTTCTTGGTAACAACAAAATAAACGTAATCAAAGGCTTTGCTAAGTTTGTCGATGAGAAGACTGTTGAAGTAAACGGTGAGCACTACACTGCGGATCACATCCTGATCGCAGTGGGAGGTCGTCCAACCATTCCAAACATCCCTGGCGCAGAGCACGGTATCGACTCAAATGGTTTCTTCGACCTGATGGAGCAACCTAAGCGTGTTGCTGTAATCGGCGCAGGCTACATCGCTGTAGAAATCGCAGGCGTACTAAGTGCACTTGGCACAGAAACACACCTGTTCTGTCGTAAAGAGTCACCACTACGTAGCTTCGATCCTATGATCGTTGAGACACTGGTTGAAGTAATGGAAGCGGAAGGCCCAACACTTCACACGCACTCTGTTCCTAAAGAAGTAGTGAAAGAAGCAGATGGCACGCTGACTCTACACCTAGAGAACGGCAACACTCAAAACGTTGACCACCTAATCTGGGCTATCGGTCGCCACCCAGCAACTGACGCTATCAACCTAGCTTCAACGGGCGTTGCAACGAACGACCGTGGCTACATCAAAGTAGACGAGTTCCAAGCAACCAACGTTCCTGGCATCTACTGTGTTGGCGACATCATGGAAGGCGGTATCGAGCTAACACCTGTTGCTGTTAAAGCCGGTCGTCAGCTTTCTGAGCGTCTATTCAACGGTCAAACAAACGCAAAGATGGACTACACGCTGGTTCCTACTGTTGTATTCAGCCACCCACCTATCGGCACAATTGGTCTAACGACTCAAGAAGCTGAAGAGCAATACGGCAAAGACAACATCAAAGTATACACGTCTGGTTTTACTGCAATGTACACAGCAGTCACTCAGCACCGTCAACCCTGTAAGATGAAGCTAGTATGTGCTGGCGAAGAAGAGACAGTCGTCGGCCTACACGGTATTGGCTTCACTGTTGATGAAATGATTCAAGGCTTCGGCGTTGCAATGAAGATGGGCGCAACCAAAGCAGATTTTGACTCTGTTGTGGCTATCCACCCAACGGGCAGCGAAGAATTCGTAACGATGCGCTAAGCGCTGAATACAACGAATGTTGCAAAAAGCAGGCTACTTAGCCTGCTTTTTTTATACCTACCATTACCAACTGTAAAACGTTTAATCTTGAATAAAAAAGCTCCAACGATAATTGGAGCTTTTTTATTGAAAAACTATTCGCTCTACTTCACGCACATCACGTTAAGTAATGAGGAACCTTTGAGTTGGTTTACGTTGCCATTGGTAAATAGGCCCTTCTTATCAGCCCCCCAATAAGGTAGGTGCATTGGCCAGTTCTGCTTTTCCATGACTTTTGAGCCAAGAATGCTCTGCCACTGCTGTTCATTCATCAACTTCATGCCGATCTGATTACACACAAGTTCGGCACTACCAAAATCTAAACGACTCCAAGGCTTTCCCTGCTCCATATAGAACTGCTGTTTATGGTCCGACAAATAAGGCACCGCATACTTATTGCCTGCAACATTAGCGGTCACACGAACTTCGATATCAAGATCATTACCGGAACTTGAACCATTGCTAGGAATCGCTTGAATTGCGGCTGCACTCGTTGCGGCTAACGCAGAAGTAGCGACCACAGGTTTAGGTGTAGGCTTTGCTGCTGGTTTTGGTTTTACAAGAGCCTTAGGCTTAACCATTTTTGGCTCTGCCGGTTTTGCAACGATAGGCTGTGACGAGGTCTGAGACTTATCAACCATACGAATAAAGGCTTCGCTGTATCCAGACACTTGACGCACCTGAGCCAGATCTTTTCTCGCATCAGAGAATGTAGAATAAGGGCCAATCAGACAACGATAATCGTCACCTTCAGGCTTCATCCATACGTTAGTCGATATCTTTTCATAAAGGGGCTTAGCTCGGCTCAATGACAAAGGCTTATTAAGCAGGCCACATTGAACCCAAAACAGCTCATTAGCTGAATGACGTTTAGGCGCCTTGCTACCCCAAACACCCTTACCGATCGGACATGATTGTTCTAGCTGTGGTAATTGATTAGTGCTTGCTTGAGTAGCATCACATAGAACCGATTCTGCATTAACCTGGCTCGATGCCAAGAGGGATGCAGCAATAAGCCCCATACGATAATTTTTACTCACAGCACGACATACAGCATTCATTGTCAATTTCATAACCACCACTTAAACCCTCGCGGGCTAATTGTTACCGATTCTATGTCGATAAAACATGAATTCCATTTTAAGTAATATTGACCATATCAATAATACTAAGTTCCAGATCCATTAAGCAAAAAAAGAGCCGTAATTGCTTACGGCTCTTAGTTTAGTGATTTTTTTTACTAAAAATCAATCCGTGTTATCACCCTTTATAAATTTTAGGGTTAAATACGTCACGTAACCAGTCACCTAATAGGTTGATCACTAGAACGAGTGTTACCAAAAGCACACCAGGGAATGCTGTGATCCACCATGCTCCAGAGAAAATGTAGTTAAAGCCGGCACTGATCAGGGCACCCAGTGACGGTTGGTCGACTGGCAAACCTAAACCTAGGAAAGAAAGTGCCGCTTCCGACATGATGGCATTTGCCACCTGTACCGTAGAGATAACCAAAATTGGCGATAAACAGTTCGGCAGAATATGGCGGAACATAATACGTGGCGCCTTAAAGCCCATCACACGAGCTGCTTCTACATATTCTTTCTTCTTCTCTGCCAATACTGATGCACGAATGGTACGTGCATACTGAGGCCATTCTGCAATACCAATGATTACCACTAGCATGACAACGGCGTATTGCGCATAGAAGTCACTACCAAAGCTTGCTTTAAAGATAGCAGACACAATGATCGCAACCATCATGGTCGAGAAAGAGAGCTGAACATCTGCAAAACGCATCAAGAAGCTATCAATACGGCCACCGAAATAACCCGCAGACAAGCCAATGATGATACCAAGCGTCAGTTGTAGACCTACGGCTAAGAAACCAATGGTCAATGATAAACGCGAACCGTAAAGCATGGTCGATAAAATATCACGGCCTTGCTCATCCGTTCCTAGCAAGAAGCGATCTTCGCCGTCTTCCATCCATGATGGTGGAAGTTCTGAGTCCATGATATCAATCGATGTCACGTCGTACGGGTCTGTTGGCGCTAGAATAGGTGCTGCTAGTGCCATCACTAAGAAGATTGAGAAAATGGCGAAGCTCACCATTGCCACTTTGTCGCGTAAGAAGTAATACACAATGTCTGATTGCTTAAAACGTTCCCAGCGAGACGGCACTGTCGATGTCTGTTCCATGATTATGCTCCTTTCCCTGTGATGTTAACGGTTGGGTTGATAACACCGTAAAGCAAATCAACAATCGTGTTAGTCACTACGAAAATAAGACCAACAAAAATAACGTATGCGGTAATCAGCGGCGTATCTACACGGTTGATCGCTTCTAAGAATAAGAAGCCTGTACCTGGCCACTGGAAAACCGTTTCAGTAAGAATGGTATATGCCACCATAGTACCAATCTGAACACCACCAACGGTAAGTACCGGTAGCATGGTGTTTTTCAATGCATGTTGGTAATAGATTTTGTTTAGCGCTAAGCCTTTCGCTTTACCGAATTTGATGTATTCCGAGCTCAATACTTCCAGCATTTCAGAACGCACGAGACGAATGAACAGCGGTAGCATGATTGAAGCCAAAGCAATACTTGGAAGCACAAGGTGCGCCAAGCCATCAAGCGTTAGGAAGCCAGATTCCCAACCAAACCAGTTTGCCGTATCACCACGACCAAAGGACGGTAGCCAGCCTAACTCGATAGAGAAGACATACATCAACATAATGGCCGTCAAGAACACAGGAACCGAGATACCGACACTACTGCCCGCCATAATCAGCTTGGTAAAAAAGCTCTTAGGGTGAATAGCGGAGTAAACGCCGAGTGGAATCGACAGGCAAACAATAATAATAGAAGCGCCAAACACTAACTCTAGCGTGGCTACTAGCTTATCGAGAATTACGTCCACAGCCGGACGCTTAAAGAAGTACGAAGTACCAAGATCACCCTGTAGAGCAGCGCCTACAAAGCGAGTGTATTTTGTAATGAAGGGATCATTTAAGCCGAGTTCATCACGCAGCGCTTGACGCTCCGATTCTGAAACAGATTGACCGACTAACTCACGCAACGGGTCGCCCAGGTTATCCTGTATGGCAAACGCCACCAAACTGATCACAAACATCACTATCAGTGCCTGAAACAGGCGCTTGACCAGAAACGTAACCATTCCTTGCCCCTTATCTATCCATGACTATCTAATCAAAATCCGCGACTAGATAAAAAATTTCAGTCTTAAAAAAGGTATTTAGCCAGACTGAAGGAAGACCAAATACCGAAACTTAAATCTATTTCTTAATAATTCGAGAGCCTGAAAAGCTTCAGGCTCTCGATTCTAGCAAGCTAGATTATTTTACAACTAGGTCGCCGAAGTAAGGCATAACCATTGGGTTTACTATGTCTGCTGCACCTACGTTAGACTTCGCGCCCCACGCTTCACTTTGCCAGTGAAGAGGAACAAACGCTGCGTCGTTGTAAAGTGTTGCTTCAACGCCTTTCAGCATTTCAGAACGCTTAACTGGGTCAGTTTCAGTATTAGAAGCTTCTACAATTGCATCCATCTCTGGGTTTGAGTAACCAGAACAGTTGTATTGGCCACGACCCGTTTCTTCGTTACGAGTCATTGTTAGGAACTCACTGAAGTTAGCTGAATCTTCTGTATCTGAGTGCCAACCGATCATCATCATATCTGCTGAACATAGGTCAAACTCAGGCCAGTATTGCGCTTTAGGCATCGTTTTAAGATCAACTTTGATACCAATCTTAGATAGCATTGCCGCTGACGCTTGAGCAACTTTTGCATCGTTCACGTAACGGTTGTTTGGCGCCATCATCGTTAGCGTAAAGCCATCTTCGTAGCCCGCTTCCTTCATTAGCTCTTTTGCTTTTTTCAGGTCGTAACGAGGTACTAGTGCATCATCGTGACCCGCGTAGCCTGTTGGGCTTTGCTGACCAGCAGCAGTAGCGAAACCTTTCATGATTTTCTTAACAATACCTTCATTGTTAATTGCATGAACGATTGCTTGACGAACGCGAACATCTTTAAGTGCTTCGTTGCTGTTTTGGTTCATTTGGAACGTAATGATACGAGTACCAGGCAGCGTCACTAGATCGATGTTTTTAGCGTTTTTAACACGCTTGTGATCGTTAGGTGCTACTGGGTGAATCATGTCTACATCGCCAGAAAGAAGTGCCGCAACACGTGTTGCATCTTCTTTGATTGGAACCAATGTTAGCTTATCTACGTTACCTTTCGTTTCTGTATCCCAGTAATCGTTGAAACGCTCAAACGTTACTTTAACGCCTTGCTCACGTTGAGTTACGATGAATGGACCAGTACCTGAAACGTTTGTAGAAGCGAACGAGTTACCGTGCTTAACTAGCTCAGATTTGTCATTACCTTCGGCTGTTTGGCCTGAGTAAAACTTGCTGTCCATTGGGAAGATGTAAGTTGCTGTTTGTAGTACTAGTGGGTAAGCCGCTTTAGAGACTAGTTCAACTGTGTAGTCATCCACTTTTACCATCTTCTCGTAAGGCGTAAAGATAGACTTAAAGTCTGGAGATGCTTGTAGACGTTCGAATGTCCACACAACATCATCAGCTGTCAGTTCATTGCCTGAGTGGAATTTAACACCCTGACGTAGATTAAAGCGGAAAGTCGTTTCATTGACACGTTCCCAGCTTGTCGCTAGGCGGCCTTCAAAATCCATCTCTTGAGTGAAACGTACTAGAGGGTCAAACACCATGTGAGACATTTGCAGTGTGCCGCCAGATAGCTGCTCGTGCGGGTCAAGTGACACTGGGTCAGCTGCGTAGCCAACAGTAATATCTGCTGCTGCTGCACTAAAGCTTAGGCCAGCTGCCATCAAAGCTACTGCTAATTTGCTTTTCATGGTTTTCATTGCATAACTCCTTCATGCGGGAATCCAGATCCCTAGTTGTTGTATTTGCGTCTGTTATTGTATTTCAGGCAGGCTAAGCCTCTAACCTGCTGAAATTTATATTGCGGCTTGTGCCACTGCTTTTTCTTCTCGTAAACCCGTAAATTCAGGCATTAAAGAAATCAGGTGTTGGCTATATTCATGCTGTGGAGAGTTAAATAACTGCTCTGTAGGCGCCACTTCCAGTAGCGTACCCATCTGCATCACACCAACACGATCACACATCTGACGAATAACCGGTAAATCATGACTGATGAACAGCATGGTTAGGTTGAGCTCGTCTTGTAGATCTTTTAATAGGTTTAGGATCTGCGCTTGTACCGATACATCTAATGCAGATGTTGGTTCATCACAGATCAATAGGCGAGGTCGCGTTGCCAAAGCACGAGCGATAGAAATACGCTGACGCTGACCACCTGAGAATTCATGTGGGTATTTAACCCCTGCCATTTGTCCAAGACCAACATGATCCAATAAATCATGAACAATCTGACGAGTTTCGTTCTCGTTGCGAGTCAGTTTATGGAAACGAATTGGCTCTGCGATGATGTCAAAAATCTTCATACGCGGGTTCATTGACGTATACGGGTTTTGGAAAACCATCTGCATTTGACGACGCATTGGGCGACGTTCTTTTTCAGATTTAAGCCCAGTAAGATCGACACCTTCAAAGGTTACTTTGCCTGAGTTAGGTGCGTATAAACCTGCAATAACACGTGCAATCGTCGATTTACCAGAACCAGACTCACCCACTAGACCAAAGGTTTCACCTTCATGCACTTCAAAGCTTACATTGTTTGATGCTTGCACATACTCGCGACGGCTTTCAAAGAACGAATCTTTTGTCGTAAAACGCAGGTTAACGTTTTCTACGTTCAGTAGCGGACCTGTGTATTCACGATGATCTTGGCTTTGACCTAACCAGTGATTTTTTACATCTAAGGCTTCCATCTCGTGCGCTTCTTCGATGTAGCTAACAAGAGGGAAACGGTCGAGTTTACGGTCTGAGCGAGGAACGGCTGAAATCAAGCTGTGCGTGTATGGGTGTTCAGGTGTACCCAATACTTGTTTCGTTGGGCCGAATTCAACCAGATCACCACGGTACATAACCGCAACACGGTCAGTCACGTTAGATACAACACCCATATCGTGGGTTACCAACATACAACCTACGTTTTTCTTAATACATAGATCGCGAATCAGGCCTAAGATTTGGTCTTGGATAGATACGTCTAGAGCAGTTGTTGGTTCATCAGCGATGATCAAGTCAGGTTCGCCTGCCAATGCAATCGCGATAACCACACGCTGACGCATACCACCAGAGAATTGGTGCGGATACTGTTTAAGGCGGTTTTCAGGTTGTGGGATACCCACTTGGTTCATTAAGTCTAATGAACGCTGATAAGCTTCTGCATCCGATACCTTCATATTGGCATGGATGGTTTCTTTTAATTGCTGTTCTACGGTAAATAGAGGATTAAGAGAAGTCATTGGATCTTGAAAGATAAACCCAATCTTAGAGCCGCGAACTTTACGCATCTCTTCCGGAGATAAACCCGATACTTTTTCGCCATCAAGGAACACTTCACCGCTCGCAATACGACCGGGAGGGCTTAGTAAATCGATCACAGCATTACCTACTGTTGATTTACCAGCGCCAGATTCACCAACAACACCGACAATCTCGCCGCGTTCAATGCTAAACGACAGTGATTTTACTGCAGCGTGTACACCATGACGTGATGGGTATTCGATACGAAGATTTTTTACTTCTAAAAGTGACATTACCAGACCTCTACTGCTTTGGCAGCTCTCTGCCCTGTCTGCAAAATTGAATCCATTCTTACCAGAATATTGTTCTGATATTTTATACGGTTGACAATTTGGCAAATAATTCACAGAAAAGCAACAAAAATAGGATAAAAAGTCGACATTAAACGTTTAACAAGCAAAAGCACCACATAACCATTCACATAGAGAGCATATAGTAAGAAAAAACAACATCATATTGTTGGTAATAAATACTCACAAACCCCTTACTACTACTTACTTGTAGAGTTAAACCTGTGGTTAAAAGCAGATCTCACTACCAGTCACTAAAAACAAATAATTATTCCAAAAAACAATTAACACTATAGAAACAAACGCTAACTTTATTAATTAAAGCAAATAAAACAACCAGATAGATCTCATTTAGCCATACATTCAACCTCTACTATTATTTCAACGAATACAAACTAGAAAAACGAAAGGTTTAATAAATTAGAGAAGACTTTGAGCGACTGAGTGTAAAGAAAGCTGTCAAATACAGGCCTTAGTGAGCAAATTTGGGGTCAGTTTTCACTTTTCATAAAAATCTTTAGACCAAACTCATTAATCTGTCGAATAGTTGAGTGATTTATTTATATAAAATTAGATATAGATCTGCACATTTCATAAAGCATTCATCTCAATTAAGACGCGAAAATCTAGAAAATCGATAGTGGGGTGTTTTATAGAGAGAGCTTGACTGAAGTGGTGTCATGCGAGATATCGAAATGGGTTAGTTCCTAGCACTCAAAATCAACAATTGAAGAATTTCCGATGCGATAGATGTAAAAAAGCCCAGCCTTTCGACTGAGGTTTCTTAAGGTGGTCGGTGAGGGGGGGATTTGATCGGACTGGCGCACCAACCCACGGCCTTCTGGTCCCAAACTCTCGAAACTCCAGATGCAAAAAAGCCCCGTCATTTCTGACGAGGCTTCTTAAGGTGGTCGGTGAAGAGGGATTCGAACCCCCGACCCTCTGGTCCCAAACCAGATGCGCTACCAAGCTGCGCTATTCACCGAGACGTTTCGTTTGATTTCTCAAACAGGGAACTTCAAAGAAGTTACCAAAATTAATGGGGTGGCTAACGAGATTCGAACTCGCGACCACCGGAATCACAATCCAGGGCTCTACCAACTGAGCTATAGCCACCACTAATTTTTTATATAACCGCTATCAAGCGATTATTGAAATAGTGGTCGGTGAAGAGGGATTCGAACCCCCGACCCTCTGGTCCCAAACCAGATGCGCTACCAAGCTGCGCTATTCACCGACTAATTTTGTCTCAACTCTTGGGAATAATGAGTCAACACTGGAAGCCGAAGCTACCGTTATTTTGTAAAGAAAGAATGGGGTGGCTAACGAGATTCGAACTCGCGACCACCGGAATCACAATCCAGGGCTCTACCAACTGAGCTATAGCCACCATTGTTTCTTTTTTTGCCAATTCTCACTTACCGAAGTAAGAGACCGGATGGCGCGCCTGAAAGGATTCGAACCTTCGGCCTTTGGCTCCGGAGGCCAACGCTCTATCCAGCTGAGCTACAGGCGCATGCCCTGTCGGCGGAGTGGAATAATACGTATATCACCTAAGGTCGTCTAGTACTTTTTTAACTTTTTTTTCTGTTTGGTCTCTTTTTCGACAGTTAATATGTGATAAACCCCTTATTTGAGTACTACAACCCTCTGGAGCTTATAAGTTGTTGTTTATTGCAACAACTTATCAGGATATAATCACCCATTATTTACATTGATTTAACAGTCGCTTTTTGCAACTTAAATCAACACACCCCTCTAACACTATAAATTGGTAAGCATGTACTTACCTTGGGAATGTAAAGTGAGTTTAATGGATATGTCTCGTCGAATTTTAACTGTTGTTATCGCAGCTTTAACCTTTTCCACTGGCGTTATGGCTTCAGGCCTAAGTGAAGCGGAGCAAGATCTTATTGCTGAGCGCATCAAACCAGTTGGTCAAGTATACCTAGTCGGTAGTGAGCCAGTCGTTGCTGAACCAACAGGCCCTCGTGATGGCGCAGCAGTTTACGGAACCTTCTGTATTGCTTGTCACGCATCCGGTGTGAGCGGTGCACCTAAAACTGGTGATGCTGGTGATTGGGCTCCACGAATTGCACAAGGCCGAGACATCCTAGCAGATCACGCAATCAACGGTTTCAATGCAATGCCTGCTAAAGGTTCATGTATGGATTGTTCTGACGATGAAATCAAAGATGCTATCGAGCACATGATTGCTGGCCTGTAAGCCAAAACAGATTGATATAAAAAAGGTGACCTCATGGTCACCTTTTTTATTACCTGGAACTCTGTCTATTACTTCTTATTAAACATCGCACGAATATTCGCAATGTGGGCCTGTCCTTTTTCCATTCTCTCTTCAGCCGACTGCGGCTTTTTCACTGATTCCCACTCCACATCCTCATGAGGCAATTCATCTAAGAAGCGGCTTTGCGTCGGCTTGATCAACTCACCGTACTGTCTACGCTCACGACACTTAGTAAAAGTCAGCTCTTTTTGCGCTCGAGTAATGCCTACATACATAAGACGACGTTCTTCTTCTACATTACCTTCATCAACACTGGTTTGATGTGGAAGAATGCCCTCTTCTGCCCCCATCAAGAACACATAAGGAAACTCTAGGCCTTTCGAAGCATGCAGCGTCATCAATTGAACTTGATCGGCATCGTCGTTATCTTCACCACGTTCCATCATGTCACGCAGGGTTAAACGTTGAACCACTTCGCGAAGCGTCTTCTCTTCTTTATCGTAATTATCGCCTTCTAGATCCGCAACAATCCAACTATAGAGATCAGACACGTTCTTCATTCGCATCTCTGCAGCTTTCGGACTTGGAGAGGTTTCGTAGAGCCAATCTTCGTAATTAATGTCACGAACCAAGGATCGCACCGCTTCAACAGTGTTTCCACGTTCAGCATTATCCGAGATACGAACAATCCAATCAGAAAAACGACGTAGGTTTTCTAGACCACGACCAGTCAATGTCTGCTCTAATCCCATTTCAAAGCTGGCTTCAAATAGGCTTTTACCACGCATATTGGCGTAACTGCCCAACTTCTCTAACGTAACAGGGCCAATCTCGCGACGCGGGGTGTTCACAATACGTAGGAAGGCATTGTCATCATCCGGATTCACCAATACTCGCAGGTAAGCCATGATGTCTTTTATCTCAGCTCTGGCGAAGAAAGAGGTACCGCCAGAGATCTTGTAAGGCACACGGTTTTGCATCAGCGCTTTTTCAATCAACCGAGATTGGTGGTTTCCTCGATAAAGCACCGCATAATCTTTGTATTCAGTACGATTCAAAAATTTATGCGCAATGATTTCGCCAGTAATACGCTCGGCTTCGTGCTCTTCATTCTTGGCGTTAAGTACTTTGAGCTTTTCGCCATCAGGGATCTCAGAGAACAGTGACTTCTCGTACACGTGTGGGTTATTGGCGATCAATATGTTCGCCGCACGCAAGATACGACTGGTTGAGCGGTAGTTTTGCTCAAGCTTAATCAGGCGTAGGTTTGGGTAATCTTCACCAAGCAACACCAAGTTTTGTGGTTTCGCACCGCGCCATGAGTAGATAGACTGATCATCGTCGCCTACAACGGTCAAACGACCACGTTCACCGACGAGTAAACGAACCAGTTCATATTGACTGGTGTTGGTATCTTGATACTCATCGACCAATAGGTAACGAATGCGTGACTGCCAACGCTCACGAACTTCTTGATTGGTTTTCAATAGCAAAACAGGCATTGCGATCAAATCATCGAAGTCTAATGCGTTATAAGCCTTCATTTGTTTTTGATACATCTCAAAACAGAATGCAAATAACTGCTCTTGTTCACCTTGAGCACGTGCTTTCGCCTGATCTGGCGTTAGCATGTCATTCTTCCAATTTGAAATTGTGCTCATCAATGCACGTAACAAATCCTTATCACCATCGATTTGTTTCTCCGTTAGCTCTTTTAATAAAGCTAACTGGTCTTGATCATCAAATAGAGAGAAACCCGCTTTTAAGCCAAGCGCTTTGTACTCACGACGGATGATCGTAAGGCCCATGGTATGGAAGGTCGAAACAATGAGTCCTTTAGACTCGCCTTTCCCTAAGGTTTGTCCAACACGCTCTTTCATTTCACGTGCCGCTTTATTAGTAAAAGTTACCGCAGCAATGTTACGAGCTTTATAACCACATTCCTGAACCAAATAAGCGATTTTATTGGTGATTACACGTGTTTTACCTGAGCCTGCGCCCGCTAAAACGAGGCAAGGACCAGAGACGTATTTCACAGCTTCATCTTGTCTTGGGTTCAGTTTCATTACTTTCTCAACATGGTTAAAAGGTCTATTTGTTCACGCGCGCCTATAATAATGGTGCAACGGTACGAATGCTATGCTCTCTTACACAAGAATTTTACTCTATTTATGCAAAACTCTGTTGCACAAATGTACGTAATTCAGGCTATAATGAATGAACGTTCATTCACTAGTGATTAGTCTATGACCAATAATACATCTCAAGATAAACGCTTACAGATACTCTCTGCTGCGGAGAAGTTAATTGCCGAGGTAGGCTTTCAAGGCTTATCAATGCAAAAACTGGCCAAGGAAGCAGGTGTGGCTGCCGGTACTATTTATCGATATTTCGATGATAAAGACCATTTAATTGAAGATGTTCGCATTCAGGTAACTCAAAGAGTCGCGGACGCTGTTCAAAATGGTGTTAATGATTCAGATTCAATAAAGCTACGTTATAGAACTATGTGGTTAAACATATGGAACTTAGCGGGTACGAACCCTGCAGCAATCAAAAACAGGGTTCAGTACGATTCTCTACCTGCAATAAATAGCATGGCATTTAGGGAACTTGAAAGAAAAATGTTTGCCCAAGTTGAGCTACTGTTTAACGAGGGTAAAGAGCAGGGAGTTTTTAAACCACTCAATAATGAAATTTTAAGTGGTTTAAGTTTAGCCGCTAGCGTGTCACTTGCACGTAAGCACTCTTTAGGTTTTTACCAAATGGATGAGGCCGCATTAGAAGCAGCCATTGAAGCCAGTTGGGACGCAATAATTACACACTAGATCGGAGTTTTGACCATAATGAAAAAGTGGACTTTCTTCATGTTACTCATCGCTGTACTGCTTTTCGGCAGCGTTATCGGGTTCAACATGTTCAAACAACAAAAAATTGCTGAGTACATGGCAAACCGTCCTGAGCCAGAGTTTCCGGTAACAGTGACTGAAGTTCAGCCGATCGACTGGATTCCAGTGATTGAAGCGATTGGTTTCATCGAACCAAACCAAGGTGTAACACTGGCTAACGAAACCAGCGGTGTCATTGATCAAATCTCTTTCGAATCAGGTACTGACGTCAAAAACGGCCAGCAACTTGTTCGTTTAGATTCAGATGTTGAGAAAGCGAACCTGAAAAGTTCTGAAGCGCGTTTACCTGCTGCAAAAGCAAAGTACAAGCGTTACCAAGGTCTATTTAAGAAAGGCTCTATCTCTAAAGAAGCATACGATGAAGCAGAAGCGAACTACTTCTCTCTATCGGCTGATATTGAAAGCCTGAAAGCGTCGATCGAACGTCGTGAAATCCGTGCACCATTCGATGGTAAAGTCGGTATCCGTAATGTGTATCTAGGTCAATACCTGCAGTCGGGTACTGATATCGTTCGTTTAGAAGACACCAGTGTTATGCGCCTCCGCTTTACGGTTTCTCAAACAGACATCTCACGCATTAATGTAGGTCAAGCTATCGATATCTTCGTTGACGCTTACCCTGAGACGCCTTTCGAAGGTTCTATCAGCGCAATCGAACCTGCAGTAAGTATCCAAAGTGGTTTGATTCAAGTTCAAGCAGACATTCCAAACAATGATGGCAAGCTTCGTAGCGGTATGTTCGCGCGTGCCAACATCATTCTGCCTAAACTAGAGAACCAAGTAACACTACCTCAAACAGCAATCACCTTCACACTATACGGTGACAATGTTTACATCCTAACGGAAGAAGACGGTGTTCAGCGTGTTGCTCAACATGTTGTAAAAGTAGGTGAACGTACCGCTGATATTGCTCACATCCTTGAGGGTGTTAAAGCTGGCGATACGGTTGTAACTTCTGGCCAAGTTCGTCTAAGTAACGGTGCCAAAGTTAAGGTTGTGGAAAGTGATGCGATCACTCCACCATCTGAAACACCTAAGCTGTAACTGGAGGCATAATGCGCTTTACTGATGTTTTTATTAAACGTCCAGTTCTAGCGGTATCCATCAGCTTTTTGATTGCGCTGCTTGGTCTACAAGCAATCTTCAAAATGCAGGTGCGTGAATACCCTGAAATGACGAATACCGTGGTAACCGTAACAACGAGTTACTACGGTGCAAGTGCCGATCTTATCCAAGGCTTTATAACCCAGCCCCTCGAACAGGCTGTGGCTCAAGCGGATAACATCGACTATATGACTTCATCTTCTGTACTGGGTAGTTCAACTATCACAGTTAACATGAAGTTGAACACCGACCCAAATGCGGCGCTGTCTGACATACTGGCCAAGACAAACTCGGTGCGCTCTCAGCTTCCTAAAGAAGCCGAAGATCCAACCGTAACCATGTCGACCGGTTCAACGACGGCTGTACTCTACATTGGCTTTACTAGTGATGAGCTCGTATCAAGTCAGATTACCGATTATCTAGAGCGTGTAATCAACCCGCAGCTATTTACGGTAAATGGTGTATCTAAAGTCGACCTTTATGGTGGTATGAAATACGCACTGCGCGTATGGCTAGATCCGTCAAAAATGGCAGCTGTTAACCTCACCGCTACTGATGTTATGTCGGTATTGGATGCCAATAACTACCAATCAGCGACAGGTCAAGCTACCGGCGAATTCGTTCTTTATAACGGCAGTGCCGATACGCAAGTATCAAACACTGAAGAATTAGAGAACTTAGTCGTTAAAAGTGGTGAGGGTGAAATTATTCGCCTGTCTGACATCGCTAAGGTTTCTTTAGAGAAAAGCCACGATATTTACCGAGCAAGTGCAAACGGTAAGGAAGCGGTTGTTGCTGCAATTAACGCAGCACCAAGTGCGAACCCTATCAACATTGCCGCTGATGTCCTTGAGCTTCTGCCTCAATTAGAGAAGAACCTTCCAAGCAACATCTCGATGAATATCATGTATGACTCGACTATTGCGATTAATGAATCCATTCAAGAGGTAATTAAAACCATTCTTGAAGCGGCATTGATTGTACTGGTCGTAATTACTTTGTTCTTAGGTTCATTCCGTGCGGTTCTTATCCCGATCGTTACTATCCCACTATCTCTGATTGGTGTGGCTATGGTAATGCAGGCGATGGGCTTCTCGTGGAACCTAATGACACTACTGGCAATGGTACTGGCTATCGGCTTGGTTGTTGATGATGCCATCGTTGTACTGGAAAACGTCGACCGGCATATAAAATTAGGGGAGTCCCCTTTCCGAGCTGCTATCATCGGTACTCGTGAAATTGCGGTACCCGTTATCGCAATGACACTAACGTTAGGTGCAGTATATGCTCCTATCGCAATGATGGGTGGTATCACAGGCTCGTTGTTTAAAGAGTTTGCACTAACCCTTGCTGGTGCTGTTTTTGTATCGGGTATTGTGGCGTTAACGTTATCGCCAATGATGTGTTCAAAAATGCTCAAAGCTCACGCCGAGCCAAGCAAGTTTGAGCAGAAAGTACATAGCGTACTAGATGGCATGACCAATCGCTACGAGCGTATGCTTGGCGCGGTAATGCAGCATCGTCCAGTCTTCATTGGCTTCGCTATCATCGTATTTGCAAGTTTACCGCTATTATTCAAGTTCATTCCTAGTGAGTTAGCGCCTTCAGAAGATAAAGGTGTAATCATGCTTATGGGTACAGCACCTTCGAATGCGAACTTGGACTACATGCAAAACACCATGAATGACGTAAACAGCCTTCTGTCTGATCAGCCAGAAGTAGCGTATGCGCAGGTGTTTACTGGTGTTCCTAATGCAAACCAAGCCTTTGGTATCGCATCAATGGTTCCATGGAGTGAGCGTGAAGCAAGCCAGTCTGAAGTAGCAAACCGTGTGGGTAACTTGGTGAAAGATGTTCCTGGTATGGCCGTAACAGCCTTCCAAATGCCAGAACTTCCAGGGGCAGGTTCAGGCCTTCCTGTTCAGTTTGTTATTACAACACCGAACAGCTTCGAGAGCCTATTCCAAATCACGACAGAGATCTTAGCCGAAGTATCGACAAACCCGCTGTTCGTTTATTCAGATCTTGATTTGAACTACGACTCAGCAACGATGAAGATCCATATCGACAAAGACAAAGCGGGTGCTTACGGCGTGACGATGCAAGACATTGGTATCACTCTAGGTACTATGATGTCTGATGGTTACGTAAACCGTATCGACTTGAATGGTCGTTCTTACGAGGTTATCCCTCAAGTTGAACGTAAGTTCCGTCTAAACCCTGAATCGATGAACAACTACTATGTTCGTGGCGCAGATGGTAAAGCAATTCCTCTAGGCAGTTTAATCACGATTGATGTTGTGGCAGAGCCTCGCTCTCTTCCTCACTTCAACCAATTAAACTCAGCAACGATTGGTGCAGTACCTGCTCCTGGCGCAGCCATGGGTGATGCGATCAACTGGTTTGAAGACATTGCAGCAACTAAGCTACCAAGCGGTTACAACCATGACTACATGGGTGAGGCTCGTCAGTACGTAACAGAAGGTAGCGCACTATACGCAACCTTTGGTTTGGCTCTGGCTATTATCTTCTTGGTTCTAGCGATTCAATTTGAATCTCTAAAAGATCCATTGGTTATCATGGTATCTGTACCACTTGCTATTTGTGGGGCACTTATTGCCTTGGCTTGGGGCGCTGCGACTATGAACATCTACTCGCAAGTAGGTCTCATAACCTTGGTCGGCTTGATTACCAAACACGGTATCTTAATCTGTGAAGTAGCAAAAGAAGAACAACTGCACAATGGCAAGACGCGTATTGAAGCCGTTATGGAAGCTGCGAAGGTTCGTCTTCGTCCAATCCTAATGACAACCGCTGCGATGATCGCAGGTCTAATTCCACTGATGTACGCAAGTGGTGCAGGTGCAGCTCAACGTTTCAGTATCGGTATCGTAATCGTTGCTGGTCTAGCAATCGGTACATTGTTTACCTTGTTTGTGCTGCCAGTAATCTACAGCTACCTAGCTGAGAAGCACAAACCGCTACCTGTATTTGTTGAAGACAAAGACCTAGAAAAACTAGCTCGCGTCGATGAAGCAAAAGCGGCTCACAGAGAGTTAGCTGATAATAAGTAATATCTAAGTCGTGTTAACAATTAAAAAGGCTACTTCGGTGGCCTTTTTTTATACGCCAGAGGCGACTTCTTCGGCGTGATTAAATAGAATGGTAGGAAATATTCAGGAGTTTTAATTGATATGTTTGATCCAAAAAAACTAGAACAGATTGCTAAGCAGATCCACGACTCTATGCCTCAACCAGTAAAAGAGCTTGGTTCAGATGTAGATCAAAAAGTTCGCCAAGTTATCCAAGGCCAACTAAACAAGCTAGACGTTGTTAGCCGTGAAGAGTTTGATGTTCAAACACAAGTACTTCTACGCACTCGTCAAAAGCTGACAGAGATGGAACAGAAGCTAGCGGATTTAGAAGCAAAGATTGCTGACAAGTAAGCCGCAAAGCAAGAAAACTGAAAGGGTTGGTGTAAAAACACCAACCCTTTTGTATTTCTAAGGCCAATCAAGAACTGAAATTCGGCGTCTAGACCTATCAAGTAATGTCCATTCTATTGATCTGTATAACTTTGCGCCAAAAAAGAAAAAAGGCTTGGTCAACGGCGACCAAGCCTTTTTATTAGATGTTGTGTTGCTTAATAATAACTCCAACCTGTAAGGAGCTAGTGATACTGCTTTGCTTTTTCTACAAATTTATCAGTATCTAAGCGACTAATTAACCGCCAACAGCGATACGCTTCATGTCGCTCATGTAGCTACGTAGCTCTTCACCAATGTACTCTACAGGGTGGTTACGGATAGCTTCGTTTACTTCAATTAGCTTCGCGTTATCTACTTGGTTAGATGTTTCACCTAAACCGCGGCCGATTACGTCAGTTGCAACTGAAGGCATGAACTGCTCGCGTAGTAGCGGTGTTGCTACGTTAGCAAATAGGTAGTTACCGTATTCAGCTGTATCAGAGATTACTACGTTCATTTCGTAAAGACGCTTACGAGCAACTGTGTTTGCGATTAGTGGAAGCTCATGTAGAGACTCGTAGTAAGCAGACTCATCGATGATACCAGATGCTGTCATTGCTTCGAATGCTAGCTCAACACCCGCACGAACCATAGCAACCATAAGGATACCGTTATCGAAGTACTCTTGCTCTGAGATTTCTACGTCAGAAGTTGGGTAGTTTTCGAATGCCGTTTCACCAGTCTCTTCACGCCAGCCTAGTAGGTTCACGTCATCGTTCGCCCAATCAGCCATCATAGTACTAGAGAAGTGACCAGAAATGATGTCATCCATGTGTTTGTTGTAAAGCGGACGCATTAGGTCTTTTAGCTCTTCAGAAAGCTCAAACGCTTTAACTTTAGCTGGGTTAGATAGACGGTCCATCATGTGAGTTACGCCACCGAACTTAAGTGCTTCAGTAATCGTTTCCCAACCGTATTGTAGAAGTTTACCTGCGTAGCCTGGTTCGATGCCATCAGCAATCATCTTCTCGTAAGATACGATAGAACCTGCTTGTAGCATGCCACATAAAATGGTTTGCTCACCCATAAGGTCAGATTTAACTTCAGCTACGAATGAAGACTCTAGGCAACCTGCACGGTGACCACCAGTACCTGCAGCCCAAGCTTTAGCGATATCCCAGCCTTCGCCTTTAGGGTCATTTTCTGGGTGAACAGCGATCAGTGTTGGAACACCGAAGCCACGCTTGTACTCTTCACGTACTTCAGAACCTGGACACTTAGGTGCAACCATTACAACTGTAAGGTCAGCACGTAATTGCATGCCTTCTTCAACAACGTTGAAACCATGAGAGTAACCAAGAGCAGCGCCTTCTTTCATTAGAGGCATTACTGTCTCAACAACATTAGTGTGTTGCTTATCAGGAGTAAGGTTAATAACTAGGTCTGCTTGAGGGATTAGCGTTTCGTAGCTACCAACTACAAAGCCGTTCTCGTCAGCGTTCTTGAATGATTGACGCTTCTCGTCAATTGCAGCTTGGCGTAGAGCGTAAGATACATCTAGACCAGAATCACGCATGTTTAGACCTTGGTTTAGGCCTTGAGCACCACAGCCAACAATGACGATCTTCTTACCTTCAAGGTATTCAGCTTCAGTCGTGAATTCTTCACGATCCATGAAACGGCAGCGACCTAATTGGTCTAGTTGCTCACGAAGGTTTAATGTATTGAAATAGTTAGCCATTGTAGGGCACTCCTTTAAAAATAAGTCCATAAGGTCGATATATCTCTATCGAATGACTTCATACTAAAACAGACACTCCGTTGCTGAAAGTGATATATTCACAATTAGTTATTGCAATAAATGCAACATGGAAACGATCACAGAACATGAACATAAAATCTCTACAATTATTTATACATTTATGTGATAGCAAGAGTTTCAGCAAAACAGCTGCTGCTATGCACGTCAGTCCTTCTGCCCTTAGTCGTCAGATACAAAAGCTTGAGGAAGAAACAGGGCAAGAACTGCTTATCAGGGATAACCGAAGTGTTGACCTCACACCTGCAGGAAAACATCTGTTGCCTGTGGCATTGAGCATCGTTGGCGAGTGGCAGCAATATAACCTTCACCTAAAAGGCGGAGAACAGGAGCTAAAGGGTGAGATCCGCATCTTCTGTTCAGTAACAGCAAGCTACAGTCACCTTCCTGAACTCATTACCGAATTCAGAGCTATTCATCCGTATATTGAGTTTAAGCTCTCTACCGGTGATCCAGCGCAGTCCATTGACAAGATACTGAATGATGAGGCTGATATTGCTATTTCAGCTAAACCAGACATTTTGCCTTCAAGATTAGAATTCGAAACCATTAGCGATATACCACTGTCAGTAATCATCCCATCCGGTGTCAGTAGCTTTAGTCAGCAACTGCAATCCGAAAAGCCAAATTGGAATGAAGTGCCTTTTATCATTCCCGAAGCAGGTACTGCTCGTGAACGTGCGAATGCATGGTTCAAAAAGATGAAGATTAAGCCTAGCATTTACGCTCAGGTATCTGGACATGAGGCGATTGTAAGTATGGTTGCGCTGGGCTGTGGGGTGGGAATAGCTCCTGATGTCGTCATTAACAACAGTCCAGTGAGAGATAAGGTCGATCGTTTAAAAATAGAACCAATCAAACCCTTTGAATTAGGCGTTTGCTGTAAACGCTCTCAACTTGAGAACCCACTGATTAGAGCGTTCTGGCAAGTAGCCGAAGGAAAGTATCTCCCTGACTAGTTAACTTTAGATATGCTGATTAAGGGAATAATAGAGGAGAGCACGTTAGTGCTCTTTTTTCTAAATAGCAGATATGAAAAAGCCCGCTGATTTCTCAGCGGGCTTTTCAATGGTGGTGGAGGGATAGGGATTTGAACCCTAGAACCGCTATTAACGGTTGCCGGTTTTCAAGACCGGTGCTTTCGACCACTCAGCCATCCCTCCAACAAATTGTCATCAACAGATTTGTGCACTGTTGAAGTTGTTGTTTGCTATGCAAACAACGAAATTAAAGCCTGGCGATGTCCTACTCTCACATGGGGAAACCCCACACTACCATCGGCGCTATTGTGTTTCACTTCTGAGTTCGGCATGGAATCAGGTGGGTCCACAATGCTATGGTCGCCAAGCAAATTTTAAAATTCGGAAAGCTATAATCTAAAAGTGTCTCTTCAAACTCATTCAAGGTCTGTCTTTGAGTCCACAAAACCCCTTGGGTGTTGTATGGTTAAGCCTCACGGGCAATTAGTACAGGTTAGCTCAATGCCTCGCAGCACTTACACACCCTGCCTATCAACGTCGTAGTCTACGACAACCCTTTAGGACGCTTATAGCGTCAGGGAAAACTCATCTCAAGGCTCGCTTCCCGCTTAGATGCTTTCAGCGGTTATCGATTCCGAACTTAGCTACCGGGCAATGCCATTGGCATGACAACCCGAACACCAGAGGTTCGTCCACTCCGGTCCTCTCGTACTAGGAGCAGCCCCTTTCAATTTTCCAACGCCCACGGCAGATAGGGACCGAACTGTCTCACGACGTTCTAAACCCAGCTCGCGTACCACTTTAAATGGCGAACAGCCATACCCTTGGGACCGACTTCAGCCCCAGGATGTGATGAGCCGACATCGAGGTGCCAAACACCGCCGTCGATATGAACTCTTGGGCGGTATCAGCCTGTTATCCCCGGAGTACCTTTTATCCGTTGAGCGATGGCCCTTCCATTCAGAACCACCGGATCACTATGACCTGCTTTCGCACCTGCTCGAATTGTCATTCTCGCAGTCAAGCGGGCTTATGCCATTGCACTAACCACACGATGTCCAACCGTGTTTAGCCCACCTTCGTGCTCCTCCGTTACTCTTTGGGAGGAGACCGCCCCAGTCAAACTACCCACCAGGCACTGTCCGTAACCCCGATTCAGGGGCCAACGTTAGAACATCAAAACTACAAGGGTGGTATTTCAAGGACGACTCCACCACATCTAGCGACGCGGTTTCATAGTCTCCCACCTATCCTACACATGTAGGTTCAATGTTCAGTGCCAAGCTGTAGTAAAGGTTCACGGGGTCTTTCCGTCTAGCCGCGGGTACACTGCATCTTCACAGCGATTTCAATTTCACTGAGTCTCGGGTGGAGACAGCGTGGCCATCATTACGCCATTCGTGCAGGTCGGAACTTACCCGACAAGGAATTTCGCTACCTTAGGACCGTTATAGTTACGGCCGCCGTTTACCGGGGCTTCGATCAAGAGCTTCGACCGAAGTCTAACCCCATCAATTAACCTTCCGGCACCGGGCAGGCGTCACACCGTATACGTCATCTTACGATTTTGCACAGTGCTGTGTTTTTAATAAACAGTTGCAGCCACCTGGTATCTGCGACTCTCGTCTGCTCCATCCGCAAGGGACTTCACTGATAAGAGCGTACCTTCTCCCGAAGTTACGGTACCATTTTGCCTAGTTCCTTCACCCGAGTTCTCTCAAGCGCCTTGGTATTCTCTACCCGACCACCTGTGTCGGTTTGGGGTACGATTCCTTACAATCTGAAGCTTAGAGGCTTTTCCTGGAAGCATGGCATCAATGACTTCACTACCGTAGTAGCTCGACATCGTATCTCAGCGTTAAAGAAAGTCCGGATTTACCTAAACTTTCCGCCTACATACTTGAACCTGGACAACCGTCGCCAGGCCCACCTAGCCTTCTCCGTCCCCCCATCGCAATTGTAAGAAGTACGGGAATATTAACCCGTTTCCCATCGACTACGCCTTTCGGCCTCGCCTTAGGAGTCGACTTACCCTGCCCCGATTAACGTTGGACAGGAACCCTTGGTCTTCCGGCGAGGGAGTTTTTCACTCCCTTTATCGTTACTCATGTCAGCATTCGCACTTCTGATACCTCCAGCAGCCCTTACAGACCACCTTCAACGGCTTACAGAACGCTCCCCTACCCCACATACCCTAAGGTACGTAGCCGCAGCTTCGGTGTATAGCTTAGCCCCGTTACATCTTCCGCGCAGGCCGACTCGACCAGTGAGCTATTACGCTTTCTTTAAATGATGGCTGCTTCTAAGCCAACATCCTGGCTGTCTGAGCCTTCCCACATCGTTTCCCACTTAGCTATACTTTGGGACCTTAGCTGGCGGTCTGGGTTGTTTCCCTCTCCACGACGGACGTTAGCACCCGCCGTGTGTCTCCCGGATAGTACTTACTGGTATTCGGAGTTTGCAAAGGGTTGGTAAGTCGGGATGACCCCCTAGCCTTAACAGTGCTCTACCCCCAGTAGTATTCGTCCGAGGCGCTACCTAAATAGCTTTCGGGGAGAACCAGCTATCTCCAGGTTTGATTGGCCTTTCACCCCTAGCCACAAGTCATCCGCTAATTTTTCAACATTAGTCGGTTCGGTCCTCCAGTTGATGTTACTCAACCTTCAACCTGCCCATGGCTAGATCACCTGGTTTCGGGTCTAATCCTAGCAACTGTACGCCCAGTTAAGACTCGGTTTCCCTACGGCTCCCCTAAACGGTTAACCTTGCTACTAAAATTAAGTCGCTGACCCATTATACAAAAGGTACGCAGTCACACCACGAAGGTGCTCCTACTGCTTGTACGTACACGGTTTCAGGTTCTATTTCACTCCCCTCACAGGGGTTCTTTTCGCCTTTCCCTCACGGTACTGGTTCACTATCGGTCAGTCAGTAGTATTTAGCCTTGGAGGATGGTCCCCCCATATTCAGACAGGATATCACGTGTCCCGCCCTACTCGATTTCACTGATTATGATGTGTCGGTTACGGGGCTATCACCCTTTATTGCGAGACTTTCCAGACTCTTCACCTGCATCATTAAAAGCTTAAGGGCTAATCCAATTTCGCTCGCCGCTACTTTCGGAATCTCGGTTGATTTCTCTTCCTCGGGGTACTTAGATGTTTCAGTTCCCCCGGTTTGCCTCCTGTTGCTATGTATTCACAACAGGATACGTGCTTATGCACGTGGGTTTCCCCATTCAGAAATCCCAGACTCAAAAGGTTATTACTACCTAATCTGGGCTTATCGCAAGTTATTACGTCTTTCATCGCCTCTGACTGCCAAGGCATCCACCGTGTACGCTTAGTCACTTAACCATACAACCCGAAAGGGTCTCTGTTTTACTTTCACTTTTGAAAAGTGAAAACAAACTTGTATGGCAACTAACCAAGGTTTTTGGTTGTCATCAAGAAGGGTTAATTCTCAATGACTGTTTGCCGGACTCAATTTACTTTTTGTTTCCACTTTTTAATAAAAAGTAGAGTCAAAAATGAACAATCATTTCTGATCGTTCGAATACAAGACACTTGAATGTGTTTGTTGTGTTTATACCGTCCCTATTAAATAAGAGCAGATAAACATTGAGAACTTTTAAATTTGATTTAAATAACTTCGTTATTTAAATCAGTCAGCTTTCCAAATTGTTAAAGAGCAAGAGTTATAAGTGTTAAACTTTTAAACCCATTTTTAAATACTCTCTTACGAGAATGCTTAAAGATGGTGGGCGATACCGGGCTCGAACCAGTGACCCCCTGCTTGTAAGGCAGGTGCTCTCCCAACTGAGCTAATCGCCCATGATAGTTTTAATTCCTTCATGGAGAAAGAATGGTGGAGCTATGCGGGATCGAACCGCAGACCTCCTGCGTGCAAGGCAGGCGCTCTCCCAGCTGAGCTATAGCCCCATATTTTTATTTCCTTGGGAGGAAATGGTGGGTCGTGCAGGATTCGAACCTGCGACCAATTGATTAAAAGTCAACTGCTCTACCAACTGAGCTAACGACCCAATGGTATCCCGTAGGGGAGTCGAACCCCTGTTACCGCCGTGAAAGGGCGGTGTCCTAGGCCTCTAGACGAACGGGACACTGCTAATTTATCTCCACTTTAAAAGTAGAAACAAACTTCGAAGAACCTTGGGAGTTCTTCTTCTCTTTGCTTTTCTAAACCTAATCAATCTGTGTGGACACTCATCGTAAATATCTTCGTATAAGGAGGTGATCCAGCCCCAGGTTCCCCTAGGGCTACCTTGTTACGACTTCACCCCAGTCATGAACCACAAAGTGGTGAGCGTCCTCCCCGAAAGGTTAAACTACCCACTTCTTTTGCAGCCCACTCCCATGGTGTGACGGGCGGTGTGTACAAGGCCCGGGAACGTATTCACCGTGACATTCTGATTCACGATTACTAGCGATTCCGACTTCATGGAGTCGAGTTGCAGACTCCAATCCGGACTACGACGCACTTTTTGGGATTCGCTCACTATCGCTAGCTTGCTGCCCTCTGTATGCGCCATTGTAGCACGTGTGTAGCCCTACTCGTAAGGGCCATGATGACTTGACGTCGTCCCCACCTTCCTCCGGTTTATCACCGGCAGTCTCCCTGGAGTTCCCGACATTACTCGCTGGCAAACAAGGATAAGGGTTGCGCTCGTTGCGGGACTTAACCCAACATTTCACAACACGAGCTGACGACAGCCATGCAGCACCTGTCTCAGAGCTCCCGAAGGCACACCTGCGTCTCCGCTGGCTTCTCTGGATGTCAAGAGTAGGTAAGGTTCTTCGCGTTGCATCGAATTAAACCACATGCTCCACCGCTTGTGCGGGCCCCCGTCAATTCATTTGAGTTTTAATCTTGCGACCGTACTCCCCAGGCGGTCTACTTAACGCGTTAGCTCCGAAAGCCACGGCTCAAGGCCACAACCTCCAAGTAGACATCGTTTACGGCGTGGACTACCAGGGTATCTAATCCTGTTTGCTCCCCACGCTTTCGCATCTGAGTGTCAGTGTCTGTCCAGGGGGCCGCCTTCGCCACTGGTATTCCTTCAGATCTCTACGCATTTCACCGCTACACCTGAAATTCTACCCCCCTCTACAGCACTCTAGTTCACCAGTTTCAAATGCAGTTCCGAGGTTGAGCCCCGGGCTTTCACATCTGACTTAATGAACCACCTGCATGCGCTTTACGCCCAGTAATTCCGATTAACGCTCGCACCCTCCGTATTACCGCGGCTGCTGGCACGGAGTTAGCCGGTGCTTCTTCTGTTGCTAACGTCAAGAGATAGCGCTATTAACACTACCCCCTTCCTCACAACTGAAAGTACTTTACAACCCGAAGGCCTTCTTCATACACGCGGCATGGCTGCATCAGGCTTTCGCCCATTGTGCAATATTCCCCACTGCTGCCTCCCGTAGGAGTCTGGACCGTGTCTCAGTTCCAGTGTGGCTGATCATCCTCTCAGACCAGCTAGGGATCGTCGCCTTGGTGAGCCATTACCTCACCAACTAGCTAATCCCACCTAGGCATATCTTGACGCGAGAGGTCCGAAGATCCCCCTCTTTGGCCCGTAGGCATTATGCGGTATTAGCCATCGTTTCCAATGGTTATCCCCCACATCAAGGCAATTTCCTAGGCATTACTCACCCGTCCGCCGCTCGACGCCCAACAAATCCTCCGAAGATTCAATGTTGTCGTTTCCGCTCGACTTGCATGTGTTAGGCCTGCCGCCAGCGTTCAATCTGAGCCATGATCAAACTCTTCAATTTAAGATTTTGTGACTCAACGAATACTGACTTCAAAACTACTATGTAATTTTAAAGCTATTACCATTCCAACAGAATGGTAATGAATTGACTGTGCCGATTAACTACAAGTAGTTAAACGTATTGGTCACTCAGTTCATTGAAATCAAGTTTGATTCCGAAGAATCTGTTTTATCTAACGATAAAACGTTTTGATATTCATCAACGAGTGCCCACACAGATTGATAGGTTTAAATTGTTAAAGAGCTTTTCCTTTTTGAGCTTCGCTCAAATCGGACGGCCATTTTAGCGATTTAAGTTTTAGTGTCAACCACTATTTTCAAAACTTTTTTCAAGCGCTTAGCTTGGCTAATTTGACCTGCTGATTCGCTTTGGTTTCTTACGAAGCCTTCCCGTTTCAACGAGGTCGCATTATAGAGATTTCGATCACACTGGCAAGCCCTTTTTGAAGTTTTTCTCGTTTTTTTATTCGTTCGATTAAAAAGAACTCAAAACGCCTCAAAAGTAGGCTTTTCTCTTACATCTCTTTCAGTTTTTTAGAGAATAAAGAGACTTTTTCCCAGTTCGTGTACTCAACTTCCTTAGTTGTATCCGTTTCTCCACCTGTCATATTCATAATGAAGCGAATCATGGTTTTATCAAACCAGTTATAACGTGGGTAATAGAGGGCACCAGCAAAGACACCGATCAAGGTCGGCTGCCACGGTGACTTGAGAAGAAACTTCTTAATATAAGCACTACCTTCAGGGGTATCTTTACCTTGGTCTTCTTTACGAGCCGTTAAGTTAACGCAGAAAAAGGCAACCTTGTTTGATTGCAGCTGAGCAAGGTTGGCATCAATGAACTGATATAGCTTCTTATTGAGGTGGCCATAGCGAATAGATGCGCCAATCAAAACTCTGTCATATTGAGTAAAGTCGACATTACTAATAGTGTGCAGATCTTGAAGCTCACATTCGAACTCATTCATTTCTTCTTTTATATAGTTCAAGATCTTCTTGGTCTGCCCTTCACGGCTTGAATACAAAAATAGAGCTTTTGCCACAATGTTGTCCTTAGCTACGCCAAAACGTAGGGGTCAATAAAATTAATAAGGTGAATATCTCTAAACGACCAAACAGCATAGATACGATCAACACCCACTTAGCCTTGTCATTCACATCGCCGAAGTGCATTGCCACTTCACCTAAGCCAGGGCCAAGGTTATTCAATGTTGCCGCTACAGCAGAGAAAGCACTTAGCTCATCCATGCCAGTTGCAATCAGAGCCAACATACAAACCACAAAAACCAAGGCGTATGCAGAGAAGAAGCCCCAAACCGCATCCACAACACGCTGTGGTAACGCAGATCCGCCAACCTTGATGGTATAAACAGCACGCGGGTGGACAAGACGCTTCATTTCACGAGCACCTTGCAGCGTAAGTAGTAATATTCGGATAACTTTCATACCGCCACCGGTTGAACCGGCACAACCACCTATAAAGGAAGAAAACAGAAGCAGAACGGGTAAGAACAGCGGCCACTCGGAAAAACCAGTGGTGGTGAAGCCTGCTGTTGTAGATATAGATACCGTTTGGAACAAAGCCTGATCAAAGGCATCGTAATACGAGTCGTAAGAATGATGGTTAAGCAGTAATAAGAAGCAGACTAAAAACAGTAGCGCTTGAATAAAGATAAAAGCGCGAAACTCAGGATCCTTCCAATAGTACTTGGGATGCACACCACCAGACGCAAACGCGGCAAAGTGAAGAGAGAAGTTACAAGCAGATATAAGAAGGAATACAACGGTAATCATGTTTATAGCAGGGCTATTGAAATACCCCATGCTGGCATCATGTGTCGAGAAACCACCAATAGCAATGGTAGAGAAACTATGGCTGATTGCATCAAAGAAACTCATACCAGCCAACCAAAACGCCACCGCACAAGCAATAGTTAAGCTGAGATAGATATACCAAAGCGCTTTTGCCGTTTCAGCAATACGCGGTGTCATCTTACTGTCTTTTACAGGACCTGGGATTTCAGCACGATATAGCTGCATACCACCGATACCCAGAACGGGAAGGATGGCTACCGCCAATACGATGATACCCATACCACCAAACCATTGCAGGAATTGGCGGTAAAATAAAATTGCTTTAGGTAGGTCATCGAGGCCAACAATTACGGTTGCACCCGTAGTCGTTAATGCAGAAAACGATTCAAAAAAGGCATCAGTAACAGAAACGCTCGGATTATCCGCGATCAAAAACGGCAATGCACCTGCACTGCCGATTACCGTCCAGAACAACACCACAATGAGAAAGCCATCTCGCGCCTTCAATTCATGTTTATAGCGTCGGTTTGGAAACCAGCAAGTTGCTCCACAAAATAATAGAACGAAGAAAGTCGTCACAAATGGCACACCCGCACCATCTCTATAGATCAGTGCGACGAGCGCAGGTGCGAGCATTGATACACTAAAAAGTGCTAATAATAATCCGACGATTCGAATAATTGAGCGAAATTGCATGAGCTATTGAACGAAGCGAAATGCTTCACACTTCCTAGTTGTCTTTGACTTTCGTTACCAGTGCCTTGGCACCGCTTTTATTGATCATGGTTTGGGTAAACGAATCTACCTGAAGGAGCTCTATTTCAATAATAAGCTCAACTTGAACACCATAATCCGCTTGGACTTCAACAGCCTGATGCTGAGCCATAATGGATTGCGCGATTGGCACAAAGCCATAGTCTAACTCTAGCCGTAATTTTGTGGTTATTTTTTTCTCGATAGTTTGAAGCAGCTTGAGAGCTTGTTGCACTCCTCCACCATACGCCTTTACTAGGCCACCCGTTCCAAGCTTGATTCCGCCAGAATAACGAGTGACAACGGCAGTCAGTTCACCGACACCAGAACCAGACAGTTGCGCCAAAATAGGCTTACCCGCAGTACCAGATGGCTCTCCGTCGTCACTAAAGCCCCATTTCATTGAGTCTTCAGGTCGCCCAGCAGCAAAGCCCCAACAATTATGTCGTGCTGATGAATGCTCTTTTTTTACCTGTTCTACGAACTGTTTAGCAGCTTCTACACTTGGAGTATGAGCAAGATGAGTAATGAAGACGCTCTTCTTTATCTCTTCTTCAAACAGAGCCGACGCTGACGGTATTAAATAGGGCTGTTCATTCATATCGTTAACTTAATTAATAAGAGCGGCGAAGTGTATCACGCGTGAATAATAAGGGTTAGAGGATCTGTGCTATCGCACAATGTTAAACAATTGTTTAAAAAATGTATTGAAATTCACCAAGCAGAGGTACAGACTAAGACGACTGGTCTTACCAGGTGTTCTACAATAATAGAAAGATAACAAGATTCTCTCAAACAATCGTGGATTGTATGTCATGGAGATAGACAATGATTTACCAAGCTAACACCTTACAGGTAAAGGAATTACAAGATGGTATTGCAGAACTTAGCTTCTGTGCGCCGGCCTCTGTAAACAAACTCGACCTTGCTACTTTAGAATCACTAGATAAAGCGTTAGATGCTCTTAATGCTCACACTGGATTACGTGGTTTAATCTTAACTTCAAACAAAGACGCGTTCATCGTAGGCGCAGACATCACTGAATTTCTTGGCCTATTTGCTAAGCCAGAAGCAGAACTTGATGAATGGTTAAGATTCGCTAATTCAATCTTCAGTAAGCTCGAAGACCTTCCTGTCCCAACTCTTTCAATGATGCGTGGCCATGCCCTTGGCGGCGGCTGTGAATGTGTACTCGCTACCGACTTCCGTATCGGTGACAAGACCACCAGCATAGGTTTACCAGAAACCAAACTTGGCATCATGCCTGGTTTTGGTGGTTGTGTGCGCCTACCTCGTGTTATCGGTGCTGACAGCGCAATGGAAATTATCACGCAAGGCAAAGCATGCCGTGCCGATGAAGCACTTAAAGTTGGCTTGTTAGATGCGATTGTTGAAACAGACCAACTATTAGAATCAGCGGTTAACACTGTTTCTCTGGCAGCCAATGAGAAACTCGATTGGCAGCTACGCCGTAAACAAAAAACATCAGCGCTTTCACTAAGTAAACTAGAAGCGATGATGAGCTTTACCATGGCTAAAGGTCTCGTTGCTCAAAAAGCAGGGCCTCACTACCCAGCGCCAATTACTTCGGTAATTGCTATTGAAGAAGCAGCGCGTAGCGATCGCGATGCAGCACTCGACATCGAACGTAAGCACTTCGTCAAGCTGGCGAAATCAGAAGAAGCAAAAGCATTAGTCGGCCTATTCCTGAATGACCAGTACATCAAAGGTCTAGCGAAGCAAGCGGGTAAATCAGCAAACAAAGCAACTGAGCGTGCAGCCGTACTTGGCGCAGGTATCATGGGCGGCGGTATTGCTTACCAATCAGCACTGAAAGGCGTCCCAGTGATGATGAAAGACATCGCACAGGCATCTCTTGATCTTGGTATGAACGAAGCTTCTAAGCTGTTGAATAAACGCTTATCACGCGGTCGACTAGATGGATTCAAGATGGCAGGTATTCTGTCTTCTATTACTCCAAGCCTGCATTATGCAGGTGTTGAGCAATCAGATGTGATTGTGGAAGCGGTTGTAGAGAATCCTAAAGTAAAAGCAGCGGTACTGAGCGAAGTGGAAGGCTTGGTTGGTGAAGACACGGTTCTAACATCAAATACCTCAACGATTCCGATTAACTTGTTAGCGAAATCTTTGAAGCGCCCAGAGAACTTCTGTGGTATGCACTTCTTTAACCCAGTACACCGCATGCCTTTGGTTGAGATCATCCGTGGTGAGCACACTTCTGAAGAAACGATCAATCGCGTGGTGGCTTACGCAGCGAAGATGGGTAAATCTCCTATCGTTGTTAACGACTGCCCAGGCTTCTTCGTTAACCGTGTACTTTTCCCTTACTTTGGCGGTTTCAGCATGTTGCTACGTGACGGCGCTGACTTCACTAAGATCGATAAAATCATGGAGCGTAAGTTCGGTTGGCCAATGGGTCCTGCGTACTTGCTAGACGTTGTTGGCCTAGACACAGCACACCATGCACAAGCAGTAATGGCGCAAGGTTTCCCTGAGCGTATGGGTAAAGAAGGTCGTGATGCGATTGACGCACTTTACGTCGCTGAAAAATACGGCCAGAAGAACGGCAGCGGTTTCTACACGTATAGCGTAGACAAACGCGGTCGTCCGAAGAAAACCTTCTCTGAAGACATTCTTCCTATTTTGGCTGACGTATGCCAACAGCCACAAGACTTTGATGACCAGACAATTATCCAACGTGTGATGATTCCTATGATCAACGAAGTGGTGCTTTGTTTAGAAGAAGGCATTATCGCGACACCGCAAGAAGCGGATATGGCACTGGTTTACGGTTTAGGCTTCCCTCCATTCAGAGGCGGCGTATTCCGCTACTTAGACAGTGTGGGTATTGGTAACTTCGTTGAAATGGCGAAGAGCTACCAAGACTTAGGTGCAATGTACCAAGTTCCTCAACTATTGCTTGATATGGCAGCGAAAGGCGAAAGCTTTTACGAAGGCCAACAAGCCAGTTCTCTGTAACCCACATTTGGAAAAGGAATAGCAAAATGAATAATGTAGTTGTTGTTGATTGCCTTCGTACCCCAATGGGACGTTCCAAAGGTGGAGCTTTCCGTCACACTCGTGCTGAAGATCTATCGGCACATTTGATGAAAGGCATTTTAGAGCGCAATCCAGAAGTAAACCCTGTCGAAATTGAAGACATTTACTGGGGTTGTGTACAACAAACGCTAGAGCAAGGCTTCAACGTGGCTCGTAACGCCGCTTTGCTTGCTGGTCTACCGATTGAAATTGGTGCGGTAACGGTGAACCGACTGTGTGGTTCATCTATGCAAGCTTTGCATGATGCTGCTCGTTCAATCATGGTTGGAGATGCGGAAATCTGCCTAATCGGTGGTGTCGAACACATGGGTCATGTTCCTATGAACCACGGTGTCGATTTCCACCCAGGCATGTCTAAGCACGTAGCAAAAGCTGCAGGAATGATGGGCCTAACGGCTGAGATGCTTGGTAAAATGCACGGTATTAGCCGTGAAGATCAAGATGCCTTCGCTGCACGCTCACACGCTAGAGCACAAGCAGCAACGGTAGAAGGTCGTTTCAAAAACGAAATTCTACCAACAGAAGCTCACGCGGCAGACGGTTCACTGTTTACTCTGGATTACGATGAAGTCATTCGCCCAGAAACAACGGTTGAAGGTCTATCTCAGCTGCGTCCTGTATTCGACCCAGCAAACGGAACGGTAACGGCAGGTACTTCATCAGCATTGTCTGATGGTGCATCGGCAATGCTTATCATGAGTGAAGATAAAGCCAACGCGCTTGGCCTTAAGATCCGCGCTCGCGTAAAGTCTATGGCTATCGCAGGCTGCGACCCTTCAATCATGGGTTACGGTCCAGTACCGGCGACTCAAAAAGCGTTAAAACGTGCAGGTCTGAACATTGAAGATATGGGCGTTATTGAACTCAACGAAGCGTTCGCTGCTCAATCTCTTCCATGTGCTAAAGATCTAGGTCTATTGGATGTAGTTGACGAGAAAGTTAACCTTAACGGTGGTGCGATTGCACTCGGTCACCCATTGGGGTGTTCTGGCTCTCGTATCTCGACAACCCTAATCAACCTGATGGAAGCACAAGACGTGAAATACGGCTTAGCGACCATGTGTATTGGTTTAGGCCAAGGTATTGCAACGGTATTTGAACGCCCATAGCGCTCACTGACTGTAATACTTGAAGGGTAATCTTTTGTGCAGCTATATTTATATAGCTGCACTTTTTATTACTCGGCATCCAATAATGCATCAATTTATTCGGCGCACTTAGCGGTAGAAAAAGCACCACCTACATCTATGCACAAAACGCATAGATTCAATGTTGATGTTTCATTATTTTTTCTCCAACGATTCAACTAAAGTTACTTCAATTTCCTAATATTCCTCCTACGGAGCAGATCATGTTTAAAGCACTTGTACTAAACCAAGAAGACAAAAAAACTATCGCATCAGTTTCTCAAATTGAAGAGTCTCAATTACCAGAAGGTAACGTGAAGGTTGATGTGAGCTACTCTTCTTTAAACTACAAAGATGGTTTGGCGATAACAGGTAAAGGGCGCATTGTTCGCAACTTCCCTATGGTTCCTGGTATCGACCTTTCTGGTGTGGTTTCACAATCTGATGACCCTCGCTACAAAGCGGGCGACGAAGTTGTTCTGACTGGTTGGGGTGTTGGTGAGGGTCACTGGGGCGGCATGGCTGAGAAAGCAAGCCTAAACGGTGACTGGTTAGTGCCAATGCCTGCAGGCTTAGACGCTAAGAAAGTCATGGCGATTGGTACAGCTGGCTTCACCGCTATGCTTTGTGTGCAAGCTATCGTAGATGCAGGTATCAAACCAGAAGACGGTGAAATTCTAGTCACCGGTGCAAGTGGCGGCGTAGGCAGCGTGTCTATTACGCTACTAAACCAACTGGGCTATAAAGTGGCAGCGGTTACTGGCCGAGCTTCAGAAAATGGCGAACTTCTAAAATCACTAGGCGCGACACGCATTGTTGAACGTGCTGAACTCGAAGAACCAGCTAAACCACTAGAAAAACAACTATGGGCTGGTGCTATCGATACTGTAGGTAGCAAAGTACTTGCAAAAGTATTGGCGCAAATTGATTACAACGGTGCGGTTGCGATGTGTGGCCTAGCTGGCGGTTTTGACTTACCAACAACGGTAATGCCATTCATTTTGCGTAACGTTCGCCTACAAGGTGTGGACTCGGTAATGTGTCCTCGTGAGAAACGTATTAAAGCGTGGGAACAGCTGGCTGAACTATTACCAGAATCTTTCTACGCTCAAGCAACCAAAGAAGTGTCTTTAGATGGTGCAATTCAAGCCGCAGAAGACATCACTAACGGTCAAATCACTGGTCGCGTAGTTATTAAACTGTAATTGTGAATTAAACTTCCGTAACCCAGAATAACAAAGGGCTGATAGTAATCAGCCCTTTTGCGTTTTTGTCATTTGGATCGAGTAAACCAAAGCTAGACCTCAAGTTAACCCAAGCCGACATCCGCAATACGCTTCTGAATCAGCTCACCACACTCTTCTTTTACCACTCTTCTTAACCATTGCTGTGATGCAGAAGAGTCGCAACGCGAGTGCCAGATCAGTGAGTAATCAAACGGCATAAACTCAAATGGTAACGGCTTGACGACTAAGTCATAACGCTCTGCCACCAAATAAGCCAAATCAGCAGGTACAGTAATCACTAATGGCATTCTATCGACAATCGCTAATGCAGCTTCAAGGTGATAAGCACGCAGCACCATTTTTCGTGGTTGTTGATTGGCTAAAGCGTTATCGAGTAAAGCCTTAACACCATCACTGATCGCAATCATCGCATGGGGTAGAGAAACATAATCCTCAAGGCTAAGCGGTCGCTCAGCCAAGGGATGATTTTTAGATAACAAGCACGACACGCCAACTGGCCCCAAGACTTCTTGATGAAGTGGTGCGATGCTGCCACTCGGGCGACAAATCGCCATATCGACACGTTCGGTGCTGAGTTGCTTAAACAAATGCTCATGCTGCAGTGGTGCAAACTCTAAAGAGATATTAGGTGCTTGTTCATAAATCTTAGGTAACGCATAAGGCAAGATGGTTTGCATCGCGTAGTCGGTGGTTGCTATCAGGAAGCGCTCACTGCAGTAGTAAGGGTCAAAATCGCTAGGGCTAAGAAGTTGGCGGAATGATTCTAAAGGTTGATCAATACGCTGGCTGATCTCGAGTGCTTTCTTGGTGGGAATAAGGTGCTGACCTTGGCGTGTAAACAGGGGATCGTTGAGTAGTTCTCTTAGGCGACCTAATACTCTGCTAGTAGCCGATTGGCTTAGGTTAAGACGAAGTGCGGCTTGGCTAACACTGCCCTCTTCAATCAATACCTTTAAGGCGACCAGTAAATTCAGGTCTCTACGATAGATGTCTTCTAATTCCACGCCACTTACCTAGCTGTATACAATTACCATTGGTCACTAAGTTGTTTATAGCATGCTTTAGATAAAAAAAATCCCGCAATTACGCGGGGAAGCCCAAGAAAATCTGGGGATAGTGTCGGAATGTTGTCGTATCGGAATTTGCTTGTTGTATCCGGGTTAATGCTCTTGCTCCTCGGCTATGCCTTGCCAACGGCGCATCTCTACCCAAATACCAATAATCGTTGCTACTATGCCAAAGATTGGCATTAGAGAGGTCTCTGTCGATGAGCGTAGTACTAACGCACAAAAAGAAATAAAACAGAGAACTGAATAAATTGTTAATCTATCTAATCCTGTCAACATCGCCACTCCTTAGCTAGTTGCCTTTGTTACAAGTTGTTATCAACTTGTTAACTAAGTTATAGGAAATGATTCTGTTTGCCAAGCACTTATTGCATATTTTTTCTGCAGACGTATTATTCACTCGTTAGATAGATATAGAGATACAAACCATGACATTCAAACCTGAACTGGCAACCCACACTTTAGAAGCTGAAGGCCTGCGTTGCCCAGAGCCAGTAATGATGGTCAGGAAGACAATTAGAAACATGCAGGATGGCGATGTGTTACTGGTAAAAGCTGACGACCCTTCGACAACTCGTGATATTCCGAGCTTTTGTCGTTTTATGGATCATCAGTTAGTCGGCCAAGCGACTGAAGCTTTGCCTTACCAATATTTGATAAGAAAAGGGTTGGAGGCATAAGCCTCACCTAAATATCAGCATCAAAAAAGCCGCTCGTACCTTATGTTCTTCAACAGAACTCAGAGTACGAGCGGCTTTTTGTTTATTCGTTTCTAGATTTGTTTTGCAGATGCTCAAGCTGATGCTGAATTTCTCGCAGATCTTTACGCATCGGAATAATATGCGCGACCCGAATCCAAGCTTCTACTGCAAGCCCAGTCATGATCATCGAACCAGCCACCATTGGTAGCCACATGTCCGTCAACACCATGCCTAATAGTGTAAGTGCAAGACCAAAGGTAAATAGATAACTTTGGCTCTGTGGAGTAATACCCATATAACGCGTCAACATAATCATGCCCTCGTGTTCTTAACTCACAAGATTAAAATATCATGACAAGTATGACAGTTATATGTCCATTTGCTCGATAAACCCCGCAATACTGTAAGAGTATGACCTACAACACATTACTCTACTGATTGAGTATAATAAGACTCAATACCACCGCTTAATAGAACGCCGCTGCAATAGCCAAACCCACGAATAACAAGGCCGTGATCTTGCGAATCAGATCAAGAGGCATCTTATCAGCAGACAGCTTACCAATGATCACCACGGGCACATTCGCCAGCAACATACCAATGGTAGTGCCGAGAATTACCCACGTTAATGCATCCGAATATTGAGCCCCTAGAATGGAGGTCGCAATCTGGGTCTTATCACCAATCTCAGCAATGAAGAAAGCGATGAAACTGGCGACAAACGGCCCTCGGTTCGAGATCTGCTCATCATCGTCTAATTTATCAGGAATCAGAATCCAGCCTGCCATCGCAATGAAACTGACCACCAACACCCACTTTAATACTTCAGGTGAAAGATAATCGGCGACCACAACACCTAGCCATGCAGCAAGGGCATGATTGGCAATGGTGGCAAAGAAAATAGCCGCGATGATAGGTATCGGTTTTCGATATCGACTGGCTAATAAAAGGGATAGCAACTGAGTCTTATCACCGATCTCGGCTAAGGCGACAGTTGTAATTGAAATTGCTAAAACGCTCACGACATGCTCATTTGGGATGAGGATTATTATATTTAACCAAAGACAAACCTCGCGCCCCATCCCGGTTCACGATGCTTGTCTAAGGTCTTGCTAAGCGCCACCAAGGTGGTGGTTGCCTCGAACGCCATGATGATTTTGCATCAATTATGTTGACGAACGAACTCATTCAATTGGATATGAATAAGCAAGCTACTCCCCAAAGACCGCGAGATTTTAATCACCCACGCTTTCAAACACAAGTGTCAAAGTTATCAAAATATCTACTTGTACCGAAAAACAAACATTAAAGGCAAAAAAATCCACTAAACGACATTTTAGACCACTAATTAAACAAGATTACCCCTACTCGCTTTACCAATATCTCGGTATACTCAGAGGTTATTTTTATCATTCATTTAAAAGAATCGCGCGAACCTGACTATGCAAAAATACGATATCAAAACCTTCCAGGGAATGATCCTCGCGCTGCAGGATTACTGGGCACAAAACGGTTGTACCATTGTTCAACCACTAGATATGGAAGTAGGTGCTGGCACCTCTCACCCAATGACATGTCTACGTGCACTTGGCCCAGAGCCAATGTCTACGGCATACGTTCAACCTTCTCGTCGTCCGACCGATGGTCGTTACGGTGAAAACCCGAACCGCCTGCAGCACTACTATCAATTCCAAGTAGCTCTAAAACCTTCTCCAGATAACATCCAGGAGTTGTACTTAGGCTCGCTTGAAGTTCTTGGTGTCGACCCACTTGTTCACGATATTCGCTTCGTAGAAGACAACTGGGAAAACCCAACGCTAGGCGCATGGGGTCTTGGTTGGGAAGTTTGGCTAAACGGCATGGAAGTAACTCAATTCACTTACTTCCAACAAGTTGGCGGCCTTGAGTGTAAGCCTGTAACTGGCGAGATCACTTACGGTATCGAGCGTCTAGCAATGTACATCCAGGAAGTAGACTCTGTTTACGACCTAGTATGGAACGTAGCACCAGACGGCTCTAACGTAACTTACGGTGACATCTTCCACCAAAACGAAGTTGAGCAATCAACCTACAACTTCGAGCACGCAGACGTAGATTTCCTATTCACTTTCTTCGACCAGTGCGAAAAAGAGTGTAAAGAGCTACTTGAGCTTGAGAAGCCACTGCCGCTTCCAGCTTACGAGCGCATTCTAAAAGCAGGTCACGCATTCAACATCCTTGATGCGCGCAAAGCTATCTCTGTAACAGAGCGTCAACGTTACATCCTTCGTATCCGCAACCTGACTAAAGCTGTTGCAGAAGCGTACTACGCGTCACGTGAAGCACTTGGCTTCCCAATGTGTAAGAAGGAAGGTAAATAATCATGGCGAAGAATTTTCTAATTGAACTGGGTACGGAAGAGCTTCCACCAACAGCACTTCGTTCTCTAGCAGAAGCCTTTGCTTCTAACTTTGAAGCGGGCCTTAAAACTGCTGAGCTTTCTCACGAAGGCATCAAGTGGTACGCAGCACCTCGTCGTCTAGCACTTAAAGTGACTGCACTGGCTGAAGGCCAAGCAGACAAAGTGGTTGAGAAGCGCGGTCCTGCAATTTCTGTGGCATTCGATGCTGAAGGCAACGCGACTAAGGCTGCACAAGGTTGGGCTCGTGGTAACTGTATTACTGTTGAGCAAGCTGACCGTCTGAAAACAGACAAAGGCGAGTGGCTTCTTTTCAAACAAGAAGTGGCTGGCAAACCAGTTCAAGAATTGGTGATGGACATCGCTGCGAAAGCACTGGCAGGCCTACCAATTCCTAAAGCAATGCGCTGGGGTAACTCAGACATTCAATTTATCCGTCCAGTGAAAACACTGACAGTACTACTAGGTGATGAGCTTGTTGAAGGCAAAATCCTAGGCGTAGCATCTGCTCGTACTATCCGTGGCCACCGTTTCATGGGCGAACAAGAGTTCACAATCGACTCTGCTGACCAATACCCTGCGATCTTAGAAGAGCGCGGTAAAGTAATGGCAGATTACGATGCGCGTAAAGCGATCATCCTAGCTGATGCTAAAAAAGCAGCAGACGCGGTTGGCG
This sequence comes from Vibrio bathopelagicus, assembly GCF_014879975.1. Taxonomy (NCBI): domain Bacteria; kingdom Pseudomonadati; phylum Pseudomonadota; class Gammaproteobacteria; order Vibrionales; family Vibrionaceae; genus Vibrio; species Vibrio bathopelagicus. The sequence continues at coordinate 27,009 of NZ_CP062500.1, read as the reverse complement.
GTATTGCTGACCTAGAAGATGATCTTGTTGAAGAAGTTACCTCTTTGGTTGAATGGCCAGTGGTTCTTACTGCTAAGTTTGAGCAAGAGTTCCTAAAAGTACCTTCTGAAGCTTTGGTTTACACCATGAAAGGCGACCAGAAGTACTTCCCTGTGTATGACGCAGAGAAAAACCTTCTACCAAACTTTATCTTCGTATCTAACATCGAGTCTAAAGAGCCTCGTCACGTTATCGAAGGTAACGAGAAAGTTGTACGTCCACGTCTTGCTGATGCTGAATTCTTCTTCAACACAGACCGTAAGCGTCCGCTGATCGACCGTCTTGCTGAACTAGACCAAGCTATCTTCCAGAAGCAACTGGGCACTATCAAAGACAAAACAGACCGCATCACTGAGCTTGCTGGCTACATCGCTGAGCAAATCGATGCTGACGTTGAAAAGTCTAAGCGTGCTGGCCTTCTAGCTAAGTGTGACCTAATGACTTCTATGGTATTCGAATTTACGGATACTCAAGGTGTGATGGGCATGCACTACGCGACTCACGATGGTGAAGACGAGCAAGTTGCACTAGCACTTTACGAACAGTACATGCCTCGTTTCGCGGGTGATACTCTACCAAGCACAGGTATATCTTCAGCTGTTGCAATGGCAGACAAGCTAGACACTATCGTAGGTATCTTCGGTATTGGCCAAGCACCAAAAGGTTCTGACCCATTCGCTCTACGTCGTGCATCACTAGGTGTGCTACGTATCATCGTTGAAAACGGCTACAACCTAGACCTAACTGATCTGATCGGTAAAGCGAAAGAGCTACTAGGTGACAAGCTAACCAACGACAACGTTGAAGCTGACGTTATCGACTTCATGCTAGGTCGTTTCCGCGCATGGTACCAAGATGCTGGTTTCAGCGTTGATATCATCCAAGCGGTACTAGCACGTCGTCCAACTAAGCCTGCTGACTTTGACCAACGTGTTAAAGCGGTTTCTCACTTCCGTGAACTGGAAGCAGCAGAAGCACTAGCAGCTGCGAACAAGCGTGTAGGTAACATCCTTGCGAAATTCGACGGCGAGCTACCCGCTGAAATCGACCTAACTCTTCTTCAAGAAGACGCAGAGAAAGCACTGGCTGAAAACGTTGAAGTAATGACGGAAGCACTAGAACCAGCATTCGCGACAGGCAACTACCAAGAAGCCCTAAGCAAACTTGCTGACCTACGTGAACCCGTTGATGCATTCTTCGATAACGTAATGGTGATGGCTGATGACGAAGCTCTGAAGAAGAACCGTCTAACGCTACTGAACAACCTACGTAACCTGTTCCTACAAATTGCTGATATTTCTCTTTTACAGAAATAAGCAATACTGCAGAAAAATTACTCTTCCGATTTTGGTTGGGCGGTTTAGGTAAATACCCAAAGGGAAGCGAAAGCTTCCCTTTTTGTTTTTGTGAACCAAGCATTTGTTTGTATAGGTGTTATTGATTAACTGAATGAATCAGCACTCAGACTGTAGAGGGCATTGTTTGCTATAAATAACCTGTTTATTCAGGGGAAGGGAACAATGAAAAAAACAGTACTCGCGCTTTCAATGCTCGCACTCAGCGCATGCAGCCAAACCAGTGACAATAACCTATTACTGACAATTGATAACGACACTGTCGTATTTGAATCATCCGGTAAAGGCACCGTAATTGCAGAACAGGAACTCGCCAAAGGTAGCTATACCTTCTCTATCAGCGACGCTCAAAATACCTGTGGTACTAACTATGCTTTGGCTGAAGAGAGTCGCATCAAATTCAATAAACCCCTTCGCCTAGACGACTGTGCCGATAAATCTGAAATCGCCATTAAGGTCTTTCGTGCTAACACCTACCAGTTTACGCTCAACCCTCAGACTAATGAGCTGACGGTTCAGATAAAGCCAAAGCAACAACAAGTACAAAGCTTTGCCTGCCCAGTACCTAGTGACCAACCAACCACCATAGATGTTACTCAAACGTTTGCTGATGGTACCGTGGTAAGAGACGCTCTTTCAGGCAAACAAGTCATAGTGACCAATGGCAGCGTCACCATGCAGCCTGCAGAGAGCAGCCAAGGTGTTCTGCTACTAGAGAAAGTAGAACCAGAAACCAAGGCTGACTTTAGTTGGGATAACGCCACGGTTTACTTCGTAATGACTGACCGTTTCCACAATGGTAATCCTAATAACGACAACAGTTATGGCCGCAGCCAAGACGGACAAGATGAAATCGCCACCTTCCACGGTGGTGACTTGGCAGGCTTAACCGAAAAGCTCGATTACATAGAATCACTCGGTGCCAATGCCATCTGGATAACGTCTCCGTTAGAGCAGATCCACGGCTGGGTTGGCGGCGGTGACCGAGGTGACTTCAAACATTACGGCTACCACGGTTACTACCATCAAGATTGGACTAAGCTCGATGACAACATGGGTACCGAAGATGAACTAAAAACCTTCATCGATACCGCGCACAGCAAAGGTATTCGTGTCGTTTGGGATGTGGTAATGAACCACACGGGATACGCGACGCTCGCCGACATGCAAGAATTCGACTTTGGTAAACTCAACCTAACTGATGAAGAAGCCAAACAAACGCTTGGCGAAAACTGGACAGACTGGCAACCAGAAGCTGGCCAGAATTGGCACTACTTCAATAACTACATTTCCTACAGCGACAAAGAAGCGTGGGAAAAGTGGTGGGGCAAGGCTTGGCTGCGCAGCGATATCGGCGCCTATGATTCTCCGGGTTACAACAACCTCACTATGTCTTTGGCGCACTTGCCCGATTTCAAAACAGAATCGACAGAAACGACTGGGCTACCGAACTTCTATCGCAACAAGTCCACCAGCGCGACCGATGAACTCCAAACTCCTCGTGACCACCTCATCACTTGGTTATCTGACTGGGTGCGTGAATACGGCGTGGATGGCTTTAGGGTCGATACCGCGAAGCACGTTGAACTAGAAGCATGGGCAGAGCTGAAAGAGAGCACCAATCAAGCGCTTGCTGAGTGGAAGCAGAACAACCCAGAAAAGGCCTTGGATGACTTACCCTTCTGGATGACTGGTGAAGTCTGGGCACACAGCGTCGTGAAATCAGATTACTTCGCTAACGGCTTTGATTCGATCATCAATTTTGAATTCCAGAGCGACATAGCCCCTAAGGCGCTGAAGTGCCTGTCTGATCTCGATGCCGACTACCTTCGCTATGCAGATAAAATAAACACTGACAGTGAGTTCAACGTGCTGAGTTACCTATCGTCTCACGACACCTCGCTATTCTGGACGCAGCACGGCAGTGACTTTGCCAAACAGACCAAAGCAGCAAATGCATTAATGCTGGCTCCCGGCGCAGTGCAGATCTATTACGGGGATGAGATTGCGCGCGATTTCGGCCCAACAGGATCGGACCCAATGCAGGGCACTCGTTCAGATATGCCTTGGGATAAAATTACAGGCGAACGAGCGGAGTTGCTGGAACACTGGCAAGCACTTGGTCAATTCCGCCAACGCCACCCAGCGGTAGCTCAAGGCAAGCACATTATCCGTAACAGTAAGGGCTACTATGCATTCGAGCGCCAATACAAAAATGACAAGGTATTGGTTGTTTATACGGGGTCGAAATAATCGTTCATTGACATAAAACAGTAGAAACTAAAGGGGAAGCTTCGGCTTCTCCTTTTTTTTATCCTAAGCTAGTGTAAGCTCTATGTAGTTGAATCTTATTGTATATAGGGATATTGAATGCTGGTTGTTTTGGTTGAAGATAATGAGATATTAAATCATCACCTTTCTTCTCAACTTGGTGATCTTGGCCATACCGTTTACGCTGAAAAAACTGCATCAGCCTGCCTCCAAACCATTCAAAAACAACCCAATACCGATGTCATGATCATCGATCTTGGCCTGCCAGATTTCGATGGTTTTACACTGATTAAGCAGATACGCCGCAAAGAGATTACGGTTCCTATTCTGATTTTAACCGCTCGTGGTGACTGGCAGGATAAAGTCGAAGGGCTCAACTGCGGCGCCGACGATTACCTAACTAAGCCCTTTCAATTTGAAGAGCTGCTCGCCAGGCTTGAAGCGCTGGTACGTCGTAATCAGGGCTTTGCCGCCTCTCAAATCAAAGCGCAATCACTGACCCTTGATACTCAAGCCAAAAGCATTGCCTACAATGAAGTATTACTCGACCTCACGGCACTCGAATACCAAATCTTTGAGTATCTAATTCGTCATAGTTTACAGATCGTCTCCAAACAACAAATCTTGGATTCACTCTACGACCAAGGAGAAAACGTTCAGCTCAATAACATTGAAGTGATCGTTTCACGGCTGCGTAAAAAGCTTGCTCAACATACCGAAGAGAAGCTGATCAGCACGGTTCGAGGACAGGGCTATCGATTCGAAATAGAAGCGAAATGATATGAAAAGACTGTATAAGACCCAGTTTAGACGACGTATCTTTGCCACTGCTGCTTCCATTCTTTTTACTATGGTCCTAACCAGCACTTGGTTTTATTACAACACCCAAAAACACCAGCTATTTGAAGACTATTCTAAAAATACGCTCCGTGAATTACCTTCAATTATCAACGAACTCCTCTCCTCTGGAGAGATCCCGCCACTCACTGAGTGGGATCGCTTTTATGCTAAAGAGTCTCCCAATACCAGCCTCATTTTATGTGATAACAATAACCAGCAAGTTTGGACTTCAATCGACGTTGAGCGAAGAACCAAACAGCTAGCAAAATTGGGGATTTCACGTCCTCAGGTAGAGAACCTATGTACTGATCTCAACTTTCCAATCGATACTATTCGTTTAGTAGAGAAACCGAGTGGGGCCGCGTTTATTGTCCACACCATGCTTTGGAAGGGCTTCAAAGATCAAAAAGATGGAAAAGTCATTTTAACGCAGAGAGTTGAACACAAGATGGAACCAATGAAACAACTAAAATACACCACGATAGGTGTATTAGTTGTAGCTCTGGCATCGATCAGCGCGCTGCTTTTACTCTTCTATCGCATCAGCTTCGCCCCGTTCGCTCGCTTAGAAAAAGAGCTACACGAAATAAAACAGGGTAAGCAGAATCAGCTAGCAGAAAGCTACCCAGAAGACCTGCACAATGTGACCAGTGCACTGAATGAGCTATTGTTCCAGCAAAAGGAAAATCAAGAACGTTATAAACGGTCACTGAACGATCTCGCCCATAGCCTGAAGACTCGTGTTGCTGTATCCCAAGCTCTTCTTGAAGACCAATCGCCAACGAAGAATCAACAAATAAACCAGCAACTACTAGAGATGGATAGCCTTATCCAAAGCCAGCTCAAACGAGCTTCATTAGGTGTTAAAGGAATTACGACCAATACCATCCAGATCAAACCGACTCTCGAAAGTTTAGTTGGCATGTTTTCAAAGATTCATGCAGAAAAAGAGATCGAATTTGTCACCGATTATGCAAGCCAACAAACGCTGCCTCTAAGCAAAGAGGACCTTATGGAAGTGCTTGGGAATATTCTGGAAAATACATTTCGCTTTGCCAATAGACAGATTCTATTCAAAGTCTCTGATTTTGATGATCAGGTCCTGATTGAAATCAGCAACGATGGGTCTGCTATCGATAACGCTACCAGTCAGACTTTATTTCAAAGAGGGGTAAGAGCCGATCAGCAGAATCCGGGAACGGGCTTGGGGCTAGCACTGTGTGATGAGATCATTCACAGCTACAAAGGGGCGATTTGGTTTGATACACCGGAGCACCCATCCATGGGTGTCACTCTGAAGATTCTGCTGCCACAAACGTAAATTATAGGCTTATGACTGGATATCGACTCTGCGATTCAAATGACGACCCGTTGCAGAGTCATTACTTTGTACAGGAGCCTTTTCGCCTTGTGATTCAACACTGGCTTGCTCAATGTAAGCGCCATGTTCCTGCAAGTAAGCTAAAACTGCCTCTGAACGCTTTAAACCTAAGCTCAAATTGTATTTTCCCGTTCCTTTCGAGTCGGTGTTACCCACGACACTCAATTCAGGCACCTGTTGCTCTAACTTCGCCGCGAGCTTAAGTAACAAATAACGCGACTGTTTATTCAGTTCATCCTTATCAAAATCAAACAGCACTCTGGCAACCAGATCACTGGTTTGATTTTCATCTTCGATCACGGCTCTGCTCAACAGAAACTGAGCACAGCTATTGCTGAGATCAGATTGAGCAAGCTTGCCTTGAATTAACTCAGCTAGCGCCTGATTGTCTGCCGTGGTCGTGACCTGCATAAAAGGGCCTTGGTGATACATGACCTTAGTACCTTGACCAACAGTAACCAACTGCTCAAACTCAGAGCTGCCACTATCACAATATTGGTAAAGCAGTTCGTTCGTATCGAGTTTCGGTGCTGCTGCCATAACCGAAAAAGGCAGCGCCAATAACAATGTTATCGATATAAATTTATTCATTCTAATTCTCTGGATACTCATCAACTATCTAATCGACCAGACACAACATTACTGTGCCAAGTGACCTACTTCTTCAGTTATTAGGGCTAAGATCTTATTCAAGATATCTTGCTTATTCTCAGCCTTAAACACGTTGTCTTTACCTACACAATTACGTAAACCCGTATTTGCATCTAAGTCATAATCAAAGCCGATCACCGACATACGTGCGTTCATAGCCTCACCCCAGTTAGTAAACTTTCCAGGGCTCATACCATCAACAACAGCGATATCATCATTAAGATTGTCTGCCGAAACCTCGCCACCATTGATCATATTCTTGATGTTAGTGCACATTCCTCTGCCAACCAGCGCATTGGTTTGTCCTGCGTAATGATTCCAGTCTTCACCATCAGACAGCACAATAATCAATTGATTCGGATTCTTTGCTAATGACGTTACTATCTGCCCTGCACGGATAATGCCTTGCAGAGATGCCGTGCCTCCCGACGCTTTAAAGGTTCGCACTTTCTTCATAAAACCATCGAAGTCTTCAGTATAGAAAATGTCGGTAAACACCGCATCACCATCACCGTTAGGGATACGTTGCGCCGCCCCTTTTACCTTAAACTGGTGCTCAATGGTTTTTTTAAAGTTCACGACATCATCTTTATCATATTCACCCATTTTTGAGATAACTCGCTGATCACGCACCACCAACTTACCGGCATTATTCGCATTCACCGTGCGTCGGTTATAACCCGTCATCGATACTCGGTGTTTGATACCTGGAGTCACGTCGTTAAATTTACCTAACTCGTCGGTCACTAGCTCAAGAATGTCTTTTAAGTCTTCAATTTTGGATTTACTGCCACCACTCCACTCCTCATTCATTGAGCCGGAGAAGTCGACGACAAAGGTGATATCAACAATCTTGCTTTGAAATTTACGAGCCTTCGAAGAGCCTGTCACATCGAACGTGTCACCAAAGCCGACAATCACACCTTGCCCCGGAAACCAGGATTGATGCTGGCTTTTCCCTGCAACACGATATTCAAAGTAACGAGCGCCACCTTGTTCCGCTTGCTCTGCACACTCCGCTATTTCATCACAAGACAACTTATCGACTTGAATATCCAGCAATGAATCCATGTCATAGAGGTAATGGTCAATGTAGCTTTGAGCAAGCGGGTGATTACTTGAATCCTCAGCGGATACAGCAAGAACAGCGGCTTCTGCTGCCTCTTCTAAACGAGCTTTGGTTTGTAACGCTCTAGCGCCATCAGAGCCCAACATAAACACCCCAAAAAGCACAGGGACACAAATCGCAAACAGGATTGCAGCATGGCCAGATTGTTTAACAAGTGAATGCCGCATACTTACCTCCCAATCACAATCGAATCTGACATTACATCGGTAAAGTCCGTACCCATGAGGTCACCAAACCAATTATCCGTTCGATAACAGAGCGTCACTCGATACAGTGGCATCTGGTGACCCCAAACACTCACCACAGACAGGTGCTGTAATTCACTAATGGGCTTGGCAACACTGCAGCTTAGATCTCCACGTCGCTCCCTGATACTCGGTGAAGCTTGGCCAATCCCAGTAAAGCTTTGCTCTTCAACCAACAAGCCATAACGCGAAGCGTCATAATTACCAAAGGTACGTTGTAAGGAGTGACGAGCTACCGTGTCTATTTCATCAACCTGCTTAGAGGTTAGGAGCACGCTAGAGTCATAAAGCTGCGTGCGTTCTTTGACAACATTCACCAGCGAATAGGACAAACGATCTAACTTACCTTTAACGGAAAGTTTGATGATCACGTCACCACTGAATACCAACAGCAAACTAAAAAAGAACCCGACAATGGCAAACTCAATACTGAATATGCCTTGCTGACACTTTCGCGAGTTAGACTTCAAACTTAGATCTTTCATACTCTTGAACCACGACCATTTCTCGGCTTAATAATCCGTCTAGACCTAAGAAGTAACTAAAAATTGGGGTAAACGGATAGGTGAGTCGATAAATAGCCAACGACGAGTTCTGCTCATCACCACACTCTTTATATGGCTCACCCGGTGCTATCTGGCATTGATTGGTGACTTTCACCAACTCATCCACCGATGTGAGATAGTGAATGGTTACCTGAAAATCATCACCATCAATCACACTATTCCACATGCTGCCGTCTCTATGTAAAACCTGCTCTACCGTAGCCAGATAATCGTGTGAGCCTTTCTTTGCTTCACGGGCAACCTCAGAAATCGCCAGATCGTTGATCGAAGAAATGTAAGACATATAACTCATTTCAACCCACGCCATGCACATCAGCCAAAACGCAAAGAAGCCCATCACAAACTCGATGCTGGCCACACCACGCTGCTTAGTTTTCATATTGGACGCTCGTTAACGCATCCATGCGACGATCAGCACTCATCGGTTCAAACTGTCGTAAAGCTCGATAGATGCTTTCGACTTGGTGTTGGCTGTATTTATCGCTAAGCACTTGCTTCACGAATGCATAGTGACCTTGCTTCGCCATACTTAACGTCAAGTTAGCCATCACCATTTCATCCGCTTGCTGGTTTTTATACAACGGCATTAAGCGCTTGGCCGCTGCAAGATAATCACCTTCAGCGATGTCCAGTACGGCAAGGTTATTATTTACTGTGACGCCGTCATAGAAGTGATCACGAGCGCGTTCAAAGTAGCGTCTCGCTAGCGTCGTTTGAAAGCTGTAACCATAGTAGGTGCCTAATAAATTCTCGGTGCGGCTATTACTAGGATCTAACTCTAATGCCAGTTTCGCTGCAGCGATTGCTGCTGGATATTGACCCATATCACCGTATGCTTGCGCTTGGATTTGGTAAGCTTCAAGTGAGGCTTTCTCACTCTCTATAACAGGAGTTATGTAAAAAAGAGCGGATTCTGCATCGGCCAATTTTAAATAGCTGTTCGCCAGTTTTTGCCTAATATCGGCAATATCTTCACGCTGGAGCTGCACTTTATACAGAGCAACTAGTTTTGTGTGATTATTGGTTTGTTGGTAAATCGCTTCCTTCGATTCTTCTTGTTGCCAGTTATTGGCTGTTGAGCTGCAAGCCATTAACCACAATGGCAACATACATATCAGAATTTGTTTAAACACTTTGCATTAACCTCATTACCCCTGGAGCGGCAATAACGAATACGATCGGAATCAAGATGAATACAATCAAAGGTATCGACATCTTGGCGGCTAACTTCCCTATCTTTTCTTCCAGTTCTAGCATTTGTACTTCACGCACATCACTCGCTAACACGGTTAACATGCGATAAATCGACGAGCCGTGTTGCATGCTTTGAGTCAACGTCATCACAAAACTACGCATTTCACTGCTTGGCACCTGTTGATAAAGCTCTTCAAGCGCCTCTTCCATCCCAACAACTCGAGCGCGATGATTGGTTTTATTCAGTAGATAAGCCAAGTCACGATCAAAGCCCTGCATTTCCTGCGCTAAATACTTCATGGATGCTTCAATCGTCATCCCGCTTTGCACACAGATCGCAGTTAGGTCGATCAAGTAAGGTAACTGACCCACTAACTTTTGATGTCGCCGCTTAGTTCGCTGAGCGAGTACCATATCGGGCAGCGCAATAGATACCATTGCCCAACCACATATAAGAGCGACAGCCTGATTAATAGCGACACCGGACCACCAGCACACACCAATAACCACCACTTCACCTATCGCAAGAACCAGATATTTAAGTGGCATATACACTGAGCTATAACGTGTTTGATAAATACCCGCACGAATAAAGCGCTGCTGCATCTGTTGGTCGGACGCATTAACCAATTGTGTCAGCGGACATAAGAGGCTATCGATTTGTTGCTGTCGTTGACTACGTTGTTGAGTCATCGATTTAAACTGACTGGCAATACTGGCCAGCTTTTGCTGCGCGATGTACTGCGTGATTAACCAATAACAGAGCAACAAGACGCCAAATGACAAGCAAGTCCAAATCAACAGTGACTGCGACTGAGGCTCCATTAAAATCGAAATAATATTGGCCATTACCTCACCCTCTTCATCAACATCCAAATGATCGCTAAACCAATACTTTCGCTGATCAACAGGTAATACAGAACCGGGCGACCCTCGTCGGTAAACATCAAGAAATCAAAATTCTCAGGGCTCAGTATTGGCAACATTGAGATAAAGACAAACGGCGTTGCACTGACTATCTTTGCGGAAATACGCGCCTCTGAAGTCATCGCAAACTTCTTTCTTTCCATCGCTCTCGCTTCGAACATCTGACGGTTCAGACGCGACATGATCTCTTTCAATTGCCCACCACGCTGCATGTTGGCACGCAGGGTAATCACAAAGAAGTGAAATGACGGATAAGGAAATCGCTGGCAAGACTTACGAAAAACATCGTCCAGTGGCTCACCTAGCTTCAAATGATCCGCCATTCTTTTAAATTCTTTTCCTACTTCTCCAGGAAGCTTGTTGCCAACAAAACCAATTCCTCGGCCAATGCTTTCTCCGGCAGATAAGGAGCTAGCCAGCATGTTCAAGGCATCAGGAAAGCTCTCTTCAAATTGCTTGCGGTCACGCTGTTTCAGCCACAAGAAACCCCATACCCAAGTAACAATCAACGCGCTACCAAGTACTAACCAAACTGGGAAACCGAATAGGTAGCGATTCACTGCGCTTGTAAAAACACTCACACAACCACTAAATAAAACCACCTTCACACCAGCAAAAGAACCCAACTGTCGCTTAACTTGATGAAAAAGGCTCGCTATCGAAGACCAACCCAAGCCATTGGATATCTGGCTGAGTTGAATCGCTTGGCGAGGAGCTGCTGACGCTGTTTTTGTCTTGGCACTTGATGGAAAATAGTCATCAATCGAGTGACTCTTATTCGAAAAAATTGCAACAAGTAGCAGGACAACGCCCCAGAACATTAATAGCCAATACACACTGCTACCCCACTAATTCGATCGCATGAATCAACTGCTGTAGTTGTTGTTCACACCCAAAAAAGCGCGCTTTTTTAAAGAGTACCGATCGGCTCATTACCCCTGAAGTGACATAGCGTCCCGACAGTTTTCCATCACTCAACGCACCCTCGATTTGGAAGGTAAATAGTTCTTCAAGAACCACACTTTCCCCCTCAAGGCCTACAACTTCAGAGATACTGATAATTTTTCTTGAGCCATCATGCAGTCGAGTAACCTGTACGATGATATCGACAGCACTCACCACAGAACGACGAATCGCATCGATAGGTAAGTTGTTAGTCGCCATCATAACCATCGCCTCAACACGTGATATTGCGTCTCGAGGACTATTGGCATGCAATGTCGACATCGAACCATCATGTCCCGTATTCATAGCTTGCAGCATCTCAAAAGCTTCCGGGCCACGGCACTCACCAACAATGATGCGATCAGGACGCATACGCAGTGAGTTAATCACTAAGTCACGAGAAGTGATGGCACCAGTGCCTTCGGTTCCTGCGAGTCGAGTTTCCATTCGAGCAACATGAGGCTGCTGTAATCTTAGTTCTGCGGTGTCTTCAATCGTGACAATTCGTTCAACCTCAGAGACGTGCTGTGACAACGCATTGAGCAAGGTTGTTTTACCTGAGCCAGTGCCACCAGAGATTAGGATGTTCAAGCGACAACGAGCAGCCAATGCCAATAGTTGCGCCATCTCTTCACTAAGCGCTCCCAACTCCGCTAACGTGTCTAAGTTAATAGCTTGATGGCGAAACTTACGAATTGAAATCAAGGTTCCATCAAGAGCAATCGGCGCGATCACGATATTGACGCGACTGCCATCTTCTAAGCGGGCATCACATGTTGGTGAAGACTCATCAATACGACGCCCAACTCGACTTGCAATGCGCTTGGCAATCTCGATTAGCTGTTGTTCATCAATAAACTGCACCTGTGCACGCTCTACCAAACCATTACGCTCAATAAAGACCTGTTGATGACCGTTGATCATAATATCGCTGATGCTGTCGTCATCCATGAGCACTTGAAGTGGCCCTAAACCAACGAGCTCATTGATTAAACTGGTGACATACTCTTGCTTAGCCAATGTTGATACAGGAAGCTGTTCACGATTAACCAACACCTCAATGGCGTGGCTCAGCTGCTTCTCTAACTCTTGAGTAGATAGAGACTCAATTGCACTCGCATCCAAAGCTTCAAATATTTGCTGACGAAGTTGAAGATAGACTTGTTTTGACTGTTGCATGCGAACTACCTCTTAAACCAAGAGAGCCATGACATTTTGGTTTTCTGGGCAACTTGATCGCCAAGAAGTATCGCCACCAACTGAGTTAAACCAAATTGCATCTCAGATCGGGTTTCAGTGATCAATTCCCCCTGAAGAAGGTATTGATTGGCCTTGTGATCGAACTCAACATGACAATTAGCGGCTTGTCCAAAATGCTTCACAACATCAGCTTTCGATACCGAGGCGGCATTACTCGGACGAGTGTGGTTCATCACCGTCACTATTGTCATTGCTGGCAATTCAGCTTGTACACTGCCAACAATTCGATTGAGCTCTCTCAACGATGAAACGGTAGCATCAAATACCAAAACTAATGAATCAACATCAGTCAGAGCCCGAGACAACTCTTGTTGGGTCAGCGCACTGTGCGAATAATCTTCAATGATGAATGAACTGTTCTGTTCCACTTGTTTAGTCAGTGCTTGGGTGTATTCATGCAATTCGCCACGACTGAAGTCTTGGGACTCGACTGCCAAAATAGAAAGGTTGTTCTCTAAGCTCTGCACCAAATTCGAAGCCAAAGCTGTATCGACCGCAGAAACTAACGTCCCTTTTTGTACGTTACGCTTTTGGAATTTTTTCAAACCGAGCATTACGTCTAAGTTGCTGCCGGTATAAGTATGGTCAACCAACAAAGTCGGTAATGAGTGCTGCTTGGCTAAACAACGAGAAACTTCACTCGCAATCAATGAGGTGCCCACTCCGCCTTTCACCCCAACAAAAGCAATTTGCTTAGCCTTACGGTTTCGAGCCACACCTTGACGCTGTGCATAGTTGTGCAAGACGCTTCGGTAAAAATCGGTAACCTCAACAGCACTCGCAGGCCAAAATAGATAGTAGAAACCTAAGTCCTTTAACGCGCGGATAGTGGTGATCGCATCTTCACGACCAATAACCACAACCGATAAGTGTGTCGGAAGTTGTAAGGCGATCTGCTGAGCGTCTCGAACCACATTATCGCTATCGTTGAGATCAATCATCACCACTTTTAAATTCACGAATTCAGCCAGCTTTAAAGCACTTGCCGGTTGGTTTTCAAAAGCGACAGGCTCAGGCAGGCCTTCAAAACGAAAGGCTTTGTATAAATGAGCTCGGCAATCTTCACTCTGAAAAAGCACAGCACAATGGTTATCTACTTGAGGAGTTTGCTCATCCTTAGCACTCAACTTATCGACTAAATTAAACATATTCGTAAACCTAAAACTTGTTGAAGGAGCTGTAGTAAACGGAGTTACAGTGACTTTTCAGGGTTAACCATTGATTGCCAGCGGTTACCGTCGGTATAACAACCAAGTTTGCTATACCCATAATGCCCAACCTTTTGTTGCTGACAGACCTCTAGACGAACCTGCATATCCGTTGCAATCACAGACACGCTAAAACGATTTGATGTGTTGTTAACTTGATGCTCCACCTGTGACAGAGCAATATGGTTATTGGCAAGTACCTCATCCAGCACTGACACTAGCGGTTGAGGTGATGAGCCATTCACGATAACTTGCCACTGAGCAGTACTGCCCTCTAATTGATAACGCTGAATAAAGGCTTCAAAGCGCTGCTCAACTAAAGAGTGATCCTGACTCTGTGCATTAAATTGATAGTGAATCGGCACCACTTCGATAGAAGTACCTTCAGGTTCAACGACATGGTCAGCGCATCCAGCGATGCCAAAGGCACATAACATACCTAGTAAATAACGTTTCACTGTTTAAAGCCTCCGGCAGATAAAATTTCGCTCGCCCAACGCTGTTCGGCTTTGTCATATTCACTGTCTAACGCTAAGAAGCGCTTCAAAGTACCCGTTTTTTCCATTATCGGCAGTTGAATCTGATTCGCTTTAACGGGTTGAACTAAGTTCACCGTCGCCACTATTACTAGCTCGGTCTTATTACGCTCCGTTCCTGTGTGTCGAAATAACGCACCAAGAATTGGGATATCGCCAATAAACGGGATTCGAGTCAGCGATTCACGTTCTTCACTATTCAACAAACCACCCAGTACAAAACTTTGCCCATCCCCCAACTCAACCGTCGTTTGTGCGCGTCGAGTCTTCAGAGCCGGTAAGTCGTAGAGTTCATTGCTGTATTGAGCATCTAAAGAGCTCACCTCTGGGGTCAGTGCTAGCTTAATTTTGTCGTCTCTTAGCACCTTCGCCATCAACTCCAATCGAACACCAAACTCTTTATAGTCCACATTGGTGCCACCATCATTACTGGTCACAACAGGTAACTCTCCACCGACAAGAAAGCTCGCTTTCTCACCAGAGATCACCGATAGGTTAGGCTCCGCTAGAATCTGACCAATCTGATCCGATCCCACCGCAGAAATCACAGAAACAATATCGCTAGCACTAAAATGAGTAAGCTGATCAACAAACATTCCTGCGTTACCAGCAGTGCCCACTTTAATGCCAAAATCTTGGATAAAAGAGTGAGATACTTCGGCGATAGTCAGCTTTACATTGACCTGCTTGGTAGCGTTCACTTCAATGTTATTCACCACCCCTCGATAGCGACGCTTGGTCATAAACTCAATGCTTAAATCATCAACTGGCGCTTCATTTTCAGAAGAGAAGTTCTGTTCAACCTCTTCCTTACCCAGTAGTTCGCCGACCATCTGGTAGATATTGTCTTTCTCTAGTTCGGAAGATACGGGGCCACTAAGGATGATGTTTTCACCAATGCCATAAACGGTCACTTTGGCTTGTGGATACTGAATTTTGATCTGCTGTTCGACATCGGTATAGCTGCGATTCACGACCAGTTGTTGATTCACCAGTTCATTTCCTTGTTGATCAAAAGCGATGAAAGTCGTGGTTCCTAGATGACGGCCAAACACGACAATTTTGTTCTCGTCTATCACCTGATAGTCCGCGACCTTTTGGTCAGAAATGAAGACTGAAGCCACATCACCAGAAACGTTCACGGTTGTGGCCTGCCCCTCAGCAAGGTTGATTAGGCTAGCCGCTACTACTAGCGGCGATAGCAGCCACAGCCCAGCAAAGGCTAATATTCGTTTTGTCATCATGATTCGCCCTACTTAAACCGATATTCGCGTATCTCGTCACGTTGACCAGATAAACTGATCACATCACTTGAATCTGCTTCCAGGTCGTCCGAAAACTCTTCACCAATTGACTTATGCACTTCAATCTCTGCAATGCGCTTGGCAATCGTTAATTGAGCAACCTGCCTATTGGTAACTTGCAGTACCAAGGTCACCTCGGTCACTTTTTCACTGCTTAAAGTACTCACCGAACGCTGTCGACTGACCATATCCAAAACAGGAACCTGAGCGAGCAACGGGGTCATAGTCAGGTGTTGAATGTCATCAACTCTCTTATCATTGGCCAAGTTTTGCTTAGGTGCCGATAACACTGAAATATCGACCAAGTCGCCAACACTGATAGTGCCGCCAACGACATCCTCTCCCGGAACCGTCACGTTAAAAGGCACAAATCCTGGCTCAATCACCGTATTCAAGTACTCGGGTTGACCTGGGGAAGTCAATAACTCAGGAGTCACAATGCCATCTTGTTGCAAGGCTTGTTTGGCAAACAAGCTTTGCTGCCAATTAAAGTGAGTATCTTCAGTTAAGCCATGTGAACCGGCTTGCTGGCGTGTCAGGTAAACTGCTTCAAAATCGCGACGGACAAGCTTGTCACCCTGTACAACGTCCCGCTTCAACTGCCAAGCTAGTATCTTCGGTTCCACTTGATTGACTGACTGCGTAGGAATTTCTTTCGTAGAAGGCGTTTGTGTCACGCCATAAAGCCCAATAGATATAGCAACAACTGCTAGACCAAGAATGATTTTTGAATTCATTGTTTAACCTATAATGATGCAGCTATAGCTAATAAGCTTGCCAAACAGATTGGTACTGCATAGGGAACACCACGTTGTGTCCACCGAATATCGGCAGTCATTCGTCCTAACCACCACTGACTAATCGCCAACACACCACCTAAAAAACCAATAAGCAGCAGCGTAATGACGAGAAACTGAGAGTCGATCGCTAAGCTCAATGCTGCAAATAGCTTGCTATCACCCGCCGCCAGAATATTCATCTGGAACAACACGCCACCAAACAACAACACTGCTACTGGATGCAATAGATGTTGAGCCTCACCATGAAACTCCATTCTCGATAAGGTCCATAACGCCATACATAACACCAGACGATTACTGATCTCTCGGTATCGACAATCCGTGTAACAGGCGTAGATAGCCATGGCGGCTAAAATAATTAGCCACCATAAGCTCGCCACTAAAAGCCTACTGAGCCAGTAGTTGATAGTTCAACTGTATTTGCATCTGTGATGTTTTGAGAAATAGCGGCAACAGCGTCATTAAGCGCAGCTGTCAGTCCATCACCAAATACAGCAAGCACGATCGCAGACATACACACGCCAAGGATTGCGTATTCAATCGCAGTGACACCACGTTGGTCGTTTTTAAATGCCGCAGTAAACAATTGAGCTTTAACAAATAATTGAGTAATCATTACTTTCTCCAAAAAAGATAAATAGGTTGTTTTGTCTTCGGGAGAGAGAATATTCATTGCGCTATTTTTGAGCAATAAAAGAGTGACCAACTTCACGTTGTTCTGTCATTTACTGTCGTTCTATTCAGTTTGGGTTCAGTTTGAGGGCGTTAAATCGCGACATTTAACCTAGGTAACAAGAAAAGTTTTTTTCGTGTTAGACCATTTGGCGCTATGCGTCGCAAAAACATTGCGGTATGTTCAAGGATTACACTGATGGCAGACATAAGGTCTGCCTTAATGACACGTAACAAGCAATCACAATGAATTAGGTAAAATAAGTAATGCAGTTCTCTAAGTTTGGTGAAAAGTTTAATCGTTACTCTGGAATCACTCGTTTAATGGATGATTTGAATGATGGCCTGCGCACTCCTGGCGCAATCATGCTCGGTGGTGGTAACCCAGCCGCTATCCCAGCCATGCTCGATTACTTTAACCAAGCCAGTGCCGACATGCTCGCCAGTGGAGAACTCATCGCCGCCCTCGCCAACTACGATGGTCCGCAGGGCAAAGATAGCTTCATTAAGTCTTTAGCGGCGATGCTAAAAGAGACCTATGGCTGGGACATCAGCGAGAAGAACATCAGCCTGACTAATGGCAGTCAGAGCGGCTTCTTTTACCTATTCAACCTGTTAGCAGGCCAGCAGCCAGACGGCTCTCACAAGAAAATCTTGTTACCGATCGCACCTGAATACATTGGCTACGGCGATGCGGGGATTGATGACGATATCTTTATCTCTTACCACCCAGAGATCGAGCTGCTTGAAAACAGACAGTTCAAATACCACGTCGATTTTGAACAGCTAAAAGTTGATGACTCGGTTGCAGCTATCTGCGCTTCTCGTCCAACCAACCCAACTGGTAACGTACTGACCGACGAAGAAGTGCGTAAACTGGATAAGCTGGCGCGTGAGAACAATATCCCACTACTGATCGATAACGCTTACGGCCTACCATTTCCAAACATCATCTTTGAAGACGTTGAACCGTTTTGGAATGAAAATACGATTCTGTGCATGAGCCTTTCTAAGCTAGGTTTACCAGGTGTGCGTTGCGGTATCGTGATTGCGAGCGAAGAGGTTACCCAAGCGCTAACCAACATGAATGGCATCATCAGCTTAGCGCCAAGCAGTGTTGGGCCTGCGATCGCCAACCACATGATTGAGAACGGTGACTTACTACGCTTAAGCAGCGAAGTGATTAAGCCTTTCTATAAAGAGAAGTCTTTGCGTGCCGTTGAGCTGCTACAAAATGCTATCGATGACCCGCGTTTCCGTATCCACAAGCCTGAAGGCGCTATCTTCTTATGGCTATGGTTCGATGAACTGCCAATCACCACAATGGAACTGTACGACAGATTGAAAGCTCGCGGTGTATTGATTGTTCCGGGTGAATACTTCTTTATCGGCCAAGAAGACGAGTGGGATCATGCTCATCAGTGCCTACGTATGAACTACGTACAAGACGATGAAGCAATGCAGAAAGGTATTGCGATCATTGCTGAAGAAGTGAAAAAGGCTTACGCAGAACAGTAACCAGAGCTTTTAGCTTACCGTAGACCAAATACAAAAAGAGCACCTCATAGGTGCTCTTTCACTTTTACTTCCCGATAATTTTTAGCTCTAAGGAGCTAACAGCAATTAACCTTCTAGTAGGCTATTACCGTTGATAGCAATCTTGCGTGGTTGCATCGCTTCTGGGATTTCGCGTTCTAGGTCGATGTGAAGAAGACCATTCTCCATGCTCGCACCTACCACTTTTACGTAGTCTGCAAGTTGGAATTTACGTTCGAAATCACGCTCTGCGATACCTTGGTACACATAAGTTTTTTCTGCTTCAGGTTTACGCTCACCTTTCACAATTAGCATATTCTCTTTCTGAGTCAGGTCTAATTGGTCATCAGCAAAACCAGCAACAGCCATAGTGATACGGTAGTTGTTCTCGTCTTTTTGCTCGATGTTGTATGGAGGGTAACCGCCAGAAGTGTTCTTCGATGTGTTCGCTTCCATCATATTGAATAGACGATCGAAGCCGATTGCGTTGCGGTAAAGTGGAGTGAAATCTACAGTTCTCATAATGCTATCCTTTTAGTAAGCAATAGTCTTAGCTGCGAATTTTACTTAGATCGAACCTGTGTATGACCAAGTAAGCAGCTAAGAGATTCAATTCGCATTCCTCGGGTTTCACCTCTGTTGGCGACAACACTGGGACATGACAATGAATCAATTTTTAAGTTGTGTGCTGCTAAAGTTATCCTCTGTTGAGCGATACTTCGTCAGCGGTAATGAAGGTTCTGTTTCTTCTCTTATGAGCAAGACAGTCATCCTCTTCATAAATAGATATGTGGTGCCACAAATAGCTTTTCAAGCGGCATTACTCAATTTTTTTGGTTAAGAAAAACCAAACGCTATATAAATATTACTTAATTTTAATTAACCACCATTGGTCATATCCTAATCAGGCTGAATCCTTTTCTATCACTTTTGGTGGCAATTCTGATGTCTTCTACGCATATATCTTACGCACTCCACTCTTACGATGCCTTAGCACATCTAGATATTCACATCGATAAGGTAGCTCTGGTGACGGAAGGCGGCGGCCAACGCGGAATTTTTACAGCGGGCGTGTTAGATGCCTTTCTCGAACAAAGCTTTAATCCGTTTTCATTGATGATTGGCACGTCAGCGGGATCTCTTAATCTAGCGTCTTATATATGTGGACAACATCGACATGCTTATCGCGTCATCACAGAAGCAACAGCCAGCCCTGAGTTTTTCGATACCTATAAGTTCTTACTGCAAAAGAAAGGGTTAGACCTCGATTGGTTACTTGAGCAAACTGAAACAAGCTTGCCGCTCAACTGGCAGTTAGGTCATGACAATATGAAGAGTTGTAAAGTACTTGCCTGTGCATCCCACGCGACTCGTCACGAGCCAACCTATTTTGATTTAGACTCTCACGCTTGGCAGGATGCACTCAAAGCCTCATGTGCTGTTCCTTTTATCAGCCCAAAGGCAATTCAAGCGAATGATGAAGAGTGGCTTGATGGTGGTATTGCCGCTCCAATACCAGCACAAGAAGCCTATAAACGGGGCTATAAACATATTGTGGTGATTCGAACAGTACCGATCTCAACGTCTTTTGATCACCGCTGGATGTGCAAATACAGTAAGTTATTAGGCAAAACAAAAGCCAAAGCAATGATTGAGCTGTTACTCAAGCACGAGGCGCATTACCGTGCGACTCAAGACTTTCTGAACAACCCGCCTGAAGACGCCACCATCTATGAAATTCATCCGGACAAAGCGCTGCACTCTACCTTGTTGGGAAGCCCGCAGCATGCACTTGAACATGACTACGAAGTAGGACTGTTATCCGGAAAGTACTTCCTCGCCACGGCTGGCCGTCATATCGAACAGGCATAAAAAAACACCGCCAGTCGGCAGTGCTTTTATAATGTTAAGTTTCTTTATTACTAAAGAAATCTATACATCGAGGTTAGCTACTTTCAATGCGTTTTCTTCGATGAAGTTACGACGCGGTTCTACTTGGTCGCCCATCAACGTTGTAAACAACAGATCAGCACCAACAGCATCTTCAATCGTTACTTGCATCATACGACGAGTTTCAGGATCCATTGTCGTTTCCCAAAGCTGATCAGGGTTCATCTCACCTAGACCTTTATATCGTTGTAGGCTTAGGCCACGACGAGACTCTTTCACTAACCAGTTCAGAGCTTCAACAAAGCTAGAAACTGCTTGAGTACGCTCACCACGCTTGATGTAAGCGCCTTCTTCGATCAAGCCATTAAGCGCTTCAGAAAGGTCCGCTAGCTTACCAAACTCTTTAGAGTTGATAAGGTCAATGCTGAGTACATGTTCGTGAGTAACACCGTGTGTACGCACTACAATCTTAGGAACGCTTAAACCTAGCTCTTCGTGTTTTTCAACTTCAAGAGAGTATTGGCTCGCACCCGCTTCTTTACCATTTAGCTGCTCTACAAGCTGCTTACCCCAAGCTTCAACTGCCGCTTCATCATGACACTGCTCAGCCGTTAGGCGAGGTACATAAATCAGTTCGTGAATCAGCGCTCGTGGGTAACGACGGCTCATACGGTCAACTAGCTTAATACCCGCATTGTATTGATGAACAAGCTTCTCTAAGCCTTCGCCAGCAAACGCAGGCGCTTCAGGGTTTACGTGCAATTCTGCATTGTCTAAAGCCAAAGATACTTGATACTGGTTCATCGCATCTTCATCTTTGATGTACTGCTCTTGCTTACCCTTCTTCACTTTGTAAAGTGGTGGCTGAGCAATGTAGATGTAACCACGTTCAATCAGTTCAGGCATTTGACGGTAGAAGAACGTCAGTAGCAGTGTACGGATGTGAGAACCATCGACATCGGCATCGGTCATGATGATGATGTTGTGGTAACGCAGTTTATCTGGATTATATTCGTCACGACCAATACCACAACCAAGTGCTGTGATTAGCGTTGCTACTTCTTGAGAAGACAGCATTTTATCGAAACGTGCTTTCTCTACGTTAAGGATTTTACCTTTAAGCGGTAGGATTGCTTGGTTCTTACGGTTACGTCCCTGCTTAGCTGATCCGCCAGCAGAGTCTCCTTCCACAATATATAGTTCAGACAGTGCAGGATCTTTTTCCTGACAGTCAGCGAGTTTACCTGGAAGACCCGCTAAATCTAACGCGCCTTTACGACGAGTCATCTCACGAGCTTTACGCGCTGCATCACGAGCACGTGCTGCATCGATAATTTTCGAACAAACAATTTTCGCTTCACCTGGGTTCTCAATCAGGAACTCAGACAGTTTCTCACCCATAGTAGACTCAACGGCAGACTTCACTTCTGAAGAAACCAGTTTGTCTTTAGTTTGACTTGAGAACTTAGGATCTGGCACTTTCACCGAAACAATCGCCGTCAAACCTTCACGAGCATCATCACCAGATGTTGAAGTCTTCGCTTTCTTCGAGAAGCCTTCTTTGTCCATGAAGCTGTTCAAGGTACGCGTTAGTGCAGCACGGAAACCCGCTAAGTGAGCACCACCATCGCGTTGAGGGATGTTGTTGGTGAAACAGTAGATATTTTCTTGGTAACCATCATTCCACTGCATCGCAACTTCAACAGTAATGCCGTCATCACGCTCTGAATCAAAGTGGAAAATCTTCTGGATGATAGGTGTTTTGTTGGTGTTAAGGTGTTCAACAAACGCTTGGATACCGCCTTCGTATTCGAAGTGATCCATTTTGTCTTCTTCGCGCTCATCAATCAGCTTAATTGATACACCTGAGTTCAAGAATGATAGCTCGCGTAGGCGCTTAGCTAAAATATCGTAATGGAACTCGATGTTAGTGAAGGTTTCTTCACTCGGCCAGAAACGAATCTCTGTACCTGTTTTGTCCGTGTCACCCACAACCGCTAGTGGCGCTTGAGGCTCACCGTGGCAGTATGTTTGAGTGTGGATTTTTCCACCGCGGTGGATAGTAAGAGTAACTTGCTTAGAAAGTGCGTTAACTACTGAAACACCAACACCGTGCAGACCACCAGATACTTTGTACGAGTTATCATCGAACTTACCACCAGCGTGAAGAACCGTCATGATTACTTCTGCTGCTGATACTTTTTCTTCTGGGTGCAATTCAGTTGGAATACCACGGCCGTCATCGCTTACTGACACAGAACTATCTTCATGGATAGTTACAATGATGTCATTACAGTGACCAGCGAGTGCTTCATCAATAGAGTTATCTACAACCTCAAAAACCATGTGGTGCAGACCGGTACCATCATCCGTGTCGCCAATGTACATTCCAGGACGCTTACGAACCGCATCCAGACCCTTCAGTACTTTAATACTCGATGAATCGTAATTATCTGACATAGTTACTCTCTGACTAATTATCCTTGCTCTATTTTGCCATGTTCCACATGAAACATCCTGCTATTTTCGTCATGCATATCTGCAATCTGATCAGCGGTAATAGAGCTTACAAAAACTTGAGCCTTGGTCGCCTTTAAACACTCAGCAAGACGTGCGCGGCGTTGGCTATCTAATTCGGAAGCAAAGTCATCTATCAAATAGATGCACTGCTTACCTGTCATTTGAGTGAGGTGTTGCCCTTGTGCTACTCGCAACGCGCACACCATCAACTTCAACTGACCTCGTGACAAGACATCTTCCACTGGAGTGCCGTTCACTTTTATCTTTAGATCCGCTTTGTTTGGCCCACTAAAGGTGTAACCAAGCTGCTGATCCCTTTCAAAATTCTTTTCTAAAATCTCGGCGTATGGGGTGTCTTTATCCCAGCCACGATAATAGTTAATCTTTATCTCAAACTCAGGTAAGAAGGTCGCGCAGATTTCTTCGGCGACTTCTTTAAGCTGTTCAACGTAAGTGGCACGCCACTGGCTGATGCTTTCCGCTAAACGGGCCAACTCTTGATCCCAATAGCTCAGCTCTCGATAGTTCGTCGCCGTTTTCAATAATGCATTACGCTGTTTATTGAGGCGCTTTACCCTACCCCAAGCATCATAGAAACCCGATTCACTGTGGAAGACTCCCCAATCAATGAATGCGCGGCGATGCTTAGGTCCATCTGTCAGTAAATCAAACCCTTCGGGGTGAATCAACTGCAAAGGTAAGACTTGAGCTAACTGAGCCAGTTTTTGCCCAGTTTGACCGCTTATTTTAACCTCTGTGGTGCCATCGCGCTGCTTATTAATGCCAATTGGCAGCTCAAATTGATCCGAGGTCATAAAACGGCCATGGACAAACAGTTCGCTACACTCATTTTGAATGATACGACCGGTTAAGGAGCTTTTGAACGAGCGACCATGTCCGAGCAGATACACCGCTTCAAGGACACTGGTTTTGCCGCTTCCGTTAGCCCCTATAAGAAAGTTAAAGCCTGATGACGGTTGAATGTCACAGGCTTCAATATTTCTAAACTGCTTTACGATTAAGCGCGATAAAGGCATAACGTCTTCATATTAATCTTCAATCACGACTCGATAGACAAACGTTGTTGATAAGCAAACGTTGTTGATAAGCAAACATAGTTTATAAATAAACACGGCTTACAAACGAATTGGCATAACAACGTACATCGCGCTGTCATCTTGTGCATTTTCAATCAAGGCACTCGCATTCGCGTCTGACATTGAGATTCGAACCTGTTCACAGCGCAGCGTATTCAACACATCCAATACGTAGCTTACGTTAAAGCCAATCTCTAGCGCGTCGCCATCAAAGGTTACGTCTAGCACTTCTTCGGCTTCTTCTTGCTCTGGGTTGTTCGCAGTAATACGCATCTCGCTATCCACAAGGTTAACGCGAACACCACGGAATTTTTCATTCGACAGAATCGCAGCGCGAGAAAACGCTGAACGTAACTCATCACAGCCTGCTTCTAATGTCTTGGTGGTATTCTGCGGCATTACGCGGCGATAATCAGGGAAACGACCATCAACGAGCTTAGAAGTGAAGACATAGTTGTTCACTTCAGCACGCACATTAGAGTTACCAATCTGCAGCGTTACCGGTTGCTCTGGTGCATCCAGTAGCTTCACTAGCTCTTGAACCCCCTTACGAGGAACAATGATCTGCTTTTGAGCAAAATCAGCACCCAGTTGAGCTTGTGATACCGCCATACGGTGGCCATCAGTTGCGACACTACGTAGGATTGAACCTTCAATCTCAAACAACATACCGTTGAGGTAGTAACGAACGTCTTGGTTCGCCATTGAGAATTGTGTTTTCTCGATCAGACCGCGCAATTCAGCTTGTGTCACAGACACTTCAACTTCGCTGCTCCAATCTTCAATATTTGGAAAATCTGCCGCAGGTAATGTTGCCAATGAAAAGCGGCTACGACCAGAGCGAACCTGAACACGGTCACCATCCAATACCACTGTGATCACTGAGCTGTCTGGCAAGCCACGACAGATATCTAGGAACTTACGTGAAGGTACGGTAATGCTGCCCGCTTCGAAATCACCTTCAAGCGTTACACGGCTGATCAGTTCAACTTCTAGATCCGTCGCTGTCATCGACAACACGTTATCTTCTACTTTAATTAGTAGGTTCCCTAGAATTGGAAGCGTTGGCCTACCACCTAGCGCACCAGATACTTGTTGTAATGGCTTAATCAGGTGACTACGTTCAATGGTAAATTTCATATCTTGCTCTTACGGTCTAAATGGCACTGCGTAATAGTACGTGGCCAAGATTCTGCTTATTAAGGTTAAGAATACTGTGTATTAAGAAGAAAGGGTACGAATCAAGTTCGAATAATCTTCTTTAATGTCGTGGCTCTCTTCACGCAGCTGAGCAATCTTACGACAAGCGTGCAACACGGTCGTGTGGTCACGGCCACCGAATGCATCGCCAATCTCAGGCAAGCTGTGGTTAGTCAGCTCTTTAGCCAACGCCATCGCCAGTTGGCGTGGACGGGCAACAGAACGAGAACGACGTTTAGATAATAGATCAGCAACTTTAATTTTGTAGTATTCAGCGACTGTCTTTTGAATGTTATCAATGGTGACCAGTTTTTCTTGTAGGGCAAGTAAATCACGCAGTGCTTCACGCACGAAATCGATCGTGATCGGACGGCCAGTGAAGTTTGCATTCGCAATAACACGGTTCAATGCGCCTTCGAGCTCACGAACGTTAGAGCGTAAACGCTTAGCAATAAAGAATGCCACTTCATCCGCAAGATGAATTTGGTGGTCTTCTGCTTTCTTCATCAAGATCGCAACACGCGTCTCAAGCTCTGGTGGCTCAATCGCAACCGTCAAACCCCAACCGAAACGGGATTTGAGACGATCCTCTACCCCGTTGATCTCTTTTGGATAACGGTCAGACGTTAGGATGATCTGTTGGTTGCCTTCAAGCAACGCGTTAAAGGTATGGAAGAATTCTTCTTGAGAACGCTCTTTATTTGCGAAGAATTGGATATCATCGATAAGCAGCGCATCAACACTACGGTAGTAGCGCTTAAATTCTTCAATCGCGTTATTTTGTAGCGCCTTTACCATATCCTGAACAAAACGCTCAGAATGCATGTAAACCACTTTAGCATTCGGTTTGTTGTCAACAATGGCATTACCCACCGCATGCAACAAGTGCGTTTTACCTAAACCGGTTCCACCGTATAAAAACAACGGGTTATAGGCTGTTCCTGGATTATCAGAAACCTGACGTGCCGCCGCCAAACCCAATTGGTTTGATTTACCCTCAACAAAGTTATTGAACTTATGTTTTGGGTTTACGTTTGAGCGGTGGTTAAGGTCAACCGCTACCGGCTCTTCATCACGCCATATATTGTGAACAGGCTTACGAGCTTGTAACTGCGCAGGTGCCGACGATTCAGCGGCCACATCAGCTGCTGTACGTGTGCGAGCTGGGGCGATAGTCTCAGATTTTGGAGCAGTCACTCGTTTGCTTCCGATCTCAAAATGAAGATGCGGAATATCATTACCACAATATTCTTGTAGCAAACGGTTGATGCTATTTAAGTACTTATCGCGCACCCAATCGAGTACAAATCGGTTTGGTGCAAATAGAGTTAGAGTATTACCATTGAGCTCCGCTTGTAACGGACGTACCCACATACTGAATTCTGTAGCTGGTAACTCTTCTTGAAGCTGTTGCAAGCATTGCAACCAAAGCGAAGATGACAC